>DAOQWA010000010.1:0-15225 GCA_035341855.1 Bacteroidia bacterium
ATCATCGGGTCACCGGAAAGGAATTTGAAGTAATCTCTGTGAAGTGCGTTAGCTACAACTTTTGCACGTCTGAAGTTGCAACTTTCATAATCGAATCGGATAACATTGAACAAAAAGTTATACATCAAGAGGTCTTCGTCGATCGTAAATCTACCCTTGTGCTTTGAATAGAAATTCCTGATTCCATCCTGGGAAGTTGTTCTTAATTCAATTTTCTCCAGTCCGGATAATGCATTTTGAAGTTCTAAACCTTCACAGATACTATTAAAGATCAGGATCCAGTCACCAATAAATTTCCCTGTAGACGCTATTGTTTTACTTGAAGGATGAATGCGATATTTTGAAAAACAAAAATCAACATACTCAAAGTCACAGTACATTCTAAGGCGACTGAATAGATCGTAGTCCATTCCAAAATGAAGTGATTCATTTAACAGTCCGGTTTCATTCAATACTGATCGGCGAAAAAAGGATGAAGGCTGTGGGAAGGCCATCCCTGCCAGTATACGTTCGATACTTCCATCCGCTAAAGCCGTTTCAATCCTTATAGTTCCGGCGTCCTTAAATAATTCACTCGTTCCATAAATTACTCCTGTTTCTGCTGGGAGAGTATTAAAACTATCAGATACTTTTCGCAATGCTCCGGGAAGATACATATCATCACTTCCTAACCATGTGACGATATCGCCTGTACATCGTCTCAATCCCTTATTGATTGCCTCACTCTGACCCTTATCTTTTTCACTTACCCAATAGTCGATTTGACTTGAGTATTTTTTTATGATCTCTATTGAGTTATCCGTACTTCCTCCGTCAATGATTATTATTTCCAGGTTGTCATATTCCTGGGAAAGAATTGACAAGATACATTCTTCAAGGTAAGATCCTTGATTGAAAGATGGTATGACTACGCTGATTCGCTGCTTGTTCATCAGGAAAAAGACCTTTGGTTATTTTTTATAAAATGCTTTCATTCCATCACCGGTGCGTGTGAAGTTGAGAATTACATTTAAAATGTTCTTACTTATTTTTAAAAGGGGATTTCCTTCTATTCTGGACTGCCATTGTAGGTCTAATGGTTCATGCTTGCTATCTTGATGATCTCCATTCTCCAAACGATTAGCTCTCTTTTTTTTGAACAGCGTTTGCTGAATTCTGGTGATACTAACACCTACTGTTTTGATTTTACCTGTTTTGAAACCTGCCTTTTTCATCGCCTTGGAGAGTGTTCCGGCAGTAAAATAGTTCACATGGTCAGGATAACTTATCACTGACCAGTTCTTGCCAAGTATAATTCTTGAAATTGAGTTAAAATTTGGTGTTGTAATAAATGCTTGTCCACCGGGTCTCAAAAGCGCATTGAAATTTTCCAGCTCTTTCAGCGGATCGAGCAAATGTTCTATCACTTCAATTGAAACAATAACATCGAATGATTCTGCCGGATAATTATTAAGATTCAAAACTCCTGTCTGCATATTGATGCCTTTATGCAAACATGCTTCGATGTATTGTGGAGCATATTCTGTTCCATGCACATCCCATCCTCTTCGTTTTGCTTGTTCCAGGAAGAATCCTTCTCCACAACCTACATCCAATATTCTGTTCTTTTGTCTGAATTGTTCAAATGTATCAAGCAGTTCATTGTAGCGTTTAATGGTAGTTGGGGATAATTCTGCAAACATTCCGTATCTTCCATAGTGTTCAGCTAAAAGAGATTCAGAAGGGATAAGGTTTGAAAAAACCATTCCGCATGAAATACAGCGTGCCAATTCACCGGCATGAACATACTTTTTCAGCGGCCTGAGATTAGTATTGTTACATAATTTACATTTGTTCAATTTATTCATTTACAGAAAACATTTTATTACTCCATGCTTTGAAAAAAACAATACCGTGAATTGAAATTCGACTTAAGTTAATTTTTTCCCCCATTTCACTTTTTCAAACATGTTTGATATATCTTCATTGATATATTCATACAGATCTTTTTTCTCTATTGTAAGCTTCGAACCGGCTTGTCTGGCTGACTGGATTTTTTTAAATACCGTATTCATTCCGGCCTCGGATCCGTATTTTGATTTGGGGATGAACAAGCCGTACTTTTCAAGGAGTTTACTTTTGTATAATAGTCCATTCATCTTATGGAAGAGAAATTTGTGTTCACTTGTGCTTTGTAAAGGGTAATTCTCATGGATACAATCTCCTGTAAATAAGTTATTATTTATTGAGAGATCGATAGCAGGATCTAAAATATTACGGGCAATTTCTTCCATAATTTTGATCTCTGAATAATTAATGAAATGCGTATTCGGCCATTTAGAGGTCAGCAATGATTTGTTCATGACATACCAATAAAAAGCATTTTGATCGATCCTGTCGTTTATGCGGGATAGGCACCAATCAAAATTCTCTATAATATCTTTTTTTCTTACCTCTTCAATAAATGCAGGCCAGTTTTGATGGTGTCCAAATCCAACAGACCAAAAATCCCAGTCGGTTTTAAGCACAGAAATCAGTACCTGATAAACATCCCGTATTATGGCAATACTATGGTCCGGCTGAAGAATAGCATTGATTGCATCCATTCGTCCATTTCCTCTGATAAATTTGGTGGTAGAACTCATTTTCGAAATAGACAGCTTTTTCAGGAACCTTACATGTGAACGACTTATTTCATCGACAGTTCTGACAATGTGTGGGGAGTGCATGTGATGAAAATATCCTTCGTAGTTTAATACATTTGTAAAGCGGTTTTCCCAAAAATAGGGTTCATAATTTATCCAGACTTTATTCTCCCGCTGTGCAATAAGATAGCTAAGATATAATTGAACAGCCTTTGTACCTGATCTCCCAACTCCAAAAATGGTTATTCGCATTTGAAAATATTTTGATAGATATGTTAAACTTTTATACCGAAAGTTAATTTTATTTTTACAAGAATTTTTTGAAAGATATTTCCTCCTCCTTCTGTAATATTTATTTTCATAGCAGCTTCGTCTGCCCTTGAGTTTATTTTTCGGTCTGAAGGATGCTTTATAACGTCAATATGATAGCGTTTCATATTGCTAAGTCTTGTGTATTTATAATTAGTGTGTGTTGCATCCTGACCAAAGCCAATATTGCTGATTAGATTTTTCGAGGGCGTAATTGCCATACCTTCGTTAAGCCACACACAGAAGAACCACTGATAATCCCAGGTATTGATTTCATCGATCGCTGTCTTTTTAAGTACACTCCTGTAATATTTTTTTACTTCTTGATTACGGGTTATTCTATCAAGTTTATTCCCATCTAAAAAATCATCGAGCCCTTTCATGTCTATATCGTACTTTGACCATGCTCTTTTCCATGTTGCCCAGCCCCAAGGGTGACATAAATTTGAAAAATAGTACGAGCCACTGAAGTTAAATTCTTTTCCTAACAAGTAATTGCTTCCATTAATGTGCATTACTTGTTCATCATGGCGGTAGCGTTCTAAAAGTTTAGTACAATAGTTGAAAAAACTCGGGTCGGCAACACAATCGTCTTCGAGTATAATGCCTTCATCAACATTCTCAAAGAACCAGTTGATGGCAGAGCTGACTGCAGTTTTCGTAGATAGATTTTCGTCTCTGAAAAGAAGCTTCACTTCACATTCCCAATCAATTTTATCAACAATTTGTCTGGCTTCCGCACATTTTACTGCATCCTGTGGTACATGAGGTCTGGGACCATCGGCTGCAATAAAGAGTTTATTAGGTCTTATCTTTCTGATAGTCTCAAAGACTTGAAAAGTTTGTTTCGGGCGATTAAAAATGAGGAATAGGATAGGTGTCTGTAACTGTGCTTTTTTAAGGAGAGTTTTAGGGTCTCTGTAGTCATGAATAATTTGAAAAAAATTGTTGGCATAATTTTCAATCCGTGATGGTAAACTTTCAGCAGCTTTTATTTCCGCTATTTTGTCCGGCCCTGCCTCATTTTTATACCAGATCTTGAGTAATTGTTTTGCTAATTCATTGGTGTCCAATGGTGGAAAATACTCGACCAGCGATGGAGCTTGTTCACGATGAACAGAAATATCTGAAAGCAGGGCAAGCTTCCCGATTGATTTGCATTCTTCTACAGTGGTACTCCATCCTTCGAAGAGCGATGGGTTGATCATTGCGATACTTTGACGAATCAAAAGTAATACTTCATCATGCGGTACCAATCCCAGAATAAATATCTGATCAGAAATTTCCCACTCATTTATTTTGTTCTTGATCTGTTCAAAATGTCCAGGACTTCTGAATTCCAGAGAACTACCTGTACAAACGATATTTACTTTATGTCCTTGTAACCTGAGATGATAGACGGCTTCAAATACTGAAATATGATTTTTGTGTTTCCAAAACTGGTTCGGTAAATAAAAAAATTTTTCAGGTAGTGAGTGTTTGGTGATCAACTCATACGGGTCTAATTCCCGAATGTGTTTAGGTACATTCGCTACAAAATGTAAAACTTGACTTTTTTGAGCATACTGCGGAGCAAAGTTTTCAAGATCTTTTTGAGCATCTCTGCTACTTAAGATTATTATATCCGATTTTTTACAACCGGAAAGAAATTTATAGTTTCTTTCATTAATTTGACTCTTGGTAAAAAGATGTGGCAAGTGCAAATGTTGAAAATCCGGAATCCAATATAACTTAATGACTCTTGCTCTAATGTCCAGATAAGAGTGATTGTTTGTAAAAAGTACATTGGTATTTGCATAGCAAAACTGCCTGAAGTTTTTACTTAACCTGCGATCAAAGCCGAGCAAGAGCATTGATGCCTGATGATTAATAGAAAGATAATGCCTTCTGATAAACCTAAGCAGTTTTGCTTTTAACCCTTTTTTACCTTTTAATTTGTTGTGATCTTGAAGTATATAGGAGTTGACATTAGTTTGCGTTTGAAATGCTTCAATCATATTAGATTGATAGATTTGTCCACCGGTCCAGCTTTCTCCGCCTAATGCAGGAATAATTATATTATAATTTATCATGACCAAATGTTTCCTGGTATGCGTCTTTCAGAGCATCTTTCACTGTTCTTGAAGGTGCCCAAGCAAGGTCTTTTTTTAATCTTGAGATGTCTGCTAGTTGGTGCAGGCGATCATATTTCCGTACTTTGTCAGGATCCTTCTCAACTTCAATTTTTTTCCCTGATATTTCGGAAATAAAACCTACGAGATCCATTACCGTGTGCTCAGTTTCATTACCAATATTTAGTATGCGGTAATTTTCCGGCATCTTATAGTCTGATAATCTGAATAAAGCCTCCGCAACATCTTTTACGTGTATATAAGATCTGTAGGTGTTCAGATTGCCCAACTTTAATTTTGTACTTCCTGACTGTAACTGTGATAATATTTCAGGAACCAGATGTGCATTCGTTTCTCCGGAACCTATCGCATTGAATAATCGGCAGGATATAGCTTCGAAGCCTCCTCTCAGAGCATAGAGTTTCAATAATTCTTCACCGCTTGATTTTGTTATACTATAGATATCTTTTGGTGCAACAGGGGTATTCTCTTCGTTCAATGCACCATCCACAGTATCATAAACTGCTCCTGTAGAAGCGAAGATCAGTCTTTTTACATTATACTTCCAGCATAGCTCTAGGATGTTATTTGTTCCTTCAATATTTGTTCTGATTGCAGATCGGGGATCCTTTTCACATGTTGGGATGTGGTGAATTGCAGCGAGGTGATAAACTAATTCGGGTTTTAAGGTTGACATTAATTGGTCTAGCGCATCAACATCCAGTATCGAATTTGGGTAAACACTCAACAATGGATTTGCTTCATTCAGGCTAGAACGTTTACCGAAAGAAAAATTGTCAACAATGGCGACTTTCCTGCCACTGTTTAAGAACAAATTACACAGATGAACACCTATAAATCCGGCCCCACCTGTTATAAGGATTGTTGACATATAAGAGTTGAAATTCTATGATCTAATTTTGCCGGAAAGGTATTAATTCCCTCTTATTTGTGGGCTATAAAACTATACATTCTTCCCGGAATTCTTCTTTCATCTTTGGCATGTCCAAAGCGAAATTTGTTGATTTTTATATAGGTGTTTAAAAATAATTTTAGCTTAGCAAGAGCGCCGATTTTTCGAATTAGTTCCTGTTTTAGGGCCTGGTCCAGGTGTTCTTCAAGTTTATCCACTTCATTTTCAGTAGATGGGAAGTAATTTATTATTGTATCAAAGTGTTTATAAACTTTATCGAGAACCAGTCCTGAGTGTTGAATAGCCTTCTTATACTCTTCGGGAAGAAATGCATTTTCGCCACCATACCACTTTTGCAGCGGATGACTCGCCAGAAAAACCTGTTTATCTTTCTCATTGAATATTACATGTTCCCTCACAGCAATAAATCCACCTCCCGGCTTAAGAACACGTGATATTTCATTCAGCATTTTGTCCAGGTCTTCTGCATGATGCAGTGTTTGCCTGACGTATATCAGGTCAAAAGTATTATCGGCAAAGGGGAGAGCTTCTCCTTTTGATTGCTGCACTTCAAGTTGCGACAGATTGAAGGTTGACTTTAACTTTCTTATTGCCTCACACCCTGTATGCATACCTTCATCTGGATCCGTTGCGATTATTTTATAACCTTCCAATGCAAAAGCAGCCGCTGCAACACCGTTTCCACTTCCTATTTCAAGAATGAATTTTGCAGAGGGAAATGATTTCCTGATGATAGAAAGAGTTTCTCTGAATTCTGCGGATTGCCTGAAACGTTCAACATTTTCAATCGGTGCATCATTCAGGTATGAATCATAAAGTATTGATGCATATTCTGTTTTTTTTCTTAAATGGATAATAGTCTCCTCCCAGGTCAACATCTAATCTATACGGTTAATTTCTTTAGCAGGATTTCCGGCGACACTGCTTTCCTGTAATACATTTTTAGTTACCACGCTTCCGGCGCCTACGATAGCACCTGCACCAATATGAACACCTTTTAAGATGATGCTATTGAAGCCTATCCAGGAATTATCTGCAATATGTACTCCGGCTTTTCGAACGTTTGACCAATCCTTATATTTCCAAGGCTGATTTTCTGTTATTCCTCGCTTCCAGTTTTTTACGTCATCGATTCGCTCAGAAGCCTTCAATGAGTGAGCATTATTATCGATAATAGTGCAACCCCATGAAATCATGACATTTGAGCCGATTTCAATTTTATCATGACAAATGAATAGGCCACCTCCAATAAAACTATTTTCTCCAATAAGAATCTGACTGGTCTCGGCTTCAAATACAAATTTACCTGATACAATAGAACCTTTGGAAATCTTTAAGTAAATATTCCCTCTTATCGGCTTTCTAATTTCAATTTCAAGATTATCGGTCACACATTCTTCAGCTATCTGAACAAAATCTTTGTATGCTTTGAGATGATTTGTTCTATTATATATATTTAAAATGTGTTTCAGGAGTTTTTTGATCATGAGCAGTGAAGTATTGTTATTGTAATGATTTGTTCATGAAATTTATTAATTGAATTCTTAAAATATAACAATGAATTATAATTTAACTCTGTATTACTTAAATCTATTTACGCAATTTATTGATTAAATTATTAATCTTAACTTTAATTGTTTCTATTGAGGATAGCTTTGACCAATTAGCTACTGCTAAATTAATCACTGTCTCGCCTTTTTCGTCAAGTTGTATTGCCGAAGGGATAGAGCTAAGAATATTTTCATCCACTTGAAAAGGAGGGATCTTAGTTCCTGTATCCGATCTAAAATGAGTTCCACTGCCGTCCAGACCGATATTCTGACTCAATGGAAATGATGGATAGAGAGAAAGCCCTTGCTTTAAAAAGATAGTAGCATACCAACATATATCCCATGCATCAATATCACCTGAAGATTGCGCCTCAAGTGATTTAAAATATGGATAGACTCCTTTAAGATCAAAATCATAGATTAGGTTATGATTTTTTAATTTAGTAGAGTGCGCATTGGTATCTCTGTCCAATTCTTTCCATGCTCTTTTCCAGGTTGCCCAACCCCAACAAAAGACCTTCCGGGAGAGAAAGCTCAGCGGAAGAGTGGTTTCTGTAGGAAACATAAATGTTCCGATTTGCATTACCTTTTCATCATCCTTAAATTGTTCCAACCCGCAATTACAGAATTTTAAAAACAAGGGGTGAGTGATAATATCATCTTCAAGGATAATTATACTTTCGTGTTTTGTAAGTACATGGGTAATACCTGCAACTATCGAATCTGCACAACCAATGTTCGATTGTGCTTCCTGTATTATAACTTCTTTGAAGCCGCTTATATCATGAATGATCTGTCTGACAGCCTTTATGGCCTCATGGTCTGATACGCTTGCATCGGCTTTTGGCCCTTCTGAAAAAATGTACAAACTAGTTTCTTTAGCTCCTTCGTTTTTTTTTAAATGTTCCAAAGTTTGCTGAAGATGATCAGGCCTTTTGTACACAAATAAAGCAACCGGTGCATAATTCATTAATATGAAGATAATATTTTGTTTTTAAATTCTTCTCTTGAGAATTTAAGCTCTCAGGATTTGCTCATCATCCAATTGTATACCTTACCGGTTGGGTAATCAAGTAATTCTAATGAACTTCTTTCAGGACGATTCTTATACAACCATTTTCTGTATAATGGGGTAGCGCTAAGAAATTCTTTTATTGTCCATTTTAGTGGTAATCTTTTACGAAATACATCCATAAACATTTTTCTCAATTCGGAAGTATCTCTTTTTTGTGTATGAAAATAGCCCATTGCATCGATCAGCGTGGCCCTGAATGCTGTGGTTTTTTCCAGTCGTGAAACAGAAAGATTGTCATCAGTCATATAGTGATAGTACATCTTTGCCCTACCTAAACTGAATTGACACTGGTCAACACTTCTCTGGTTTTCATGCACAATTACACAACTCCAGTGGTTGGATGAGCGAAAAATACTCTTGTTCTCTTTTGGTTTATAATTAGCCATTCTGATCCAAAAATCTGTATCAGCTACCATGTCTAGTAGCGGATTCAATTTGTTGATATCTCTTGCCCTTTGTACACTAAAAAAAGTTGAACTCTGTGGAAAATGAACGCGCAGATTAAACATTTTCTCCGGATCAATAAAGCCATTTATTTGTTCCTGTACAGGACTCGGGCATAAAATTTCTTTGTGATCCTTTGTGACGTAGTGATGATAACCGGCAAGGAGATTTAATTGTCTATGCTTGTTAAAATGTTCAGCAACTTCCGAAAAAACATGCTCATTTGAATAAAAGTCATCGGAGCTTTGAATAGCTCCTATTGTACCCTTTGCTTTATCTATTGCTTTATTGACAGCATCAGCAAAACCTTTATCTTTTTCAGTGAAGAAACTGATACGGGAATCTTGTCGTTCATATTCCCGGCAAATACTTTTCGTATTGTCTTTTGAGTCGCCATCCTGGATTATCAATTCCCAATTGCGATAATCTTGTTTTAACACACTTAAAATGGTGGCTTCGATATAATCTCCTTGATTATAGCTTGGAACAATAACGGAAATAAGCGGGGAGGAATTCATTTTCTTACGCTTATTTAACAACTATTTGAAACCCGCTAAACTGCGAGAAAAAACGGAAGTATTTCGGTTTGCTATCTAAGAAATTATGAAATGCCAGGCGGTTTCCCAACAATGCCGGGTGACCATAATCTTCTAAAACCAACAAGCCTCTCTCGCTCAAAACATCTTCGAACAATTTTTCCATAAGATATGTTGTGGCTCTGTACGAGTCGCAATCAATATATATTAAAGCTAGTTTTTTGATTTCCGATGCTTCCAGAGTTTTGGTGAAGTCACCTTTTACAAGTGTAACTTTCTTGTTGTCCTTGAATTTAGATTTAACTTCTTCGTAGTTCACTTCATGTGTGTCGCTCCAAAAGGAATCAACTCCCATGTCCTCATCCGGAAATTTTTCGAAAGTATCAAACATGTAGAGTTGCTTATTTGAGCCATGCGCTTTAAGCAACTGTGATATTAAATATCCACTATGACCTTTATAACTTCCGAATTCTGCAACATCCCCCTCAATATTTGACTTGTGTATATGCTCTATTAATTGGCATAGATCCATATAATCACGGATGTCACATTTTTTTTCAAAACGCAAAAGACTTTCTTCGTATATTTTGAAGTAATCGATCTCTCCATGGAATAGAGGAGAAACGAAATCGAAACTGTGTTGATGGTCTTGCTTACGTGCAAATGCAAAATCTTCACGAGTGTCGCCAAGGTATTCAAAAGGGATATTCCTTAATTCACTTTCATTTAATAATGCCTGACAGATCCGCTGATTGATTGATTCATTAAAGTAACAAGAAACAAAGCATGCAACTTCTGAAGCCCGTATAGATAAATTATTTACATCCGGAATTTTTCCGGATAACAATTCTGCCTTATGTCCTGATTTCAAGAGCCTGGAAAGAACTTCAGCATGCTTAGTATTTTGAGGCTCTCCGAACAGAATGATCTTTTTTGTCCTTTGGCTTGAATCACTATACATGCAAGAATGTCTGAATAAAAATTCAAAAGCTTCGGCATTATTACGAATGTAAAAACGATGAAGTGGTTTTGTCCTTAAATTCTTGTTATCTGAAGCTGCTATTCTCTTATCAAGCCATTTATTGATCTTGAATTTGAGGGCCAGCGAAAGATTTCCTTCTTTATATAAATTAAATATTTTAACGAGCATTATATCTTTTCGTTAAGGATCAAAGTCAATTACTAAAACATTTCCATGAGCCGGTATGCCATAGTAAACCATCATCACCGTCTTTTTCTTTTCTGATATATTGGATATCTAAAAATAGTTCATTGCTTGAATACACTAAGGTCTCACCTGATTTATCTTTTATTCCAAAAATAATTTCATAGACACCCGGTGAAATCGTTGGAAGGTTCAAACTGGTTTCAACATTAAATTTACCACTTAATTGAGCAGGAAATTTAAAATTTTTGTCATCGATAGAGTGAGAAGTAAATAAACGATTTCCATCACGTGTGACCACGGCCATTCCTATAACCATCCCGTCAATCGGCTTCAAAAGTTCAAGTTCGAAACGCAGGGTTTGGTTGTCACCATAAACGTAATTTGCCGTTGGTTTACCATTACCATCGATCCAATATGGCATCTTCAATTTTAACTGAGCCTTTTCATCCGTAAGATATTGACGACCGTCGGAATGAGTGGGCGGACTATGAGATAAATAGTACTCAACGATTTGCGTTGAATTACCTATCTGATCGATTTTTCCTTCCTTTAAAAGGATGGCTCTCTGACATAAACTTTTTACTGCGCCTAAATTATGACTTACGAAGATGATAGTACGTCCACTATGGGCAACTTCATCCATTTTTCCCATACATTTCCTTTGAAATTCCGCATCACCGACAGCAAGAATTTCATCTATGATTAGGATTTCAGGCTCCAGAAATGCAGCAACTGAAAAAGCAAGTCTCAATTGCATCCCACTCGAATAATGTTTAAGCGGAGTATCAAGGAATCTTTCAACTCCTGAGAAGTCGACAATGGCATCAAATTTTTCCTGTATCTCTTTTCTCCTCATCCCTAAAATTGAACCGTTGAGATAAATATTTTCCCTTCCGCTAAGTTCAGGATGAAATCCTGTGCCTACTTCAAGCAAACTGGCTATTCTTCCTCTTGATAATATCTTTCCTGTAGTAGGTGGTGTAATTCTGGACAAGATCTTTAATAATGTGGATTTTCCGGCACCGTTTTTTCCAATGATCCCGATTGCTTCTCCCGCAGCAACATTAAAATTAATGTCTCTTAATGCCCAAAAGTCTTCAGAACTGCTACCTTTTTTTCTCGCTGTTAAATTCAACAAGCGTTCCCTGAAAGTCATGTATGGACCCAATTCATGGTTGATCCTGAATTTTTTAGAAAGATTTTGTATTTCAAGGATTGGTTTCATCAGGCGAGATCTGCAAAGTAATATTCAGTTCTATGAAAATAAAACACACCTGAAAAGAATAGCAGAACACTTATACCTAAACTTTGAACCAATATCATCACATCAGGGAACACACCTGTAAAACTACCGCGAAGTAATGCGATAGCTCCGGACATAGGGTTTAAAGCCAGTAACTGTTGCGCAAATTCATTTGGTACAATTGTCAGCGGGTAAATGACCGGAGTTAAAAATAATAGAATTTGCACCATGAATGGAATTACATATCTGAAGTCACGGTACTTGACATTTAACGCAGAGAGAAAAGCTCCAAGACCAAAGGTTGTAAATAGTGTAATGAGTAGTGCTGTAGGTAGTACGATCAGGAGTTGAAGGATGTTAGGATATATATCAAAGTATATCATCAGCCCTATGAAAAGCACAAAAGTCATGACGAAATCTACTAATGTAGAAAGAATAGAAGATAGAGGCAAAAGAAGGCGCGGAAAGAATATTTTTTTAATCATGTTCGCATTGTTTACCAGGCTATTTCCTGAATTTGTAATGCCTACTGAAAATACATTCCATAAAATAAGACCTGTGTACACGAAAATAGGATAGGGCAATGCAGACGAATCAAAATTAAGTGCTTTGGAAAAAAATATCGTAAAAACCAGCATGAGCAGGAAGGGTTGTAGAATTGCCCATAGTGCTCCAAGTACAGTTTGCTTATATTTGATCTTGATATCCCGCCAGGTAAAAAAATACAGCAACTCACGAAATGCCCAAAGTTCCCGCAGGTTGATATTGATTCGGTTCTTGGGTTTTATTTCATATTCCATATTGAACTGGTGTATTAAAATTTGTCTGATGAATCCTGAATTATTCTCATTTCAATTCTCAATGGAAATCATCTGTCCTAATTTATTTAACCTGTGAACTTTTAACAACTTGTTTAACGACCTGCTCTTCCCTGAAACGGAGTAGGATGGAATAAATGCCATCGGAATAGGAGGATAAGTCGAGTTTAAATTCATTCAGTCCTTTCGGTGATTTTCTTTGAGGGATACTCATTAAAGTTTTGCCCCCTTGATCTACGATATCAAGTTGGAGATCATCTTCAAAAGGAAGAATAACCCGCACTACCAATTGGTCAGTGAAAGGATTTGGATAAGGGTTGATAATAGCCATCTCACTGATCCGGCTAAAGCACTTTTCATTGTTTGAAGGGAAATCATCGGACTCTCCATTCGGTTCACTGACTTTGATACAGTAGTAGTCGATTTTAGAGGCGGAAGTGATCAGAAAGGAAGCATGGAATGTATACCATTGTACTCCCGCAGCTCCCGTAGGTATTAGTGAAACATGTTTTTCGAGAACATTAGTTCCATCTGCAAGCCTGCCTTCAATATTAACACTGTCAATTTGCCTTGTCCCGAGGTTTGCAATCTTTGCAACGATATGAAAATAATTTCCGGAAATGTAAGATGAATCACCTGTTATGGCAATATCCAGAATTGGTTTAATCACATAAATATTTTTAGTTGTTGAGTCAATACAGCCAAATGTGCTTATCACTTTCTGCTGAATTACGAACAAGCCGGTGTCCTGATAGATGTGTGATGGTTGGGAAAGCGTGCTAGTAGCCTGACCGTCTCCAAAATCCCAAACATATTGGCTTGCTCCTGTCGAGAAATCCGTAAACTGAACGTCTAGTGGTGGATTTCCAAATTGTGGATTAAAACTAAAGTTAGCAACCGGAAGTGGGTGGCTTGAAATGCTCTTTGTCACACTATTTTCACACCCAATGTCAGATCGGATGAGAAGCTGTGCATTATAAATGCCGGTATCAATAAAAGTATAGGTTGGATTCGGAACAGAATCTATCAGGGCTCCGTCAATAGTCCAGATCCAGTTAACGATACTGCCGCTTCCTATTGTGCTATTATCTAAAAACTGATAGGGGACATCAATACATGCAGGTCCTGTACTGAAGTTAGCAGTTGGGATTGGACTTACCGTCACCTGTTTGCTAGTTGTGGTTGCACAACCTCCAATTGCATACACGGTCAGCGTGACAGTATAGTTTCCGGCAAATGCATAAAAGTGTGCCGGTTCTTTCAATTGATTTGATTGACTATCTCCAAAATTCCATAGGTATGCACTATCAAGTGATGAACCGGGATTAAAAAACTCCATGAGGTCTCCATAGCAGGTTGGAGAATATGTAAACTGTGCCGGTGCAGAAGGATTGATACGGATCTGAGTCTGCAATGTATCTGTACAATTGTGATTTGTTGTCACGATGAGGAACACATCAAAAAGTGTTGAAGAGCTATAAGTGTGACTCGGGTCAGGTAAATTGCTATAGTTATTACTTCCGCTGCCAAAGTCACCGAAATTCCATTCATAGTTAGTGATGTATGAAAGAGAATCAGTTGTACTTAAATTTGTAAAATTGCTAGGCAGATTCACACATAAATTCGCGCTGCTGAAATTCGCCACCGGTAATGCATGAACAGAAACATCATTCACAATTGAATTGATACACCCGGCATCAGAAGTTACTGTTAAGCTTATCGGAAAGTTTCCTGCTGAAGGGAATGTGTAAGTAGGATTTATTTGTACGGAACTATCACCGTTTCCAAAATCCCAATGGCGATCAGTCAGGACACTACCTGTAGGTGCTGTCGAAAGATCTGTAAATTGAGTACTGTTTCCAAAGCAAACATCACTAAATGAAAATTGTGCGGTAGGGCTTTCAATAATATTCAGAAATTGCTGAGTTGCTGCACTTGGACAATTTGAAGGGGAGTATACAACCAAACTTACGGTTGTCAAGCCGGGATTCATGAACTGGTGTATAGGATTTTGAGCAGAGTCCGTTGTTCCATCACCAAAGTCCCAGCTCCATGCAGATATTGTATCTCCGGAAACTAAAGATAGATCTGTAAAGGAAACATCATTTCCCTGACATACAACTGCAGGGAGAAAAGAAAATGAAGCAGTCGGAATGTTGTTAATTTTTATATCCTGTATGACTGTGTCAATACATCCATTAGCTGCAGTGACTATTAACTGAACAAAATAATTCGCCACGCCTCCTGCATAAATGTGGCTGGGATTCTGTATTGAACTCAATGTAGCATCACCCAGATCCCACTCATAGCTTGTTATAGTTGTACCTATTGCAGTTGTTTGATCTATAAACTGAACAGTTTGACCAACACAAGTGTTCTGTGCAATGAAATTTCCTATCGGACGATCTGTTAT
>DAOQWA010000010.1:15325-83731 GCA_035341855.1 Bacteroidia bacterium
AACCGAAATTTCGAATGCTTTGCTTATGCTATTTGTACATCCATTGCTTGCCTCAGTAGTAAGTGTCAGGGTGTACATTCCTGTACTTGCATAATTGTAGGTAGGGTGTTGGACATCAGAACTATCCCCTGTTCCAAATTCCCATTTCCAGGAAACGATGCTTCCGGATGATAATTGTGTAGAGTCTGTGAATACTGTGAGATCACCAAGACAATTTCCACTCACCGAAAAATTACTTACGGGGGCAACGAATACCGGGACAACCTGAGTATACTGGTCAACAGCACCTGATGCATCAATTGCTTCAAGGCAAACATTATAATTGCCACCAGAATTGAACACAATATTACCAGGAATCGTATCTGTAGAAATCAGAGTATTCACATTGCATGGATTTCTGAAACTTATCTTTTTAAATAAATTACTTGCTTCCATTGTAACAAAAGCAAACCAATCGCTCTGATCTTTTATTAAGTTGATCCCGGCAGGCCCACCGCCCCCAAGTTCTACATTTCCGACCAGGTTTGGTGTGGGAGTGCTCAAAGTGCTACCCAGATTTTGAACATTTACCTTGCCATTTGTTGAATTAGATGCGAATACAAACCAGTTATCATTATCTCTTTGTATTGAGACACCGGAAGGATTAGCGAGACCTGCGTATAATTGTGAATTGGACACCGGAGCATTCAATAAACTATTTCCAAAATCAACAATATTTATATCGTTGCTTGAATAACAGCTCGTAAAAGCATAATAGTTTCCACAATCTCTTGCAACCGCTACATCAATTGCGCCCCCACCGGATAGGCTATATGGCGAAGAGACAACCGGAACATTGTTGATGGAATTACCGAAATTTACGACAGTCAGACTGCTGCCAATAAAGTTTGCAATTACGGCAACAACATTACCTGAACTTTCTTGCAGAAGTTCTAAACCTCTCGGAAAGTTTAGGTTACTTGATACAACTACCGAACCTGCTGTCGGAGCGGCATTCAGCCCATTTGCGAAATCAAATTTCGTTGCAGTATTATTAAATACACTTAGAACGATGGCGTACCATATCCCACCTTCCTGATAAAAAGCGATGCCATTCGGAGAACCTACTAATCCCAGCATATTTCCGAGATCTGTAATTTGTGTAGGAGGAGCATCAAATCCATTTCCGTAGTCATAACGAATTATTTTATCATCACCACGACTGCAAGCAAAGACATAATTACCGCTTGTGTCAGAAACAGGTGTAATACCTGAAGGTGTATTGAGGAATCCGGTAACATCATTTGTATCTGTGATCAAAGAGTCAAAGTCGCCAGCACAAAAGTCCCAGGTATAACTTACTGCCCCCGTTGATGTGTTGTTAAAGACAGTCGTTGAACCCGCACACGCAGGTCCTGATGCAGTATATAATGCAGAAGGGCACTGGCTATGTGATTCAAATTGAATGGCAATAAAAAGGAAGAATAGTAGAATCAGATTTTTCATTCGATGAGAGTTAATTGGCACTTATCAGCTCTAATTGCCAATAATGCTGAATACGAAAAAAACGAATAAATCTCTTAAGCCTGACTGAAAATTAAGTGTGTTGTAAGCAGTCGAATGTTAAAAAGTAGCTATGAAAATAGCCTATATTTCTATCGAACATTCTTTGAGATAGCTCTCATAAGTCAGCTTAATTCCTTCTTTGAGATGGATTTTAGGTTTCCACCCTAATTTCCTGAGTTTGGAAGAGTCCAAAAGCTTTCGAAAGGTACCATCAGGCTTCTCCTGATCCAGTTTGATCCGGCCATTGAAACCTGTGATTTCTTTCACCATCTGGGCTAATTCAAGAATACTCAGATCTTCACCGAAACCAACGTTCAGGAATGTGCGATCATCATAGTTGTTCATGATGAATAAACATGCTTCAGCAAGATCATCAACATGCAAAAACTCGCGAAGAGGTTTTCCGCTACCCCAAATTTCAACCTCTTTGTGACCCTTTACCTTGGCCTCATGAAATTTTCTCAACAAAGCCGGAAGTACATGTGAATTCTTCAGGTCGTAATTGTCGTTAGGTCCGTATAGATTGGTAGGCATAGCTGAAACAAAATTGCAACCATATTGATCCCGGTAACTCTCACATAATTTTATTCCGGCAATTTTTGAGATGGCATAAGGCTCATTAGTGCTTTCCAGAGGACCGCTCAGCAAATATTCTTCCTTTAATGGTTGTGGGGCACCTTTAGGATAAATGCAGGATGAGCCAAGAAATAGGAGTTTTTTCACTCCTGCCAGATAAGCACCATGAATTAGGTTCATTTCTATGGCAAGGTTGTCGTATAAAAACTCAGCGCGGTAAATATTATTCGCATTGATTCCTCCAACCTTGGCTGCAGCAATAAAAATATATTCCGGTTTTTCTAAATCATAGAATTCCCTGACCTGTAACTGATCTCTTAGATCAAGCTCTTTAGATGTTCTGATAATCAGATTCTCATAACCTTGTGATTTAAGCAAGCGTACAATGGCAGATCCTACCATTCCTTTGTGTCCCGCAATGTAAATCCTGGAATCTTTATTCATGGTAATTGAAGATCTTGTGACCTCCTTCTTTTAAATATTTGTCCTTACGAAAAAGGAGTACATCAGCAGACATCATTTCTCTCACTAGCATAGCAAGATCATATTTGGGTTTCCAACCTAATTTTTCATAGGCTTTACTTGCATCACCAATCAATAATTCAACTTCTGTGGGTCTGAAATAGCGAGGGTCAACAGCCATGACTTGTTTTCCTATAGGCAATTGATATTCTTTCATGTTACATTTACTTACAACAGCTTTTTCATTCACACCTGCACCGCTAAAAGTAACTTCTATTCCCACCTCAAGAAATGCCAGTCGCAAAAACTCCCGAACAGTATTGGTCTTTCCCGTAGCAATCACAAAATCTTCAGGAACATCTTGCTGAAGCATGAGCCACATAGCTTCGATATAGTCATTTGCATGTCCCCAGTCTCTTTGTGCATTTAAATTGCCTAGATAAAGTTGATCCTGTAACCCCAATGCAATACGTGACACTCCTCTGGTAATTTTACGGGAAACAAAAGTCTCTCCTCTCAGCGGTGACTCATGGTTAAATAGAATACCATTGACTGCAAACATATCATAAGCCTCACGATAGTTTACAGTGATCCAGTAGGCATACAATTTCGCTACGGCATAAGGTGAACGAGGGTAGAAGGGTGTCTTTTCTGATTGCGGAGTTGCCTGAACCAGTCCATATAATTCTGAGGAAGAAGCCTGATAAATTTTTGTCGTTTTCGCCAGTCCAAGCAACCTGACTGCTTCCAAAATTCTTAGTGTTCCGAGTCCATCTGCATTAGCTGTATATTCAGGTGTCTCAAAGCTGACCATCACATGCGACATGGCGCCAAGATTATAAATCTCATCAGGTTTAACTTCTTGTATTATCCTGATAAGGTTGGTGCTGTCTGTCAAATCACCATAATGTAATTTGAAGTTGATATTTTTCTCATGAGGATCCAGATAAAGATGGTCGATGCGGTCTGTATTGAAGAGTGAACTTCTTCTTTTTATACCATGGACCATGTATCCTTTTTTCAGAAGAAACTCGGCGAGATAAGCTCCGTCTTGTCCTGTAACTCCGGTGATCAGTGCTGTTTTCATATTTATTTATCCCTAGGAAATATTTACTAATGAGGGAAAGATTCATTTATGTGAGTTCCAAAGGTAGTAATAATTTCAGCACTGATTCCCAAACTCCTACAGCTAAATAGTTGAGATTCGCCAATTGATTTATATCTTGGGCTTTGAACTTACGACTTTTAATTATTCTTATGAAGCTTGTTTTTGCCACCAACAACAATAATAAACTTAAGGAAGTTCGCCAGCTTATGCCTGATAATATTGAGATACTTAGTCTTAAGGATATTGGCTGTGAGGATGAACTGCCCGAAACAGGAAGAACTCTCAACGACAATGCATTTCAGAAAGCACAGTATGTTTTTGAAAAATATGGTTGGAATTGCTTTGCAGATGATACCGGACTGGAAGTTCAGGCACTTGGAGGCAGACCGGGCGTTCTTTCTGCCCGTTATGCCGGACCTGCGTGCAGAGCAAGTGATAATATAGAGAAGCTACTCACAGAATTAAAAAATGAAGAGAACAGGGCAGCTCGGTTCCGAACTGTCATTGCCTGCTTTCTTGACAAGGAAGTTTTGTATTTCGAAGGTCAGATCAATGGCACGATCACTACGAATGAAAGAGGTGAAGGCGGATTCGGCTACGATCCTGTTTTTCTCCCTGAAGGTTCAGATCTAACTTTTGCTGAGATGACAGCCGAGGAGAAGAATAAGCGAAGCCACCGTTCTGAGAGTATCAGGAAATTTGTTCATTGGTTAGAACTTAACTCGAAAGATCCGGTAACTTCTGATTAGTATGCATGGGCTTATTAATTGCATGATCTGTAATTTTTTCCTTTGCCTGTAAAATTTATTTTAATTTTTTACATACCTGGTAGCATAGAAGAATACAAGAAACATCAATATAAAATAAAGTGAGAATAGTGCTGTATAGATGTGTTTCCATTCACCCAGAAACTTTTCTATGATGATGACCAACATCAATGAGATAAGTGTCATAAACCAGAATACCATTGCAACCTGCCTGTCACTCAGACCTAAATAAGCCAGGGCATGTGTAGTATGATCTTTTCCTCCAACAAATGGAGAACTTCCTTTGAATAGTCTGTTGATTACCACTGTTGTGGTATCAATTATTGGCATGATAAACACAATAAGTGGTAAAAGAAGATTTCTTGCACTTATGAGGTCACCAGAAGGAGGCTCTGCATTCCAGAGAAATTTAATCCCGATGGCTGCGAGAAAGACACCCAAAAACTGACTGCCGGTATCTCCCATGTACATTTTTGATGGATGCCAGTTGAAATATAAAAATCCAATAAGTGCACACATTACACCAATCATAATCATGAAATAGACACTTCCGAAATCTTCATGGAGTACCATGATAGCTAATGCAGAGAGGATAATTGAAATACTCACCGTGGAAGTGATTGCATCCATATTATCGAGCATGTTCAATGAGTTCATTATCCCTACGACCCAAAAAATTGTGATGATATAATTCACCGGTTCTACATATGATAAGGATATTTCAGTCCCCGTAACGAGTAGGATGATGGCACAGGTGATCTGTGTTGTAAGTTTTAAAAATGGTTGCGTATTGTATGCATCATCTGCAAGTCCCAGTAGAAAACCAAGCATCGTTGCAAGAAGGATCCCTATAAATTCTTTGCTTAGAAATACCTGATTGCTATCAAAAAAAATAGAGTAGGCAATAATGGATAAGAGAAATATGATGTAGAATGAAAACCCACCCACAGCAGGTTTCGACTGAGAGCCCCAGCGAATAACCGTGTCGTCCTGATTTCGTATTCCAAGAGTCCTGACAAATTTTAAAAAGAGTCTATTGATCAGAAATGAAAACACCACCGAAACAACGGCGAAAATTCCATATACCAAGAGAAGGTAATTTACGTTTGAAGTCATACGCAACGAAAAGAGAAGAGTTGATTTCGCATTGTAAAATACTTATTTACTAATAACTGCATATCATCATTGGGTTATAGTATGATTTGAATGGGTGAATGATCGAAATAAGTCCGTTAGATTGAACGTCAAATTTCTATGTTATTTAACCCAACCAGTTCAAGGTCCTTTTCAGAGACTATCGGATTTTTCGTCCTCCATTGTATCCCTAATTCAGGACTATTAAAGAGAATGCCGGCTTCAGAATCCTTGTTGTAGTATTGCGTCACTTTATAGGCAAATATCGTGTCATCTTCCAGCGATTCAAATCCGTGTGCGAATCCGGGTGGTATCCACAACATTTTTTTATTGTCTGCATTCAATTCAATAGAAAAGGTTTTTCCGAAAGTTGCAGACTTTGGTCTGATGTCGACGACAACATCTAAAGCAGCCCCTGCTATAACTCTTACCAGTTTACCTTGAGCATGGGGTTCCCGCTGATAATGTAATCCTCGTATAACACCTTTCTGGCTATGGCTTTGATTGTCTTGCACAAATTCAACATCCAGGCCATTCGCTCTGAATAATTTGTTGTTGAATGTCTCCAGGAACATTCCACGATCATCTTTAAATATTTTTGGCTCAAGAATTATCAGGCCTTCAATTTCTGTGTCTATGAATTTCATTTTAAAATACTTCCCGGAGATTCAATATATAACAACATTTGAAAGAATCCGGCTGTTTTAACTCCAAGTACCGAATATTTTCCTTTTTATCTTTTCTCTTAGTGACAGGTTCTTACGTGCTTCATCGTCATAATATCCATAACCATACCCGTACCCATATCCATATCCATAGCCGTAACCATAACCATACTTAAATCTTGAAGTCTCGACGCCATTAAGAACTACAGCAAGATTTCTGATTTTATATTCGTCGATGAGTTTATTAAGATTCTGGATAAACATTCGTTTCGAATATTGTGCACGAACGATGTAAATTGGATAGTCGGCCCTTTGAATGACTTCAACACCATCTGTTACAATACCTACCGGCGGGGTGTCAATTATTATTATATCATATCTTGATTTTAAAAAGTCGAGTAGTTCATTCATCTTCTGACTTAAGATGAGCTCAGATGGGTTAGGAGGGATCGGTCCGGCAGTAATAAAATCCAGATTCTCCAAATTACTTTTATTGATACAGTTTTCTGCAGTATCACGACCAATGAGAATCGTGCTCATTCCCTGAATATTCTCAACATTAAATCCAAGGTGGATTTTTGGTTTACGCATATCCAGGTCAATAATGACGACCTTCTTGTCAGAAAATGCAATCACGCCGGCCAGGTTAATAGCTACAAATGTTTTACCTTCTCCCGAAATGGTTGATGTGATAGCTACAACTTTCGGTCCCGGTTCATTGCTGATAAATTGAAGATTAGTACGGACAGATCGGAATGATTCAGAAATTGCTGATTTTGGATTCTTGTCTACAAGCAACTGTGATACCGGGATCTCACTCTTGTATTTTGGTATGATACCAAGCAATGCGGCATCAGTATACATATTGATCTCCTCCAGAGAAGTGATTTCGTTATGAAAAAGATACTTTACAAAAATTATAATAAAACTCAGGATAAATCCCAAAAGCATACTTCCGGCAAGGATCAGCTTCCTGTTTGGAGTCAGTGGTACCGGAGATGGTTTACCGCGTTCAAGTAAAATGTTGTTTGTAACGATACCTGCCTTGGTGATTGAAAACTCGACTTTCTTTTCAAGTAATAACTGATAAAACTTTTCGTTCACAATGAACAGTCGATTTAATCTGGAAAGTTCTGCCTCCTGTGCAGGGAGTTTTAAAAATGTTTTTTCAAAGTCTTCTATGCGTTCATCAAGTGTGTTGATCTTTTGTGTGATGGCTTCACGTGCATTGTTTATACTAAGTATGAGATTTTTTTTCTGTGCAGTAATGTCTTTTTGTAATGCCACAACAGCTGCATTCTCGTCGGTAGCGAGGAATTTGATCGACGACTTCTGATCTTCTAAAGCTTGTATTTTCGTTACTAAGCCCTCAATAACTGCATCTGTATATGTGGAAGATAATAATGGAAGTAAATTTTCGGAATTTTGGTTTGCATTGATGTCTACTTCAAGTCTTTTCAAGATGGCTAATTGAAGCTGGTGCTCTATTCTTTGGTCTATAAGTGAATTGATATGTGAAAGAGCATCTTCTGCATTTTGAATAGGACTTAAAATCAAATTCTCTTTCTTGAATTGTTCGATCGAATTTTCTGATAGACGTAATTGTGTGTCGATGCCTAAAACCGTTTCGTCAATAAATTTTAAAGACTTATCAGCTCCCTCTGATTTTCTTTCTCTGTCATAGCGATCAAATTCATCAACAAGAGTGTTTACAAAATCCGCAGCTTTCTGCGGATTGCGGTCCTTAAATGCAATTTTTACCGTTTGAGCACTTTGGTTTAATACTACGACACTTACTTCGTTATAATATTTATCAATTACCTGTTCAGTGGTGTAAAAAACGACATAATAAGAATCATCATTCGCTGTAGTTTCAGTTTGGCGCTTGATTTGTTCGTAGTCAAGGATATTCAACTTGATCTTCAATCCTGGAATACTAACCCAGGTACCAACTGGAAATATGCCGCTTTGTTTCGAAAGGGTTGTGTTGTATGTTAGTTCAAATTTTTTGTCGCTTTCGAAGTTGATAAAGAAATTCTTTCCAAAATATGAGGAGTCTGTTAATTCATATTCGATTTGGAAGGGACTTTTCGAATACATCTCATGGTCGATGACTTTTCCGTGTGCATAGTACCCTATATCCAATGGCATTCTCTCCAAGACTCGTGAAATCATCAGGCGTGATCTTAGAAGTTCTATGTCACCGGCAAATTGATTGGATCCTAAAACATCCAAAGCCTGACTATTTTGAATATTTAAAACGGCACTGGCAGTATTCACTGTTCCGATTTTCAACATCGACTGACTTAAATAAATCGGGTGGGTATACCTTAGGTAAAGAACAGCAGAACTGATAAAAATAGAAAGAATGATCACCAGCCAATAAAAGTTCTTCCTGGCAATAATCGTGAAGAGTTTAAAGTCAAACTCTTCATTCAGATTCGATATTTTCTTTTTACCCATGTCCTTACTTCTGAACTATGTTAATAACCAGTAAAACTGCTGTTATTATACCTACAACAGGAGTAATTTGTTGCCAGATCCTTTGCTTGTAGTTGGCGGCTGCTTCAACATATATTATGTCGTTGGAAAGCACCTGCAATTCTGAATTTTTTAATCCATCAAGGCTTGATACATCTACCAAATGAACCTGCGGGTTTTTTAAATCGCCTCTGATGATTTTTATTCTGTAAGCTCTTCCGTTATCGGGTATTCCACCGGACAAAGCCAATGCTTCTAAAAGTGTTGTATTGTCGTTTTGCAGATTTACCAGAGTTCCACGACCACCATCGCCTTGAAATACGAGAACATGCCTGTTGGTCACTTTGATTATCACGAACGGGTCATTGTAATACTTTGCAAATTTCTTTTGTAACATCTCTTCAGTTTCACTGATGGTCAGTCCTTTTACATACGTTCTGCCAATGATAGGTAATTTGACTTCACCATTGGATTCTACAAGATAAGTGACAGTAGGAACGAGTGCACCGGGATTTTGTGCATTGGAAGAGGTCACATCAACAAGCTTAAATCCATCATTACTGAAAATATGCATTTCAAGTCTGTCGTTCTCGCTTAGTTGATAGCTCGTATGTTTAGCACGCATCGAATCAACTGCATATTGATAATTATCCGGAGCCTGGAACATTCTGTTCGGAGCCAAGGATCGGCAGGAGAACATTGAGACTGCTATAAGTAAAAAGAAAATATTTCGCATTTTCGAGATTATTAAACAAAAATAGAACTTTTCATTGAATAGAAAATTGGCTTCCTGACAAGGTTGCGAAGCATATCAACACAGCTATTCTAATGAGCTTGAAAACCCGCTACAGTAGCGGGTTTTCAATTTTTGGATGCTAACAACTCCCGGTAATAAAGTTCTGTGTCCCTTATCAAACGGGTATAATGGAAGCGTTCTTTAACCAGATTCCAGCCTTGAAGACTCATCTTCTGTTTCAATGATTCATCATCAACTAAAAGCAATAGCTTATTGCTAAATTCTTTTTCATCGAAATCTTCAACCAATAATGCAGTTTCTCCGGGAATGACGATATTCTCAATTCCACCGACACGAGTTGAAATGATCGGTTTGTTGCCGGCTTGTGCCTCAATGAGACTGACAGGAGTGCCTTCGTTCAGCGAACTGAGAGCTACAATATCTAAACCTGAAATAGCAACGTCTACTTCATGTATCCAACTGCAGAATGTGACAACAGCCTTACGTGGATCTTCAGGGAAATAGGTATGTTCAAGGTTCAGATCCTGACATAATTTCAATAAATTTTTTCGGTCTTCACCATCTCCGATCAGGAAAAGCCTAAGCTTTTTATTGGTTCGGTGCATCGTAAGTGCTGCTGCACGTAAAAACAGGGCCTGGTTTTTTATAGGTACAAGTCTACCGATGATCCCTATTGCAAGTTCGTCTTCTCCTAAAAAATATTTTTCTCGGAATGATTTTCGCTTTTCAACGATTCCTTCCTGAAACCTTGACAGATCAAAACCTAGAGGGATAACTCTTACATTTTTATGTTTGGCAATTTTATATGTAGAGGCCAGTTCGAATTTTTGTTTTTCACTTATTGCAATGATACCTGAGCTACGCTTGGCAAGGTAACGTTCAATTGATATGAAAATCTTAGTTTTCATTGAGTTAAAGTACGAGTGGAAGACATGGCCATGAAAGGTATGAACTATCACAGGAACTTTTTCATGAATAGCTGCCAGGCGTCCAAGGGTTCCTGCCTTAGCTGCATGCGTATGAACAATATCCGGCTTAAATTTTCGAATGATCTTTCTCAATTTTAAATAAGTGAACAGATCCTGAAACGGATTAATACTTCTTTTCATCTCAGGCACGAGAACATACTCTAAACCAAGATTATGAACAATAAAATCTGAACTTGCTTCTGATTTTTGTTTTACACCTGCTAATAGTAATGTTTCAAACTCCGCCGAAAGATGCTTAGTAAGCAGTGCAACATTAAAAGTCGGACCACCAAGATTCAGGCGGTTAATTATTCGTAAAACTCGGGGCACAATATGAGAATGTAGTTGGCGCAAATATAACCGAATATGATTGCTATTATTTTTAAATGGGGCTATTTAACGAAAGTAAAGGGTGAATAGCCTTTTGGGCTTGATGAACGAAATCAGAAATTTTAACCATTTAGTACATGATGAAATGATGAATGATCTGATCATTAAGCACATAGGATTTAGTCTTCCGGAGATAGGTACCAAAAAATATGTATCTTCGCCGACCTAAAAAAAGAAATTATTATGAACAAGAAAGTAATTTTACTTGCAATGTCATTCAGTATTGCGACTTTATTCTCCTGTAATGGACAAAAAGGGCAAAAAACTGTTTCATTAAAAAATTCGGCTGACTCAGTATCTTATGGAATCGGTATGTCCATCGGAGCTAACATGAAGAAAGATGGTTTGGATTCCTTGAATCTTAATATCTTGAAAATTGCAATGGAAGCTGCTATTAAAGGCGACAGCCTTTTGATGACAGGCGCAGAATCACAAGCTGCTATTCAAAACTACTTGGGTAAAAAGCAGGAAGCTAAGGCTTCTGCGACCGGTGCAGCAGGAAAGAAGTTCCTCGAGGAAAATAAGAACAAGCCCGGTGTAAAAGTCACAGATGATGGTCTGCAATATCAAGTAATTACTGAAGGAAACGGTCCGATGCCATCAGCTGAAGATACAGTTGTTACTCATTACCATGGTACCTTGATCGACGGAACGGTTTTCGATAGTTCAGTTGAGCGTGGTGAGCCTGCTGAATTCCCGGTAGGGGCAGTCATCAAAGGATGGACTGAAGCCCTTCAAATGATGAAAGTCGGATCTAAGTGGAAACTTTTCATTCCGTCTGAACTGGCCTATGGAGATCGTCAGGCAGGACCTACGATTCTACCGAACTCAACCTTAATTTTCGAAGTTGAACTTCTTGAGATCAAAGGTAAATAAGCTATTTTCTACAGAATATTGAAAAGAGGGTTCTTTAAGAGCCCTCTTTTTTTTGCCTTTTTAAGTGATTAGTTTTTTTAGCAAAAATTTAACATAAATTTTTAACATTGATAATCAGTCGATTATGTCGATTGTTGAATTAAATACAGTACTATGTATTGCATAGTATTATTTAATGACCATATCTTTGCATAGCAATTAAAGCTTAAACCGGTAGAACAATTCATAAAGGATCAGGATAACATTAAATCAAAAAGAAATGAAAAACCAACTCCTCCTTGCAGTGATTTTATTATCAAATGCTGCCTGTGCTTTCTCCGCAAATGGAGAAGCTGCGAATGCAAGTACAAAAGTGAAGTCATTAGACAATTTTTATGGTCTCGTGATCAACAGTACGGCAAATGTGATTTTAGAAACGGGTGAGAATTCCTCAATTCGATTTGAAGGGGAGCAGAGAGATCTGGAAAAAGTCAATACCAATATTGAAAATGGTAATCTGATAATTTCGGGATCAAACACAAACCCACTCACTATCTATATCACAATTAAAGAACTCAACCTTGTTGAAGTAAATGGGTCCGCCAGAATATTCTCGTCCAATGTCATTAATTCAGATCTGCTACTTCTTAAAGTGAATGGAAGTGGAAGTATTCGTTTGGATGTAAGAAGTCTTTCATTGGGAATGATCGTAAAAGGCTCCGGTAAGATTTATGCATCAGGTAGTACAGGTTCCAGTTTCACCCGGATCTATGGGGAAGGAAAAGTATACACGCCTGAACTGGACTCCTTCAATTCAAGTGTGGAAATTAATGATGGCACCCAGGCATACAGGTCAAATGCACGTGCATCTAACCTAAACAGACAACCTGAAAATTTTAATAATTAAAATTATAGATCAATGATGATCATAATTAAAACAGTATTACCCATTTACTCACTAAATAATAAAAGCTATGAGCAGTAATCTTGAAAATACCCAGGCTCAGATGCGTAAAGGGGTTCTTGAGTTTTGTATTCTTTCGATTTTGTCGCATGAGGAAGTATATCCTTCAGATATCATTGAGCGCATGAAGCAATCAAGACTGATTGTTGTTGAAGGCACACTATATCCATTGCTGACTCGTCTTAAGAATGCAGGTCTTCTTCAATATCGTTGGGAAGAAAGTAAATCAGGACCACCACGTAAATATTACTCGTTGACTCCTCTAGGGACCAAGTTCCTGGAAGAATTGCGACTAACCTGGAATGAATTGGTACAAGCCGTACACCTCACCACTCAAAAAAACAGCTATCATGAATAAGACAGTAACAGTCAATATAGGTGGAATAGTATTCCACATTGATGAAAACGCATACGAAAAATTCAAGAAATATCTTGAATCGATCCGGAGTCATTTTACCCAATCGGAAGGCCGCGACGAAATCATGCAGGATATTGAATCGCGTATTGCAGAAATGTTTCAGGAGAAAATTAAAGACAGCAAGCATGTCATCACTCTTGAGGATGTTGATCAGGTCACAACCCAAATGGGTAAGCCGGAACAATTCGGAGATGAGGATGAACAAGCTGCAGAAGGTCATGAAACAGACACTCACTTTACAGTAAAAAGAAGAATGTTCCGTAATCCGGATGATAAATTATTGGGTGGAGTATGTTCCGGCATTGCCAATTATTTTGATATCGATACAGTATGGGTGAGGTTGTTATTTGTAATACCTCTGCTAGCTTGGGGATCTGGAATTTTTCTGTACATACTTCTATGGATCATCCTACCTGAAGCTAAAACAACTGCAGAAAAGTTACAGATGAGAGGGGAGAAAGTAAATATTTCGAATATCGAAAAGAATATCAAAGAAGAACGCGAGTACGATAAAAGCAGAGCTGCTGAGTCGGGAAAGGAAAGAGGTAAAAAAGCGGGTACTGCAGTGGGTCGGATCTTCGAAGCTATTGGGGAAGTGATCAAATTCTTTTTCCTGTTCCTGGGTAAATTAATCTCAATAGTGTTTCTATTTGTAGGTCTTGTAGTTGTCTTTTGCCTTGTAATGTCATTGTTTGCTTTCTTGGGTGTTCCCGGAACCCAGTACCCGGAAATATGGAGACTGATTTTTGATTCTTCAACCCAGTTCACCTTCGCCTATATTGGGATCTTACTCTTAGTGAGTATACCATTTCTGATGCTGGCTTATCTTGGAGCACGGACTTTATTTAACATTCGTAAAGGAAGCCGGGCGGTTGGTCTCACTGCATTGGGACTTTGGTTGATTGGCCTCGGGATCTGTCTTTTTATTGGTATAAGGGTTGCTGATAATTTCTCGGAGAAAGAAAATGTTCGAAATAGTATGGAACTGATTCAACCAAAAAACAATAAAGTTGTCCTTGAAATGGTGCATACTAATAATGAAGAAAAGGATTATGGTTATGGATTCGGAAGGAACTGGAAATCGGATTTCGATATTAAAGTCACGGAGGAAAATTTCATATCTAGTAATGTAAGTATTGATATAGTCAAAAGCCAAACTGACTCATTCGAATTAGTTGAAATATTCTATGCCAGAGGAAATTCTAAAAAGGCTGCACTTGAAAGCGCATCAAAGATAAATTACACATATATTCAAAGCGATTCAGTCATCAGTCTTCAAAGATTCTTTTCAATCGATAAGGTTGATAAATACAGAGCCCAAAAGGTTCAGGTCTTGCTAAAAGTTCCTGTTGGCGCAGAAGTATTCCTGGATCAGAGCTTATCATCTTATATTTATGATATTGATAACATCCAAAACATTTATGACAGAGACATGCTCGGTAGAACCTGGAAGATGACTTCAAAAGGGTTAAGCTGTGTGGATTGTGACGGAACAGAATCATCCATTGACGGCAGAAGGAATTTCTTTTATGATGATGATGGTAGTCATATTCGAATAGATGATAGTGGAGTACACATTTCAGGGCCGGATGGAGAGCAAGTTGCGATTGATAGCAATGGAGTTATTATCAGGGACGGTAAAAAAACCAGAGTGAAGATCGATACTAAAGGTATAAAGGTTACAGCGCCACCTGCTCCTGAGCCACCTGCCATCAGGTTATAAGAAATGATTTGCCGATAATAGAACATCGATAAATAATACATACTTTTTCAGACAATGATTGGTTTTTGACCCGCCTCTTGCAGGCGGGTTTTTTTATTAAAAAATTTTTGCCCGTATGTAAAACCAAATAAAAGTTTTTACACATTTGAAAAGAAGGTGAATGGTTGTATAGCAATCATTTGTTTTGATTAGCTAATAATCTAATATGTTTGAAAATTGGCAAAAAATCGCCATTTGTTGATAAATTTATCCGGTTATTGAAAACTAATTCACACAACGTAAATAGCATGCGTTCATCCGATGTATCTTTGTGTAAGAATATTTGACAGGATCAGTTTTCATTGTCATTAAAGATAGAATTGAGAATAACATAATTGTAAATTAAAAATCTAAAACCAATAAAAAAATGGCAACAGCAACAGCAGAACCAAAGGAAAAGAAAGAAGGAAAAGAAAAAGAATTACAAAGAGAAAATGCGAAAGAGAAACTGAAGGCTCTTGAACTTACGATCGAGAAAATTGAGAAGGCCTATGGAAAAGGAACTATCATGAAACTTGGAGGTGAAGCTGTAGAACAGGTTGCTTCAATTTCAACCGGATCGATTTCGCTTGATAGCGCTCTGGGTATAGGTGGACTTCCGGTCGGCCGTGTCGTTGAAATATATGGTCCGGAATCTTCAGGTAAAACAACATTGGCGATTCATGCAATTGCGAACGTGCAAAAAAATGGAGGCATAGCGGCTTTTATAGATGCAGAACATGCTTTTGATAGTATGTACGCTCAAAAGCTCGGTGTTGATCTGGAGAATTTACTGATCTCTCAACCTGATAACGGTGAACAGGCACTTGAAATTACTGAGAACCTTATTCGTTCAGGTGCGATCGATATTATTGTGATCGACTCTGTTGCTGCCTTAACTCCGAAAAGCGAAATCGAAGGGGAGATGGGTGACAGTAAAATGGGTTTGCAGGCGCGTTTGATGTCGCAGGCTTTGCGGAAGCTTACAGCATCTATTAATCGTACAGGCTGCTGTTGTATTTTCATCAATCAGCTCCGTGAGAAGATTGGTGTGATGTTTGGAAATCCTGAAACTACAACAGGAGGTAATGCCTTAAAGTTTTATTCTTCCGTTCGACTTGACATTAGAAGAATAGGTCAGATAAAAGATGGAGATTCTATCGTAGGTAACAGAACCCGTGTGAAGATCGTGAAGAATAAGGTAGCGCCTCCGTTCCGCTTGGCAGAATTTGATATCATGTATGGTGAGGGAATCTCCAAAGTGGGTGAAATTGTAGACATCGGTGTAGACAAAGGAGTGATTAAAAAATCCGGATCATGGTTTAGCTATAATGAAACCAAACTAGGACAAGGCCGCGACTCGGTGAAGCAGTTGTTACTCGACAATCCTGAATTAGCGGACGAATTGGAAGCCAAAATTCGTCAGGCCATTGAAGACGCAACAAAGGCCGTCTGATTTTAATTTGTAATTTAGCACCATCAAGATATTCCGAATTCCGGGGTATTCTTGATGGTTTTTTTATGCCTTCAAAACAATGAGATCTCATTTCTGCAGCCTTATTCTTTTTTGCCTGCTCACAGGAGCCTTGTCATCCTGCACTAATAAGCCTAATTCCGATGAATCTGAAAAAGTGCAATCGCTTGACACGATGGATTCAGAGAATAAACTTCAGGCTCTCAATAATATGATTGCCAATTCACCTGATGATGCAAAGGCCTATTACGAACGTGCTCTCATTTTCATACAAAAGAATATTTTGCAACAGGCATTTAAGGACCTCTCTATGGCGACAATCCTTGATTCCACAAACCCGGATTACTTTCTGATGCTGGCTGATGTGAGTTTTCGAGGCTTGCAAATACAGCAGTCAGTGAAAGCATTTGAAAAATGTCTTAATCTTGATCCGGAAAATATTGAAGCCAATCTTAAATTGAGTGAATTGTATATGTATCTGAAAGCTTATCCAAAAGCTATTGAGTATGCGAATGAAGCTTTGAGAATTGATAGCCGAAGATCCAAAGCTTATTTTATAAAGGGTTTTGTGTATAAAGAATCCGGTGACACAAGCAGGGCAATATCAAGCTTCACAACCGTAACCGAGTTGGACCCGCAAAATTACGATGCATATATACAATTGGGAATTTTATATGCTGCCAAGGATAATGACCTTGCTCTTCAATATTATACCAATGCATTGAGAGTCCGCCCTGCATCTGAAGAAGCTTTGTACAATAGAGGATTGTACTATCAGGAATCCGGCCTGCTTGAAAAGGCAGAGGAAGACTATAAGGCTATAATTGCAAAGAATTCAAATTACGCAGACGCATATTATAATCTAGGATTTATTGCGCTAGTGAATAAAAAGGATTACCCGGAGGCTATTAAACAATTCAGTGCTGCATTGAAGGCAGACCAGAATTATGTTGAAGCTTTTTACAATCGGGGTCTTGCCTATGAATACTCGGGTGATAAAGATGCTGCCATAAAGGACTATCGTAGTGCGCTTTCGATTTTTCCAACCTATGCTCTTGCTAAGGAGCGATTATCAGGTCTCGGAAGCTTTTAGATCATCTGCTAGTCATTGCAAAAAAAAAGGGAACCTGGTGGGTTCCCTCTGTCATTCAAAAACTAAAAACTAATGGCTTAGTTCTTATTTTACTGAATCAATCACTGCTTTGAAAGCTTGCGGATGGTTCATTGCCAAATCAGCAAGCGTTTTACGGTTCAGGCCTAGATTCTTCGCGTGTATCTTTCCCATTAATTCAGAATAACTCATGTCATGTTCGCGTGCTCCCGCATTGATACGCTGAATCCAAAGAGAACGAAAGTTTCTCTTTTTTGTACGACGATCACGGTATGCATATCCTAAACCTTTTTCAACTGTGTTCTTTGCAACAGTTAATACATTTCCTCTAGATCCAAAATTTCCTTTGGCTAGTTTCAACATTTTTTTTCTCCGTGCTCTTGAGGCAACGGCATTGACTGAACGTGGCATTTTAAATTGTTTTCGACTGGAGCGCCTCCATATCAGGAGAACTTTAGCTCTTTGTCAGGTTAATAAATGAGATGAACATTTTACTTCATCACCAACATTTTGGCAACTCTGTTATAGTCAGAATCAGAAACAATAGTTGTACCTGTAAGGTTTCGCTTTTGCTTCGTCTCTTTCTTTGTCAGAATGTGACTTTTGTAGGCGTGCTTTCTTTTAATCTTTCCAGTGCCGGTGAGGCTGAAGCGCTTCTTTGAACCGGAATGGGTTTTAACTTTAGGCATTAATAGATATATTAAATTGTTTATACTCTTTATTTTTTTTTCTTGTTAGGAAGGGGAGCAAGGTGTAAAAACATCCTGTTTCCTTCCAGCTTTGGCATTAATTCTACTTTACCGTATTCTTCCAGGGCCTGAGCAAATTTCAGGAGGATTATCTCTCCCTTTTCTTTGTATGCAATTGAACGACCTTTGAAATGAACGTATGCTTTTACTTTATTTCCTTCTTCTAAAAAGGTGATGGCATGTTTTACTTTGAAATTGAAATCATGATCATCTGTATTAGGGCCGAAGCGTATCTCTTTCACCACTTGCTTTCCCTGCTTCGCCTTCATCTCCTTTTCCTTCTTCTTCTTGTCGTATAGAAACTTTTGGTATTCTATAATTCGACAAACCGGAGGCTCTGCTGTTGGTACGATCTCGACAAGATCAAGCTCCATTTCTTTTGCCATCTTCAAGGCATCTTCCCTTGAATAGACATCGCTAGTGATATTGTCGCCAACTAATCGAACTTCTGTAGCTCGAATGAGTTCATTTATACGATGTTCGGCTTCCCTTTTGAGTGGACCACGACCCCTCTGAAAGGGTGACCTGCTGAATATCGGTCTTGGTGGTCGGTTATTACTTTGAGTGGCTATTTGATCCTCCTTTTTAAGCGTGATTCTGTGTTTTTATAATTGTTTAAGTATTACTTTAGGTTGAGTGCATTATATATTTCATCTCCAACAATCTTTGCAAATTCAGGAAGAGTAAAAGAGCCCAAGTCGCCTTCGCCGTGTTTACGGACAGAAACCTTGGATTCATTGCTTTCTTTCTCCCCGATAATCAGCATGTAAGGGACCTTTTTGATCTCAGCATCTCTGATTTTCTTGCCTATCTTCTCGTCACGTAAGTCAACAAGTCCGCGAATATCGGAATTTATTAATGATTGTAAAACTTTTTTAGCGTAATCGTTGAATTTTTCACTTATTGGGAGTATGCTTACTTGATTGGGAGCCAGCCAAATAGGGAAATTTCCTGCAAAATGCTCGATTAGGAAGCCAATGAATCGCTCATGTGTTCCCAAAGGCGCCCTATGAATACAAATCGGTGTCTCCAATTGGTTTTGTGAATTCCTGTAAGTAAGACCAAAACGAGCAGGGACGGCAAAATCTACCTGATTCGTTGCAAGAGTAAACTCCCTGCCAATTGCACTCCAAACCTGAACATCAATTTTTGGACCATAGAAAGCACCTTCATCTGGTACTTCCACATAAGGAATCTTTGATTCGATAAGAACATTACGAACCATATCCTCTGTTTCAAGCCATAACTCGGGTTCGTCTACATATTTCTTTCCCAGTTTCGTCGGTGCATGTGTCGAAAATCTCATCACGTATTTATCAATATTGAATATTTTGAAATACTTCAGATACATTTCATTCACGGCTCTGAACTCATCGGCAAACTGTTCTTTTGTGCAATAGATGTGCGCATCATTCATCTGCAGAGATCGGACACGCATCAAACCAAATAGTTCTCCACTTTGCTCATAGCGATAGCAAGTGCCATATTCTGCCAGACGTATCGGCAGGTCTTTGTAACTTGGGTTAAGTTCTTTGTAAATTTTATGGTGATGAGGACAGTTCATCGCCTTCAAATAATATTTTTCACCCTCAAGTATCATTGGGGGATACATGCTGTCCTCGTAATAAGGAAGATGCCCGCTTGTCAAATACATTGACTCTTTAGCGATGTGTGGCGTTCTTACCCTTTGATACCCACCTTTGCGTTCTGTGTCTTTCGCAAGCTTTTCTAATTGCTCTATCATAACGCCTCCGTTTGGCAGCCATAAGGCAAGCCCAGGACCAACATCATCATCGAAGGTGAAAATTTCCATCTCTTTACCAATCTTCCTGTGGTCACGTTTTTTTGCTTCCTCCAGCATGACCATGTACTCATCGAGCAAGCTTTTCTTTGGAAAAGTGATACCATAGACACGGGTGAGTTGCTTGTTTTTTTCATCGCCCCTCCAGTAGGCACCTGCAATGTTTGTAAGCTTAACAGCTTTTATCAGGCTGGTATTTGGAAGGTGTGGTCCCCGGCACAGGTCTGTGAAATTTCCCTGCTGATAAAATGTTATTGTTCCATCTTCGAGTTCATTTATGAGATCAAGTTTATATTCGTCGCCTTTTTCGGTGAAGAATTTAATAGCATCAGCTTTGCTTACTTCTTTCCTAACATAAGTATTGGACTGCTTTGCCAATTCGAGCATTTTGTCTTCAATCTTTTTAAAATCATCTGAAGAAATGCTTTGACCTCCAAGATCAATATCATAATAGAATCCATTGTCAACCGGAGGTCCGATACCAAATTTTACACCCGGATATAAGCTTTCCAGAGCTTCTGCCATCAGGTGGGCAGAGGAGTGCCACATGGTAGATTTTCCTTCACTATCATCCCATGTAAGTAATTGTAATGAACTATCTTCTTCGATGGCTCTTGTAGAATCCCACACCTGACCATTGACTTTTGCAGCGTACACATTTCGGGCTAAGCCTTCACTTATGCTTTTTGCTATTTCAAGGGCTGTCGTGCCTTTTGGGTATTCCCGCACATTTTTATCGGGAAAGGTGATCTTGATCATATATGCTATTGAATATACAGAATTGAAGCCGCAAAGGTAGGTAATTTTGATCTTGTTTTGGCTATGCAATCCGTGATTATTAAGCACAAAAAAAGCACGACCATGGATCGTGCTTGCGCGATTCTGTAGGAATGCCTGGTTTAGCTTTGTCGCTTGATAATTTTTGTGGAAAGTAGTTTACCACTTTGGGTCTTGAGAGCCATATAGTAAACGCCATCCTCTATTGACATATTGTCTGAATAGATCAGACGATTATTACCTTTACGAATGGAGTAAGTTTTTCTGAGAATCAAAGATCCATCGCTGCTGAATAGACTTAGCTCGGCGCTTTCATTTGTGTTTGAACTTATTTCAAAATTGAATGATTCGGCAAATGGATTAGGGCTGATCCTTAATAGATTCGCTTTTTGATTTGTTATTTCAGATGGTCCGACTTTAACCGTTTTGAATCCTTCAGATTTTCCATCATAGTCGGTTTGGGATAGCCTGTAGTATGTAGTATTTTCTGATGGCTCTCTATCCTGAAATGTATAATCCAGTTTCATTGTGGAGTTACCCTGTCCTTTGACTTTTCCGATAAGTGACCATGACTCGCCGTTCAGGGAACGCTCAATACTAAAGTAATCATTGTTAAGTTCTGATGCCGTTGACCAGTTAAGCAGTACCACGTCTTCTTTTCTTGCAGCATTGAAACTCAGAAGTTCGACCGGCAAAGGACTGGAATTAATATTAATTGTCTGATAGTAAAAGTTCACTCGTCCACATTGATCCGTCACTTTTATTTTAACTATATCCAGTGTGTCGTTGGTTACAACCGGGGCAGTATATGTAGTATTTGAATCGCTTGAATTTAAAAAATTACCACCAAGTGAACTGGTCCATTGATACGTATACGGCGGTGTTCCTGAAGTAGCATTCGAACTTACCGTTCCACTTTGTCCGACATTCAGATTTGATGGTAGGGTGGCAGTGACAGATATTTTTTTTGTGGTACCCGCAAGAAGTATGAAGTTAAAGTATGCCCTTTGAGAGGCTATTCTTTCTGAAGCAGTTCCACCCGAGTTAAGATCGTGCCCTCCCTGATACATCACCCAACCGTTTGAGAGATCATTAAAAGCCGGTCCGTATACCAATACTGTTCCTTCTTTTGGAGAACTTCCTGTTCCGGTAGTTATACCTCTTCGTGTATTCGAATTCCACTGTCCGGCAGAAAGCGGTTGAAACCATTGTTCAGAGCCACCGGATGAAGCACCGTGTGCATTACCCAGAAACTGCATTACAGGTTCGGTAGGATGGAAGTAGGTGAAGGGCGAGCTGGCCGGTTTTGCATGACTCTCCGGATTGCTCCCACATTTGTTGGAGCCATAGCATTTGAGTCCGGACGATGTTAGAAAGTTTAACTGCTTTCCACTGCCTTGACAGTATTCCATCATACTCACAGAATGACATTCTGCCCAGATCCAGGATTTTTGTATTGTGACGAAATCGTAAAGATAATAATGGGTAGCCCAGGTAGGATCTCCGTGCGGGTTAGTCCAAACATCATAACATTGTGAAAGACCTGCAGGTGTACCTATAGAATATGCTGAAGATGGTATTGCTGCGTTTTGATAGTATGTTTCAATGATATCCTGATTTGATGAAAGTGAATCGATCATCACCAAAGGAAATGCAGTGAGCGTTGTATAAACCGGAACAGTAATATCCGTAGTAGTGTATGTGCCGACAATTCCCTGAGATTCCCAATAACTTATTCTTCCGGAGATGGTGCTGTTGATGAATTCTACGGGAATTATAAATGCGCCGGTCTTATAATTTACCGAATTGTATGTAAAGTCTGTTCCATCTTTCGACTTAGATGTGTTGATGATCCATTTTACCGCGACATCATAGTTATGAATGAGATCATACAACATCCCATACGGTTTTAAAGCATTGGAATTTGATTGTGGACTGACTCCTAAGTTAATAATGAATGACCCTTTTGAAATGCTTTCATTGCCGGCACTTGCACTTGCGTCTTCTACCGGACCCATTTGTAATACGACGGAAAATATGCCAAATACTACACTTAATACAAACATAGACCCGATGATAAATCGAAAATCTACTTTTTGCTTTACCCTCAAGGAATTTTTCATAGTCTCATACGATAAGAAGGGCAAGGGTTGAGTGCCAATGCCTAAAATGTGTATAGTCATTTTAGGGATCTTCGTTTATCAAATAGTGAAAAAATCTTACAGAGTTATAGCCCGTGATTTGATTGACAAGCTCAAAAAGTTAAAATTTATCAGGGTAAATTGAAAATTTACCAGAGAATACTTACAGTTTAATGGAGACCTTCAAAGGATGAAAAAATGGATGTTCTATCAAAGCACTTTTCATGATTTGATCAAATTGTTAACCGTGATACGGGCATTCGTAAATAATATCATTTCTCCAATACCTGTTTTATATCAGGTAGAAAATATAATTCACTTTTTAGAATTTTCCCGTCTTCGCGATAAATAGGTTGTTTATTTTTATCCAACTTACTCATATTGCTTCGGTGAATTTCATCAAAAACTTCTTCGATCTTATGTTGTAATCCATGAGCAATGATGGTACCAAATAAAATATACATTTTATCACCTAATGCATCCGCTATTAAGCTAATGTCTCCCTGCTTGCAGGCTTCCAGGTATTCATCATTTTCTTCAGCCATCAAACGGTGGCGAAGATCAACAATACGTTCTGATATTTCCGCCTGAGGACTTTCATGATATTCCAGCTTGAATACTTCATGAAATTCTTTTACAAGATTTATTTTATCAATAAGTGCCATGTGAATTGTTTTTATATTTAAATGTGATCAGAGAAGTGAATTTTCAAGTTTGAATTATACCAACATTATAAGCTTTTGTAATTGGAGCATGATCTGCAGCTTCTATACCCATTGAAATCCATTTTCTGGTATCAAGTGGGTCAATTATTGCATCAACCCACAGCCGGGCAGCCGCATAGTATGGATTAATCTGTTCATTATAGCTTTCAGTGATCTTTGTCAACAATGCTTCTTCATCTTCCGGTGTTATCACCTTACCATTTGCTTTGAGGGCACTGACTTGAATTTGTAAAAGTGTCTTTGCGGCTTGAGCACCACCCATTACCCCGATTTGTGCTGAAGGCCAGGCAACGATCAGTCTTGGGTCGTATGCTTTTCCGCACATAGCATAATTACCTGCACCGTATGAATTTCCGATCACAATAGTAAACTTAGGAACTATTGAATTACTCATCGCATTTACCATCTTAGCACCATCTTTGATAATTCCACCATGCTCACTTCTGGAACCTACCATAAACCCGGTAACATCCTGAAGAAAGACAAGAGGGATTCTTCTCTGATTACAGTTCATTATAAAACGTGAAGCCTTGTCAGCTGAATCAGAATAGATGACACCTCCAAAACGCATCTCACCTTTTTTCGTCTTTACTACCTTTCTCTGATTTGCAACAATACCGACAGCCCATCCATCGATTCTTGCGGTACCGCAAATTATACTTTGCCCGAATTTATCTTTGTACTCTTCGAATTCACCTTTGTCGACGAGTCGGTAAATCACCTCATGCATATCATATTGTTTTCCTGCATCAGTAGGTATTATGCCGTATATATCTTTTGGATTTTTAACAGGTGCAGCGGGTTTCGCTCTGTTAAATCCTGCCTTTTCAAATTCGCCAAGCTTACTGAAAATATTTTTAATATGATCCAGAGCTGCTTTATCGTTTTCGAATTTATTATCAGTGACACCGGAGATCTCACATTGCGTGGTCGCTCCGCCTAAAGTTTCATTGTCGATATCTTCACCTATGGCAGCTTTCACCAGGTACGATCCTGCCAGAAAGATACTTCCGGTTTTATCTACTATCATCGCCTCATCGCTCATGATTGGCAGATACGCACCTCCGGCAACGCAACTTCCCATGATGGCTGCTACCTGGATGATTCCCATCGAAGACATGATCGCGTTGTTTCGAAAAATTCTTCCGAAGTGTTCTTTGTCGGGAAATATCTCATCTTGCATAGGAAGAAATACTCCTGCACTGTCTACGAGGTAAATAATTGGCAATCTATTTTCAAGTGCAATTTCCTGAGCTCGCAGGTTTTTCTTTCCACTCATGGGAAACCATGCTCCGGCTTTAACAGTTGCATCATTTGCTACGATCACACACTGCCGACCTGAAACATATCCAATACCAACGACAACTCCTGCGGCCGGACAACCGCCATATTCACCATACATTCCTTCCGCTGCGAACTCACCAATTTCTATAAATGGAGATTTTTTATCAATAAGATATTGCACTCTTTCTCTGGCAAGCATTTTACCTTGATCGTGTTGTTTTTTAGAATTTTTTTCACCACCACCTGCAGAGACAATTTTTTGCTTGTGTTTAAGCCTATCAACCAGCTGACGCATGGTATCTTCATTCTTATTAAATTCAATATCACTCATGAGGTCATTAATTTGATGTCAAAGATATAGGATTTCTGCAGGTGCGGGTCGTATCGGGAAACAATGTTAAAAAAGACTCAGAACTATAATTTTCAAGATGTTGAATTCGAGTCTGTAAATTATAAATATATGTTTTTAATGAGGAAGAAGGCTACGGTCAAATTGTTAGACAATAAAAATTACAGTCCTGCAATCAGGACTTGTCCTTTGATTTCTTGAAGATTCGAATCTTTGGGATTGCAGGTTTGTGTTTTTCGAACTTAAATGGGATGAATTCAAAACTTGAAATAACAACCTCTACTGTTTTTAAGCTTGCAGTTTCTGTAGCTTTATACAGCCAAGTATTGATGCTTACCTTTTCGTCACCGGTGCGATAAACACTTTCAGGTTTATAGGTCCATTTTTGGATTGCTTTTCGTAAACTGTCAGGAAGAGTATCACCGGTATAATAGGATGAAAAGCTAAATTTGCGTTTACGAACTTCAATTATATGCTTTGAAGGGAGATTCAGATCAGTCTGAAATCTGTGTGGTTGATCTTCGTATGGTTGAATTACATATTGAGAATTTTCATTTTTTTCCTTTCCCCATTTAGAAAATTCTATGTCAATTTCCTTATGAGCATTGCTTGTGTCCAGGTGGTCGTACATGAATAGACCTATCACCATATCTTTATCCAATGCCTGGGGCAATGGGTCAAGGTGAAAAATGTATTTGCCATATCCAAGACTTTTTGTAAGTCTTACTTCAGAGCAATACCATTTTTCATTTCGTTGGATGATTCTTAAATGCAATTTTCCAAGGCTATCAACCCATACGTTACTGTCTGCATTAGAAAAATAGTTTTTTCCGGGACCGGTCAATCTTTCTTTTGAGTCTTTTATTACCCATTCGAAATTTGCAAATTGTATGGTGTCTCCGGTATAAAATTTATCTTTTAAAGTTTCCGCTTCTAATGCATGCATATCTACGGTTAGTAAGAGTGATAATATGAATACAAAAATGGTATTTGATCTGATAATTATCTTGATCACTTCGTTATTTACCGAAGTCTTGCCAAACAAATCACTTATGCCTTTAAAAAAAATCATGCTCGTGGATGATGTTGAATAATCGATTGTCTTAAGTAATCTCTATCAAGGTGTGTGTATATCTCAGTTGTGGTGATTGACTCGTGTCCAAGCATCTCTTGCACTGCCCTAAGATCTGCTCCGCCTTCGATGAGATGTGTTGCAAATGAATGCCTGAATGTATGTGGACTTATAGATTTCTTTAGATTTATCTTTTGCGATAGTTGTTTAATAATTGTAAATATCATTACACGACTGAGCCGATTTCCTCTTTTGTTGAGGAACACAACATCTTCAGCACCTGATTGTATTCTTTGGTGATTCCGAATTTCTTTTAGGTAGATTTTGATGTATTTGATGGCAACACTCCCCATTGGAACCAGCCGTTCTTTATCGCCTTTCCCTGTTACCTTAACAAAACCGATTTCGGTGTGAAGGTTACTTAATTTTAAATTTACCAGCTCACTCACTCGTAAGCCGCAGCTATATAGTGTTTCGAGGATGGCCTTGTTTCGGGTTCCTTCCGGTTTACTTTGGTCTATTGCTTCAATGAGATGATTGATATCTTCGATACTTAATGTGTCGGGTAATTGCCTTCCTAATCTTGGTGTTTCAAGAAGTTGTGCCGGGTCATTACTTATGATGTTCTCGAGAAGGCAATATTTGAAGAATCCTTTTATTCCACTGATGATACGTGCCTGACTTCTTGCGCCTAATCCGATCTCATTGATCCATTGGATGAAGAATTGCAGGTCTTGCAGTTTGATTTCGGCAGGACTGACTTTCAGGGCTTTGAAAGTTAAAAACCTGTCAAGTAAAGCAATGTCATGCAGATAAGCCTGAACGGAATTATCCGAAAGGGATCTTTCCAATTTCAGGTAAGACTTGTATCCGCTTATGTATGATTTCCAAGACATAGATGCTATATCGGCAAGGTATCAAAAGTGTCAAATTCCTCATCCCTATTGACCTCCCGCCATAAAACTTTTCCACATTTAGAATTGAATAATTGTGAGTAGTTTTGTCTCAATAGAAGGATTTATCGGTCAAATATGAAGCTATTAATCTTGAACGGTCCCAATTTAAATCTATTGGGTCAAAGAGAGCCTTCGATTTACGGAGAGGGTTCTTTTGATACCTATTTGGAGTCACTCAGAAAGAGGTTTTCAGGTGTTGAAATTGATTACTTTCAGTCAAATGTGGAAGGTGAGATCATCAACAGACTTCATTCCGCCATGAAGAATCATGAAGGGATCATACTTAATGCCGGTGGTTATACCCACACTTCTGTATCAATATCAGATGCAATTGCAGCAATTAATGTTCCGGTGATAGAAGTGCATATTTCTAATATTCATGCACGTGAAGAATACAGACATAATTCTCTTTTAGCTAAAAATTGCGCGGGGGTGATCACCGGATTCGGTTTACATTCTTACGCACTGGCAATTGAGGCTTTCCTATTTAATGGAAAAAAATAGGTCTGGTGTTATTTGATTTTGTATGCGAATGACATGCTTTTCTTCATTTCACGTTGGAGTTTCATGATCCTTGTATGGGTATTTTCTGCTCTCCTTTTTCTATTTATGTCATTATTGGCATTGTAAAATGCAATATGCTGATCGAGCATTGCCTGAAAATCCACAAGCTTATCAAGAGCTCCTGCATCTTCAAATAATAGGGGAGATCTAAGGAACTTAAAATCCATGTTTAAAAAATATTCAGCGCTGCTTGAGTCCCCGGGGATCGTCGACATATAGCTTCCGGATACATACCTGTTCGGGTTATAGATCTTTTCACGCATATAAAACACATGAGCTCTTGGATCAGTCATGAAAGCTCTGTTTTCCACTTTTGCCACATTTTCAATTTTGGCGATAAGCCGTTTGAATGAGTTCATCAGTTCAACTGTACTAAGGTCGCAACCGGTCGTGATTACCTGATATGGATGTTCTAAGCGGAGCTCTTCGATGAATGCATCATACTCCATTGCAATCTCTTTATAAAACTCCGGGTATTGCAAAGGAAGTATCCTGTAGTGTGTAAATTTTATATCATAATTTATAACGATAAGGTCAGGCCTGAAATTTTCGACTAGCCGATAGTAGTTATAGAGCATTACCGTTGTCCAGTCCGAAATAAGGACTACACTGTTTTGCGGACAGGATTTGTCAAGAAGTTGCATCAATTCCGTACCGACAGGATAGGATTTTCTATTGTGTGTGGGGTAATTAATGATTACAGATCCAATAATTAACAGAGGAAGGATGTATAAAAGTTTCCACTTCCGGAAATACTTTTGGATGCCGAACATGACGGAAAGCATCAATATCATAAAAGGTAATAACATATAAGCATCCGTACTTGCCCACTGATTATTATTGACCTGATAGAAGAACAGAAATAAGAAATAAGTTAGGATTATAAATAAAAGCGCTTTTCTTTTCGTGTTTATAAGAGTGACAATTCCTAGCACCAAAAAAGGGATGAAGACTCCAATTTGATAAAGACTGAGTTTTAAGAAAAAAGGAACTCTGGCAGAAATAATCTCTTTAGATGTGTCTGTCAGATTCTTGGTATATGCTCCACCACGCAGATGAAAAATTAAATTTTCAATGGTGTCAGGTTTGCTGAACATGAATAAATATTCGTTTTGCGCACGAATATATAACCAGGTATAGAATGCGAACGTAATCACCGCAGCAACGCCGGCTAGTGTCCAGAACTTAGGATTCTGAAGCACGCTCAGATACTCAATGAATATTGATTTTTTTTGTTGTTTATTTTTTTTCTTGGACGGGTTTTCGATAGCCGTACCAGTAAGGATATGTGGAAGAAAGAAGAATGGCACGAAAGGGAGAAAAAATATCATCGTCACATGATGATTGCTCAAAGCTAAGGCAATTCCAAAGCCGCCAAGGATAAGAAATTTGTATTTTCCCGATGAGTTGTAATTTACAAGTGCAAAGAGCGTCAATGCCATTGTCATACACTGGAAAGCATACACTTCAATATTATTAGCCCATGCCCATGTAGTTGGAGCAACTGCAAAGCCTATGGCTGTGAACAAGGCAATCCAGTTATTTTGAGAATAAGTTTTCGGGTCAGAATTAGATAGGATTAGGATTTTATAAAATGTAAAAAAGAGGAGAAGGGAAGCAAGTGAAACACAGAATCCGGAGAAAAGGGTGAGGGATATTATTGTAGGTGCTCCCATGAGTGAGCTGATATTTTCCCATAGCATTGCACTCATGATATAAGCCGGAGTTCCGGGCGGATGCGCAATGCTTCCCAGACTTACCACCGTTGCGAATTCTGCAGAGTCATCAAACATCAGGGTATTTGCACTTGTCAGATAGAACAGTGCAAAGGGTAGGATGAAGCTAAGAAGGGCAGGTACTAATTTTGCTTTTGGATTAGTTTCGTTCATTTAAGTTTATGGAAGCTCTAAAGTAAATTTTTCAATTGTTCTCTCCAAATCAGGATGATCACGCCTGCAATTGCTACGACTACGCCAATGAATGACCGGAGGCTGAATTTTTCTTTGAGCAAAAAATAGGAGAGCATCAGAGCAAAAACCGGTACGAGTGAAAATATTGTTTGAGCTACTGATGCTTTAATAAATGTTACAGTGAATAATGATAGTGTTACGCCGATAACAGGACCAAATAAAGTTCCTGCGACCGCAAAGCGTATTCCATTATCTTTATTTTGAAATACAGGCCTGAGAATGATTTTTAGCTTCCCGCTTAACAATGAAAATAAAAACAGAGATAAGGTTCCAATAAGTAACCGTATAAATGTCGCATGTACCGGGTTAACATCAGGATGAAGTGAATGTTCTGAAAGCATGCCTCTTTTGGCTAGTACTAATCCTGCACCCTGGCAAATTGCTGCAAGTAATCCGTAAATAACTCCCTTTCGGATACTGCCATGTCCATGGTCCGGGATCTGTTGTCTTTCACCCCTGCTCAAACTGATCCAGATAACTCCAACGATCGTAACGAACATTCCGACAATTCCTATCCAGGATAATTCTTCATGTATAAGGAAATAACTTATTATAAGTGTTGAAGCGGGAGCAAAGGTTGTAAGTACGCTCCCAACCCTTGGGCCAAGTATCGCATACATTGAAAATCCAAAATGATCTCCAAGACTAAGGCCGATTATCCCGGACAGTCCTAACCATAGCCATGCACCCAGATAATCACTGCTGAAGAGTTGGACAAAATCTCCGGTTCTATAAAATAATGAACCTGTTCCAAGTATCAATACGGCCAGCACTAAGCGAAAATGATTCAATGGAACGGAGCCTAGTCTTCTGGCCGCTTGTGTGAATGGGAAAATGCATAATGACCAGGAAAGGGTCGCGAGTAAGGCAAAATTTATTCCTATAAAGTTCATGAGGGTGAATTCTTCCTTTCGCCAAAGATTGCAGAGCCAATTCTGATAAGATTACTTCCCTCTTCAAGGGCAATTTTATAGTCTGAAGTCATACCCATACTAAGGTATTTCATACCTGCTCCAATGTGAGGATATTCTCGTTTGACTTCATCATAAAATGTTCTCAGCCCTTTGAATTCTCTTCGAATTTGTTCCACATTGTCAGTAAAGGACGCCATGGCCATAAATCCATTGAGTTCAATATTTCCCAGACTTATAATTTCTGAAGAGGAAAATAGCTCGCGCACTTCTTTATAGGAGAAGCCAAACTTGGTATCTTCACGGGCGATATGAATCTGAATCAAAACGGGCTGTCGCTTGTTCTCTTTTGAAGAGTACTTGTTGATCTCTTTGAGCAACTTCAAACTATCTACTCCATGTATCATTGATATAAAAGGAATAATTTGCTTTACTTTTTTACTTTGAAGATGTCCGATAAAATGCCAGTTGATGTCATCAGGGAGCTTCGAATATTTATCAAGACATTCTTGTACATAATTCTCTCCAAAATTTCTGTGGCCCAAGTCGTATAATTCCTTAATTGCCGAAACGGTTTGCAACTTACTCACAGCCACTAATTCTGCATTATAACTCTTGATCTCGGCGAGGATCTTCCTGTAATTATCTTCATGAATTTGCACAGTGCAAAATAATTGTAGGAATTGGATTGTCAAAGCATCATTATTCAATTCTGAGGTACTTATTCAACATTTCCGTTAATATGTCTTTCAGTATATTCTAGGATAAAATGCTGAATAATCTGAACTTTGTCCCTGTTCCTGTGTTGAACAATAATTCTGTTTTAAAGAGACTAAGCGAATGAAAAAAATCCTGAAATACCTGGGTATATCCCTGGCTGCAATTCTTGGTGCCTGTTCCAGACCGGCTGAAAGGCCTATGACACTTTCCCCTTCAACTTCAAACTCTTCCATTTATAATATACCTGTTAAAGACATAAATGGCAATTCTACCGACTTGTCTGCCTATAAGGGCAAGAAGCTTATGATTGTGAACGTAGCCAGTAAATGTGGCTATACGCGTCAATACAAAGACTTACAAAAATTGCATGATGAATATGCCGGAAAACTTGTCGTTCTGGGCTTTCCATGCAATCAGTTTGGCGGACAGGAACCGGGTACAGAAAGTGAGATATTGGAGTTTTGTGAAAAGAATTTTTCAGTTCAGTTTCCACTCTTTGAAAAAATTGACGTTAAAGGTGAAGATCAATCTCCCTTATATTCCTGGCTAACGGATAAGTCAAAAAATGGTTGGAACGAACAAGAACCTTCCTGGAATTTTTGCAAATACATCGTGGATGAACGTGGATCTCTGATTGCTTTTTTTCCTGCAAAGACAGAGCCTTATGATGAAAAAATTATTTCACTTTTGAAATAAATGTTCCATTGAAGCAAGCTGAACATAATATTCTCAACTCTCCAAAGAGTGTAAAATCAATCCACTCCTAAGTTTAGGTTCAAACCAGGTTGTTTTTGGAGGCATGATCTGACCGGTATCTGCTATGTCAATGAGTTGTTTCATGCTGACAGGATAAAGCGAAAATGCCACTTTCATCTCCCCGGAGTTTACTCTCCTTTCCAGTTCTCCCAAACCTCTAAGTCCTCCGACAAACTCAATTCTTTTGTCTGTTCGCAAATCTTTGATGTTAAGAATTGGTTCTAAAATATGTTTGGAAAGAACCGTCACATCTAAGCCTAGAATCGGATCCGAGTCGTTGTAGGTTCCATTCATGGCTGTGAGTTTATACCAGTTGCCTTCAAGGTACATGCCAAAGTCATGCAACTTTGCCGGCTTCACCTGATCTTTGCCTGCTTTTTCTACCTTAAATTCTTTTCCCAGTCGTTTTAAAAATTCATCAGCGGTCAATCCGTTCAAATCTTTCACCACACGATTGTAATCCATGATAGCCAGCTGATCATCCGGAAAATGAACAGCGAGAAAATAATTGTATGCTTCATTGCCGGTATGTGATTTGTTTTCACTACGAAGATCTTTTCCCACTAAGGCTGCAGCAGCTGTTCGGTGATGCCCGTCAGCAACATAAGTATTGATAGCTTGAAATTCTTTGATAATATTTTTAATCGTATTGTCATCACGAATCACCCAAAAGGTATGACCTATGCCTTCATCAGCAACAAAGTCATATTCCGGTGTCCCTTTGACCACATCCTGAACAATTTTATCAAGGGCGGGTACTTTGGGATATGCGAAGAATACCGGTTCATAATTCAACATGCTCACTCTAACGTGTTTCTTACGGTCTTCTTCTTTATCGGGACGGGTTAGCTCATGTTTTTTAATGACGTCATTGAAATAATCTTCGATGGCAGCAGCAGCAACTATTCCATACTGTTTGCGACCATTCATGGTTTGAGCATAGATATAAAGGCAATCCTTATCATCCTGAAAAAAAACTCCTTCGGATCTGAGTTTATTAAAGTTCTCTTTGCCCTTAAGATAAATCTCCGGTGCATAATGATCAAAATCTTCCGGAAAATCTATTTCCGGTTTGATGATATGATAAAAGGAGTAGGGGTTTCCTTCAGCTTCTTTCTTTGCTTCGATATCATTCAAGACATCATAAGGTTTGGACGCTATCTGATTCACTAGTTCTTTCTTCGGACGAATACCTTTAAATGCTTTTATAATTGCCATAATACAATCTTTTTTCTGTTGATTAATTTAATTTAAGAATTTCTTCAATTGCTCCTGTAACTTCGATCATGTCTTCTATAGTTAGTTCACCCATGTGGGCAATCCTGAAAGTTTTGTCTTTCAGATCGCCGTAACCATTTGAAATGAGCATACCTTTTTCGGCAAGACTGTTATTTAATTGAGAGATATTTATGTTGCGGTTATTTTCAATGCAGGTAACCGTCATCGATTCAAAACCCGGCATTGGGAAAGTTTTAAAAAAATGGTTCGCCCAGTTGATCGTATATTCAGCTGTTTCGATGTGGCGAATAAATCTATTCTCCAATCCTTCTTTCAATATTCTATCCAATTGAAAATCGAGGGCAAACATATGCGAGAGGGAAGGTGTACAATGATATTGATGATCTTTTTGGTCTATGAAACGGATCATGGTCTTCAGATCCAAATAATACCCTCGCTCACCAACGGCACTAAAACGATCTTCAGCTTTTTGTGATACTGATGCAAGTGACATTCCCGGTGGTAATGCCAGTGCTTTCTGAGATGAGCTGATGCAAATGTCAATACCTAGCCGATCTACTTCGAGTTTTATTCCTCCCAGTGAACTCACTGCATCCACCATCCAAACTACATCAGGGTACTTTGCGATGACTGTGGCTATGGCTTCTATAGGATTCGTAATGCCAACAGAGGTCTCATTATGAGTAATGGCTATGGTGTCATACTTTCCTGTCTTTAAATATTTGTCTACTGTTTCAGGCATCGTGGGCTGACCCGGGATCTCTTCATGAATGTCGGCTTCTATACCATTAAGTCTAGCCAATTCCCACCAGCGTTTACCAAAGGCTCCAACAGAAAATACGATAGCTTTTTTTTGAGTTGTACTTCGGATTGCGCCTTCCATTAACCCGGTCCCTGATGAGGTACTCAGCAAAATTTTATTGGAAGTGTACATCAGCTCCATTAATTTCTTGCTGATACTTTTTTGTAAAATACTGGCGTCTTTACTGCGATGACCAATCATTCCGCTGCCCATTTTAGCCAAAACATCAGGATGTACTTGTGTAGGGCCCGGTATGAAGAGTTTTTTAAGTTCCATAAATTTTTATTTCCGGGAAGCAAAGGTACAAAAGACCTTTATTAATAGCGAATAGCATTCAGTATTATGAGCATAGAATCAGAGCAATAAGATCATTTTTCAGGATTATCTTCTCCGAATGGTTTTGGTACATTCTTTTTTGGTTTCCAGGTAGACCGGATATCAATATCCTTCATCAATGTCCAACGGCCTGACCTGAATTTAAATGCATCATAGGTACCGTCAGGTCCGCTCTCAAAATTGCTTTTAGGGTCTGTTGAAGCGCTTAGGTGATCAAGAACAATTAGTTTTTTCCTTGATTCATACCGCAGGACCATACTCAGTCTGGCCATAAATGAATAGATCATTCTGTTCCGAAAAACATTCTCGGCTTTGAAAAGAGGATATCCAAACTTAGGTGTGTCTTTATCAAAGTACAATACATCAATCAGTTTTTGCGATGTTTTTTCATTCATTGCTTTCCAGCCAAGCAAAGTGTAATAAGTTTTACCTGATCGCTTTACAGGAATGATTTCATAATAAATACAGCCATACCATCTGTCAGTTTTAAGACGTTCAGATTCCGGTTTAAGAATATAGCTTGTAGAGTCACATAGCGGATAAATTTTAAGTTCCCCTTTCATTGTTTTGAATTGAAGGAAACCATGAAAAGAATAATTCGAAGCATCTGATTTTGCTAAAGTCCATGTGTAGATTTTCAGCTTGTCATCATTGCTCTTCTTCACAGAAACGTTTTTGAGTGAATCGAAATTTTGAGTGAAGGATTCAGGTTTTTGCAGTGCGTTGAATAAATTTCCGCTAAAAACTTTATTTGCTTCGATCCTGTTGGAGTCACTCGGATCTTTTTGAATAATTTGAATTAGTGAATCACTATAGGAAACTAATCCGGAATCCGTTTGATTAACCTGCTGTGCCCTGCTGACTAGGAATGAAATGAAATATATTAATACCAACAAGACAATTTTCAAATACGAAAATATTTTACCGGTCGATTTATAGGTTTTGGACTGAATCATTGGTATAAAAATAAAAAACCGCAACACGTTAACGGGTTGCGGTAGATTATATTTTCTGAGTTTATAATCAAGCAGCGTGCATACGATCTTTTTTTGCAAGCAGATCTTCTTTTGATTCTCTGAAGTCAGGATCATCTACACAACAATCAACGGGACAAACTGAAGCGCATTGTGGCTCATCGTGGAATCCAACACATTCAGTACACTTGTCTGTTACTATGTAGTAAATATCCATAGACACGGGAGTCTGTGCGGCATCTGCATCCACTTCAGTACCTTTCATCGTCTTGAATGAACCTTTGATGGTCGTTCCATCAGAAAATCTCCATTCAGCACCGCCTTCATAAATTGCATTATTTGGACATTCCGGTTCGCAAGCACCGCAATTGATACATTCTTCAGTTATCTTAATAGCCATAAGGTTTTCCTTTCTACTTTTGAGGTTTAATTTCGGAACAAAATTAATTAGAAAAAATTCATATCAAAATACAGGGCATCTTATTTGCAAATCGCCGGATTTGCTATGTCTCTGAAAAACACCGTTTTCTGATGTCGTTAAGCCTAGAAAAAAGAATTTCATCCTTTTCCCGACTTGGATCAGCCTTTCTGGTCATCGCCGATGTTCTCGAAAGCCCGGAAGCTGAAGCCTCAGATGAGCATAAAGAACTGTTTAGTCTCCAGAGGCAATGCACCATAATGAATCCCTGGTTCAGTAAAGCGAATATTGTTTTTGCATTTAGAAATTGGGGTATGCTGTTAAATGAAGGAACTCTCTCGGCGTGGCTGAAGCCTTACAAAATATCTGAAAGTCCTGACAATTTGATTAAACGGGTGGCTGTTATTAATGCAGGAAATATTCCTCTTGTAGGTTTTCATGATTTTCTATCAATACTTCTCTCAGGTAATCAGTACATCGCAAAAAATGCATCCGATGATCAGATTTTGTTACCCTATGTAGCAGATCTTTTAATAAACTATGAACCTGAATTTAAAAGCTATATCCGGTTTTCAGATCGATTGTCAGACTTCGACGCTGTAATTGCAACAGGAAGTAATAATTCATCTCGTTATTTTGAATACTATTTCGGTAAATATCCACACATCATTCGTAAAAACAGAAATGGTGTTGCTGTGCTGGATGAATCAGATTCGACATCTTGCCTGAGTTTATTAGGGGAAGATATTTTTAGATACTACGGACTTGGCTGCAGAAATGTCTCAAAATTGTATGTTCCGGAGGGATATAATTTTAATGATTTCTTCAAATCAATCTATGATAGGAGTGAAGTCATGCAACACAATAAATACATGAATAATTTCGAACATCATAACGCCCTACTCTTGTTGAAGCAGGTACCTTTTTTGCAGAATGGATTTCTGATCCTGATGGAAAACAAGGCCTTTTCTTCACCGGTAGCAGTTCTCAATTATGAATACTATTCAGACAAATCTAAGCTGAAAAATCATTTAACCGAAAGTCTTGATAAAATACAGTGTATCGTTTCATCATCCGAAGAATTGAAATCTGATCCTGTCCTGAAATCAGTAGTTGTTGATTTTGGTAAAACACAGTTTCCCGGATTGGCAGACTACGCAGATGGCGTTGACACCATCAAATTCCTAAAGAACTTGCCCGTCTAAAATACTTACTTGTTTTTAACAAGGTTGAACAAACGTCCCCAGCGAATCTTTTTCAGGAATGAACCATTCGTATCCCAACTCATCCAGATAAATACAGCTTTCCCAACTACATGATCTTCGGGAACAAATCCCCAGAACCGCGAGTCAGCAGAATTGTGGCGATTGTCACCCATCATAAAATAGTAATTCATTTTAAAAGTGTAGCTGTCTGTCTCTTTACCGTTAACAAGAATTTTCCCCTCTCTTTCTTCTAAATTATTGTGTTCATATTCACCAATGATCTTTCGGTACATGGCAATGTTCTCACTGTTGATCTTTATCGTTTCGCCTTTTTTAGGTATCCATATTGGTCCGAAATTATCGACGTTCCAATTGTACTTCTGACTAAATGGAAAAATAAAGTCCTGATAGGCGCCTGGAGGAATGCTAATTTCTTCTACAGACTTTACATTTCCAAAAGATTTCAAATCATTCGCAGCTTCTTTGGTTAAATTAAAATTGAATTCAATTGGAGAGATCATTTGTCCATCAGTAAGACCAATGCGTTGAATAGCTTGTTCACTGAAACCTGTTCCATCTGTAACGACATGGTATGAGCTCTGAGAATTTACAGGAGAAGGTAATTGTTTGCCATCAATGTACACTTCATGCTGTCTTACTTCCAGAGTATCACCTGCAACGCCGACACAACGCTTGATGTAATTTTCTTTCTTGTCAACAGGTCTGCCTTCATTTTCAGCAGGCCAGTTGAATACCACACAATCTCCTTTTTTTACATCACCAAAACCGGGTAGCCTGTGATAACCAATCTTTATCCATTCAAGATACGATTTCCCGCCGACTACAGGGAGGGTATGATGAGCAAAAGGAAATGAAAGGGGAGTATTTGGTATTCGAGCTCCGTATGATATTTTAGATACGAATAAAAAATCTCCTACCAGCAAGGATTTTTCCATGGATGGAGTTGGGATTGTGTATGCCTCAATAAAAAATGTTCTGATGATTGTTGCGGCTATAACTGCAAAGATGATTGCATCGATCCATTCCCGTGTTGCAGATTTTCTTTGGCCCGGTTTTGTTTTGAGAAGGAACCAGACACCCAATGTGAATATTCCAAAGATGATGTCCTTAATAAAATCCCAGTTAATTCTGAACTTAGCCATATTAATTCCTTTTCGATTATTTAAAAACAGATTACGAAGTTACGCGGTTCTTCTGCTTTAATTGGTTAATGATGAGTTAATTTTCCACACTACAAACTTAATAAATCCTCCATTCCATAAAATCCCTTTTTACCGACAAGCCATAGTGCGACAGTCAATGCTCCTTTTGCGAAACCTGTTCTATTATGCGCCTTGTGGATGATCTCAATTTCGTCTTCTGCAGACAAATATTTGACGCAATGTGTTCCCGGAACATCGGCTTCTCTTACTGAATAAATGGGAAGATCTGCCGGGTTTTGCTTTCTATGGTTGTCCTCACGATCAGCAGCATCAAAAGCAGTCCATGATTTTAGTCTATCGATACGACTTAGCATTTGCTCAGCTATGGTTATTGCGGTACCACTGGGAGCATCCAATTTCATCAGGTGATGATTCTCCTCCAGAAGAATCCGGTCATAGCTTGAATGCTTATTCATAATTTCTGCAAGAAGTTTATTGACCTCAAAAAAAATATTAACTCCAATACTATAGTTTGATGCATAGAAGAAACTTTTGTTTTTGTCCAGACAAATTTTCTTTACCAGCGGCATCTTCTCTAGCCAGCCGGTAGTACCGCAAACTACAGGGATATCTAAATCAAAACATGTAAGGATATTTTGGTATGCACTTTCAGGCTGTGTAAATTCTATTGCAACGTCTGATCGTTGTAATTCATCCTTTTGTTTATATAAATCACTTGTGGCATCAATTTTTACACTTATGGTATGCCCTGTAGCAATTGCTATTTGTTCAATTGCTTTGCCCATTTTTCCATAACCAATCAATGCAATATTCATCCTTTTTATTTTAAGGTAAATGTGAATCTGAGTCCGGCAACAGGCTCACCATGTTGCAGAGTGCCCATGAACGGATCTGTTCTCAGGCTAAGGTCTTCACTAATGTCGAAATTTCGCAGTTGAGCGTCAACATAAGCATCAATAATATTTAAAGAGTACAACACTGCTGTGAGTATATAACTCAGGTCACGATTTCTTCTATAGTAATCTTTTCTGACTTTAATATCATCAGTCGTAAAATTCGGGAACTGGTCAATGGTCAGCGAATCATTATCGTTTCTATAGAGAAATGCTGTCTTATAAAGTTTGTAATTTTTATCATTGGAGTCAATAAAATAAACCAGAGCTCCAAAACCTGCATAAATAATTGGGATCTTCCAATATTTATGATTAGATGCTTGTCCCAACCCGGGGAGTATTGCCGATTGGAGTGCAATCTTATTGGCTCTTTTTCTGGATAAATTTGCCAGGGAGTCTTCCGGCTCTCCGGCCTTGGCCTGGAAAGATAAAAGGGGCAGAATGAGAAGCAATAAAATGGGGAATGTCAGGACCTTGAAATAATTTCCCTGCATGTTATAACAATAATATGGGATAATTCAGTCATGAAATTACCTTTTGAATTAATAGTTCAACTGATCCAGGATGCGATTAAGGTCGCTATCATTTTCGAATGGGATCACGATTTTTCCACTACCATTTTTATTTCTCAGGAGCTTAACTTTAGCTTCAAAATGGCTGCATAAAATATTTTGGATTTTTGAAAATTCGAAATTCAGCTCTTCTTTTCCGCCCTTGTTCTTTTTTGATTTCGACTGCTTGACATACTGACGTGCCCGGTTTTCTACGTCACGTACATTCAAATTTTGTTCAGTAATTTCTCTGAACATTTGGATCTGAGCAGCGGGGTCATCAACACCCAGTATAGCTCTTGCATGTCCCATGCTGATCTTTTCATCGCGAATAGCAGCCTGTATCACAGGGGGCAATTTTAACAAACGGATGAAGTTAGCAACAGAGCTACGGCTTTTCCCGATCCTTTCACTCATTTCTTCCTGAGTAAGCGAGCATTCATCGATTAAACGTTTATAGCTTATCGCAACTTCGATGGCATTCAAATCTCTTCTTTGAATATTTTCAACCAGAGCCATTTCAACCATTCCCTGATCATTTGCAATACGGATATATGCAGGTATTGATTTGAGACCGGCCATTTGTGATGCCCTGAATCTTCTTTCTCCTGAAATGATCTGATACTTATCGTATCCTAATTTACGAACTGTTATAGGTTGAATTATACCTTGCTGTTGTATTGAAATCGAAAGCTCGGCAAGAGCTTCTGCCTCAAATTCTGAACGTGGTTGAAAGGGATTGGCTTCAATCTGATCAAGGGAAATCATTGCAACAGATCCAACAATCGGGTCACGCGTTTCGGAACCTGACTGATGCGTAACATCCGTTTCCGCATTCTCTAACAATGCACTAAGGCCTCTGCCTAGTACGCTTTTTTTATTGCTCATCAGTTACAGCTATTTTTTTATCTGCTTCTTTAATTTTAGTCAGATTGTTTTTTTGTAAAATTTCACGAGCAAGATTCAGGTAATTAATTGACCCTTTGCTGCTGGCATCATGCATAATAATTGTTTGTCCAAAACTTGGAGCCTCACCCAGCTTAGTGTTTCTCTGGATGATCGTATCAAATACCATTTGCTGGAAATGTGTTTTTACCTCTTCTACAACCTGATTGGAAAGACGTAACCTTGAGTCATACATTGTGAGAAGAATTCCTTCTATAGCCAATTCAGGATTCAAACGGCTTTGAACAATTTTAATTGTATTCAAAAGTTTACCAAGTCCTTCCAGTGCAAAATATTCACATTGGACAGGAATGATGACTGAATCAGCTGCAGTAAGTGCGTTGATCGTAACCAGACCTAAAGATGGAGAACAGTCGATGACGATGAAGTCGTAATCATTTTTAATTTTCTCAAGAACTTCCTTCATTTTCCGTTCACGATTCGGAAGATGTATCATTTCGATTTCAGCACCTACAAGGTCGATATGGGAGGGAAGCAGAAATAAATTTGGAGTCTCAGTCTGCAATACTATATCCTTAGGATCAGCATCATTGATAATACATTCATAGATACTTGTTTTGATATTTCTTGGATCATAACCAACGCCGGACGTTGCGTTGGCTTGAGGATCACTATCTATGAGTAGTGTTTTATATTCCAGCACAGCCAGACTGGCTGCAAGGTTCATTGCCGTTGTGGTTTTTCCAACGCCTCCTTTTTGGTTTGCAATGGCGATAATTTTTCCCATTTCTTCTTTCATTTATAGGCTAAGAATTTTTTTTCGTAGCACCGGGTTGAGAAACGTATTAACGTTCCTTATATTTCAATCGTCTCACCGATTTTCATTAATTGTAGTTCTTTTCCTGCATGATCAAATTTTCGGATGGCATCTTCATGATCGATAACAATTACATCGAAGGTATCATAGTGCATACCGATAATACGGTCGCAACGGATAAATTCAGAAGCAATCACGGCATTGTCAACCCCCATGGTGAAATTATTTCCCAGAGGTAAAAATGCAAAATCCATTCTTTTGTAATCTCCGATAAGCTTCATATCCAAATGCAGTGCCGTATCTCCTGCATAATAAAACTTCCCTTCCGGAGCTTCTACCAAGAATCCCATAGGATTTCCTCCATAAGTTCCATCAGGGAGGCTGCTTGAGTGAACTGCATTCACACATTTGACTTTTCCGAAATCAAAGATCCAGTGCCCACCGATATTCATTGGATGGGTCTTATTGATCCCTTTACTTTGTACCCAATTATGAATTTCCCAGTTGCTGATTACACAAGCACCGGTCTGTCGTGCTAATTCAATAAGGTCAGCCGTATGATCTTCATGGCCATGAGATACAAGAATGTAATCAGCCTTGATGGCTCCAAAGTCTATTTGGGCCGCCTTCGAATTAGGGCGGATGAATGGATCAAAAAGAAGTTTTTTGCCATTTACTTCAATTAGAAAGCAGGAATGGCCAAAATAGGTTATTAGCATAGGGTGAACTAGCTGCAAAAATAAGCGTTTTAAGCCAGCTAGTCTCTAAAGTTACCAACATCAGCAGAATGCATGTTGAAAAGAGTGATGTTTTTGTAACAAGTTTATGAACAAAAATAGTCCATAGCCTGAGCCTCAGAAGTTAAGCTCCTCTCATTCTTTGTTCTCATCCATTTGTATAGAAAAAAAGATCCCACATTACCCATGGGATCTTTTTTAAGAAAATTTCATACAATAAGGACCTAACTGAAATGGATCATCTGTTATAACTAGCCCAGATCATCAAAATTCACATCACTATACGGTGAACTTGGCTCTGATGGACTAGCCTCGGCATCCTTTTTTGAGGCTCTGTGCTCAAAAGAAGTGCCATTTGGATCCTCAGGTTTCAATGTGCCAACGTGTTCAATAGCCTCCAGTAAGCCATCGCTGAATTTCTGGAAGTCTTCACGGTATAAAAATATTTTATGCTTCTCAAAAAACGGTGTGCCATTATCACCAATTCTTTTTTTGCTTTCAGTAATGGTCAGGTAGAAATCGTTCGCCTTCGTGCTCTTCACATCGAAGAAGTATGTACGCTTCCCTGCTCTAACTGCTTTCGAAAATACTTCCTCTCTTTGTTGGTTGTTCTCTGACATAAACTAGTATGATTTATGAATTGGGTTATGGAACAAAAATATAAAAATATTTAGAAGTACAAATTCTCCAAGCTCTTTTTGACTAGCTGATTATCAGCGTTTAAGGAGCAGTTTCCTGTAGTGAAATTTTCCAAAGTCCCTCTGAAAGTCTTGATTGAGAGGGCTTCTATCATTTCAGACCAAGGTTCTATTCAGTGAGAGAGACTTTTTCTTTTAAAAAGGAACCTGTATATGAAGCTTCACAGTTTGCCAGATCATCAGGTGTTCCTTCAAACACGATTTGCCCACCTCTACGGCCACCTTCAGGACCAATATCAATGACCCAATCGGCACACTTGATGACATCCGGGTTATGTTCTATGACGAGAATGCTATTCCCTTGCTCAATCAGCATATTGAATGCATGGAGGAGTTTTCGGATATCCTGAAAATGTAAACCTGTTGTTGGTTCGTCAAAGATGAAATAAGTGTGAGTGCCTTGCGAGCCTTTTCCGAGAAAGGAAGCAAGTTTTACGCGTTGAGCTTCGCCTCCTGACAAAGTACTTGATGACTGTCCTAATTTTACATATCCTAGTCCTACATCGGCGAGTGGTTGAAGCTTAGCTGCAATTTTACCTGCATGACCTGCAGTTTTGCCCGTGCCTCCAAAGAAATCGATGGCTTCGTCGACAGTGAGATCAAGGATATCTGCGATATTTTTTCCTTTATATTCTACGTCCAGTATTTCTGCTCTAAATCTTTTGCCATTACAATTTTCGCAGGTGAGATGAATATCTGCCATGAACTGCATTTCTATTCTAACTTCGCCTTCTCCTTCACAAACATCACAACGACCACCTTCAACGTTGAAAGAGAAGTGTGATGGTTTATACCTTCTTCCCCGAGAAAGAGGTAATTCAGAATACAGTGCCCTCACCTCGTCATACGCTTTAACATAGGTAACAGGATTCGAACGGGACGATTTGCCTATTGGATTCTGATCCACAAATTCAACTGCAGTGATCTTATTATAGTCACCACTGATCTTATCGAAGGTACCGCTTTGTTCACCATAGCCTCCATGGATCTTCTTTAATGCCGGATAAAGAACTTTTTTTACCAGCGAAGTTTTGCCGCTACCACTAACTCCTGTCACTACATTTAATATTCCCAAAGGAAATCGAACATTCAAATTCTTTAAGTTGTTTTCACGCGCTCCTTCGATACTGATAGAACTTTTCCATTTTCTACGGCGCTCAGGTAATTCTATTCTTTCCCGGCCACTAAGAAATTTCCCGGTCATGCTGTTGGTGTCTGAGATGATCCCGGAATAATCACCCTGAAATACCAATTGACCACCATTTCTTCCTGCGCCCGGTCCGATGTCAATCAACTGGTCAGCAGTTTTCATTATTTCTTCGTCATGCTCCACAACAATAAGTGTGTTGCCGCTATCCCTCAAAGATTTTAAAACTCCTATGAGTCTGTGCGTATCTCTGGGATGTAAGCCAATACTTGGTTCATCCAGAATATACATAGAGCCGACCAGGCTACTACCTAAAGATGTTGCAAGGTTAATTCGTTGTGACTCGCCACCTGAAAGTGTATTCGATAAGCGATTCAATGTTAAGTAACCTAATCCGACATTAAATAAAAAATCAAGTCTGTTTTTAATTTCTACCAAAATTCTCTTTGTTACCTGTTGCTCGTAGTCGTTTAGGTTTAGATTTTGGAAAAATGCCTGATTCTCCTCAACAGATTGCAGTACAATTTCTGTGATCGACCTGCCTCCAACTTTCACATGTGATGCATCACTGCGCAGCCTGGTACCCAAGCACTCCGGGCATGTTGTCCTTCCTCTGTATCTTGACAACATGACACGATACTGTATCTTGTATGCTTGCGCTTCGATCCATTTGAAAAAATCATTTAAGCCTTCGAAGTATTCATTTCCGGTCCATAAAAGTTTCCGATGTTCCTGACTAAGTTCATAAACCGGGCGGTGGATAGGGAAGTCAAATTTGTATGATGCTTTTACAAGTTTTTCATTCCATTCTTTCATTTTTTCTCCACGCCAGCAAACAATGGCTCCATCGAAAATTGAAAGACTTTTATCCGGAATTACCAGGTCTTCATCAATACCTATGATGGATCCAAATCCTTCACATTTTTTACAGGCTCCATAAGGATTATTAAAACTAAATAGTTGTGTACTTGGTTCTTCAAAGCTGATTCCATCTAATTCAAAGTTATTTGAAAAGATGAGCGTCTCTGATTTTTTTTTATCCTGCAAAATTTCGGCAGCACAATGACCGTGTCCCTCAAAGAAAGCCGTCTGTATAGAATCAGCTATCCTGGAATTATTTGCATCATCGTTTTCAGTAATGCTAAATCGATCAATTATAATCCGAATGATATCCTGAGAAGGAACAACACTTTGTTCTATGCTTTCAAGTTCCGCAATCTTTTTTTTCTTTGGCTCTTTTTTCACACCGGCACCAAGTCCTAAAGTTTTACTTAGCTGTTTTAAAAACTTTGCATTGTCCGGTCCAAGCAAATCTTCAACTTTATAAATTTCTCCTGACACACTCACTCTCACAAAGCCTTTTTGCAGAAGCACATTCATTTCTTCCTCAATAGTTCTGCCGGCATGTAGAAATAGTGGAGAGGACAAAATTATTTTAGTTCCTGTCGGATACTCAATCAAAGACTTATATACATCTTCAACAGTATGCCTTTTTACTTCCAGGCCTGAAACCGGAGAGATCGTTTTCCCGATCCTGGCGAAAAGTAATTTTAGATAGTCGTAAATTTCTGTCGAAGTCCCTACTGTAGACCTGGGATTTCTTGTATTTACTTTTTGTTCAATGGCAACAGCAGGGGAGATCCCTTTGATATAATCCACATCAGGCTTGTCCATTCTTCCAATGAATTGCCTGGCATAGGAACTGAGACTCTCTACATAGCGTCTTTGACCTTCTGCATAAAGAGTATCAAAGGCAAGTGATGATTTTCCGGATCCTGATAAGCCTGTTATGACAACAAATTTATTTCTAGGGATAGCAACATCTAAATTTTTGAGGTTATGCACCCTTGCACCTTTGATGATGATAAATTTCCTGGGATCAAGCTGGCTAAAAGTAGAATTGGAGGCGGACATAGGTCTTGACAATTTGCAAAGTTAAGAAAATAGGCAGCTTTTGATGCCAATGGTCATACTATGTTTCTGGCTGCATGCATAATTAATCCCCGATTTTCATGGAATTTTTGCATGTATGTAAGATTTTAACCATTAATGCTGAAAATAAAATCAGGGTACTATTGTATAATTAGTTACGATGTATTATATTTGATTTAAATACGATCAGGAATTTGTTGCGGGTGCAGCAATATTCAATTTCAAACAACACATAAAATCAGGAGGCTCCATAGTTAAACTTCTACTTTAATCTTTTACAAACTAAATTAAAGCTGGAAGCAATATGGTTAAAACTCATCTGATGGATGATAAAGACTTAGTAAGTCTATATCAAACCGGCGATCAAGCCGCAATTACCGAACTTATTACACGTTACAAGCAACGAATCTTTTCGGCCATATTCTTTTTGGTCAAGAATCGTGAATTGGCTGAAGATCTCTTTCAGGAGACCTTTATCAAGATCATCAACAGTCTCCGAAAGAATCATTACAATGAACAAGGGAAATTTCTACCCTGGGCACTCCGTATTGCCCATAATCTGGTGATCGATCACTTCAGAAAAGAAAAACTGATGCCATTGCAACGCGATTCAGAAGAATTCAGCGTTTTTGACGTCTTACCACAAAATGAAAAGAATCCTGAACAGAGAATAATACAGGATGAAAAGGTGGCTTTTGTGAATGCATTATTAGACAAATTACCACCGGATCAAAGGGAAGTGGTCATTTTGAGGCATTATGGGGGTTTATCCTTCAAAGAGATCTCTAAGATGTTGGATATTAATATAAATACAGCACTCGGAAGAATGCATTATGCAATCTTGAAAATGCGCGAAATGGTTAATAAGGATGTGCTGAACGGTACAGAGTGATTTTTTTTAAAAGCTGACAATATTTATTATCAGCCTTTCGTTATGTAGGAGTAATCTAAATCCTACATGCATGCTTAAAAATTCTACTCGAAACAATTTAGTACGTTATGCTTACAATGAAACCGGACTTATAGACGGTGATCAGACCCAGAGATTAATTGATGGTGATCCATTGGTTGAAAATGAGTTTAAAGAAATTGTAGATTTCATAAATCTTCTTGATGAGATCAAATTGGAACCTTCCGCTGAATGTATCAAGCGGATCATGGCTCATTCTTAATTGAACAACGGTATTCGGCATATTCGTTTTATTTTTCGGAGACCACAAAAAAAACAGCGGCTCGCAGTACCGCTGTTTTTTTGTTCTCTCTAACCAAATTTACTTTTTTATAATACCATAGGCCTTTGTTTTTGAATTATAGTTCAATTTATTCCTGACAGAATAAGATCTCAAACTTTTTAGGCACAATCCGAGTGACTCATGGTATAAGGTCTGTTTTACATGGTGAATATCGTAGATGAAAAATTCACATTTATAGGTCATTTGATAGCCTGAATTCATGTATTTCAAAGTGATGATTACCTTTGCTATTGTATCTTGCCTAGTATAAGTCAATTAGGTGTTTTCAAAGAATGACTCCCGATCAAATAACCAAGCATGAAACTTCTTATGAAGGAAAGCGACAAGCATCCTAAATATTTAAAGGAAAAAAGTTTAAGAATGGAGACAGCTTTGAATCACAAACAAATTATGATGAACAAGGATATATTCAAGCGAGTAAGACAAGCAAAATAGCAGGGTTAGATCAGTTGAGATGAATGCAGATCGTGACGGACTTTTTTCAAAACGTACTGATTATATCATTGAGCGAAAGATTGAGTATTTTTAAACCTTTTTTTCTGCGGAATTAGGTTGGTATTTTCGGATATCTATTTTACTCACTTGTTCTGTTCTATCAATAATTTTGTTTACACAGGCGATCGCTGTCAATTTTTCATTTCTTAAAAAATAAAGAATGACTAAAACGGAACGATATAGTATTATTCTTGACTATTTTAAAAAGCACAGACCTTTTGCAGAGACAGAGCTTGTATATACTAGTCCCTATGAATTGTTAGTGGCAGTAATATTATCGGCGCAGTGTACCGACAAAAGAGTTAATCAGGTTACTCCTGAATTCTTCCGGACCTTCCCGAACGCTAAAACCTTGGCTGAGTATAGCCCGGAAGAAGTTTTTCCATATATCAAAAGTATCAGCTATCCAAATAATAAAGCAAAGCATCTCGTCGGTATGGCCAATGTTTTGCAAAAAGAATTTAACGGTGTTGTCCCTGCTGATGTGGATCTACTCCAAAAATTGCCGGGAGTTGGTAGAAAGACTGCAAATGTAATTGCATCTGTTGTGTACAATATGCCAGCTATGGCAGTAGACACTCATGTTTTTAGGGTTTCTGCACGTTTAGGGCTTACTACAAATGCAAAAAATCCCTTGCAGGCTGAAAGGCAATTGGTAAAAAACATTCCTGAAGAACTGATTCCGCTTGCGCATCATTGGCTTATACTACATGGTAGATATGTTTGCATCGCTCGCAAACCAAAATGCACCGAATGCGGATTAAAACATGCTTGCAAATATTATTCGAAGTTGAAGAACACGAAGTAGTTTTCTTATTCGTTTCAGTTTTACCAAATGAATATTATGAATAAAGAGGAGATAAAAAATAAAATTAATGAAGAGATCCTTAAGACTGTCTCTTCAATTAATGAGTATAAAGAGATTACCAAACCGGTAGCACCTGATGTTGCCATTGGACGGATCTCAAGAATGGATGCAATTAATAATAATAGCGTTACGGCTGCTGCATTGAGACAGGCAGAAGAGAAGTTAGAAAAATTGCATTATGTTATGAGTAAGTTAGATTCTGAAGATTTTGGAAAATGTTTGAAGTGTAAACAGGCAATTCCTCTAGGAAGGATTTTAATTCGTCCCGAAAGCGTCTATTGTGTAAAATGTGCTAAATAGAGTAAAATAAATTGTAACCTTTTTTCCAACGCTTATTTGAGTCGGTTTTATCATTGTTTTATTGTTTCCGTCCGGTTTATTTAGTTTTCGATCGAATTTCTGCCACGTTATATTTTTCAGATTAAAAGCTGTAATAATTGGCCGGTTTATGCCTGATTTGTAAGAGTGCAATTGAAATTGTCTCAACAAGCAGATGCATTCGGGGTATAAATCAGAGCTTTTATTCCCATTTGTCAATGAACTCCCGAAAAAGAAATTCTCGTATGAGGAACACTAATTCGATGAAAGTCCGCTTTCGTCAAAAAATGAATCCAAAGATCGTTGTAACTATTGTGAGCGGTCTTTTGGTCTTTGCGATATTTTTTATTTACTCGAACTTCTTCAATAGTGATAAAGCATATGCTGCAGTAAGTTATACCTGGAATGGTTCTGCTGACAGTAGCTGGACAAATGACCTGAACTGGACTCCAAATGGAGTGCCGGGATCTGCTGATAACGTAACCATAGGATTGGTAAGCACAAGAGATCCTATCCTTTTTGCCTCGCTGTCCTTGAACAACCTCACACTGAATAATGGTGCCATCCTTGATTTGAATGGATTCAACCTTTCGGTAAATGGTACCATCACCACAAATGCAGGATCGACGATTGATCTGAGTGAGGCTAGATTAACGGCTAACGGTAATGCCATATTCAACGGTGGTGCAATAATTGATAGTGACACATTGGGTTCACTTTACGCAACAGGATCAACAAGCACTTTTGGATCCGGATCAAATGGACCCACATTTGATGTAGATGTGCATGTTTCGAGTGCAACTATAAGAATTGCTAATTCAACATTTAACGATATAGCGGAGTTTGAAAAGACCGGTACATCCAATGATCAAAGTGCCGGAAACAACATCTTCAATGGTAAAGCCATATTTAGCACAAACAATTCAGGCTACTTGTTGATGTCATCATCAAAAAATGATATTTATAATGATGATATCACACTGAACAGTTATGGTAACGGAATAATATACCTGGCTTACCGTGGAACCGGAACTGTATTTAATGGAGACATTATAGTAAATAACACCGGCACGGGAGGTGTTAGGATCGGAGCAAGCACAGGTACTTCAGAACTGGCGGCGAACAAAAAAGTCATTATCGGAGCACTAGGTTTTGATAAAGGAATGCTCATGTTAGCTAATATGAACTTTCCAACAACAGATTCAACGAACTTTAGTCTTGCATCGAATGCAGTTTTAACTCTTGGTCCGGGCACATCTTTTAATGGTGATGTTGTTGCGGAAGCCGGCGGTATATGTTTAAGTGGTGCTACCTTTAATGCATCTGCCTTGATTACAAAAACGGGTTCCAGTAATGACAGAGGTGCAGGGAGCAATATTTATAATGGTGTAACGTCAATTACTAACAATGGGACAGGTTATCTGCTTATGTCTAATAACTACCCTGATACATTCAATACTGAAGTAACGTTTTCTTCGATGAACACAGGTTTAATCTACCCATGTTACAACGGGACAGGAAGTGTTTTCAATGATAATATAATAGTAAACAGTACAGTCGGCGGTGGTATAAGGATAGGTGCCAGCTCCGGTACTTCAACGATTGCAGATACTAAACGGGTAATTGTTGGAACTGAGGGCTTTGATGCAGGAACTTTAATACTTGGAAATTTTACTTCCTCAGATACTTCGGCATTCACATTGGCACTTAACGGTTCTTCAGTATTAACGCTTGGTCCGAATTCTTCTTTTGCTGGTGAATTTAGCGCAGAAGCAGGAGGTATTTGTCTGAATGGAGCTACAATGAATAAAGCCAGCACATTTAAGAAGACCGGAACAACAAATGATCAGGGAACAGGAAGCAATGTCTTCAATGGACCAGCTTTATTCATCAATGAAGGAAGTGGTTATCTTATGATGAGTGCAAGTCAGAATGACATCTTCAATGCAGAAGTAAGTTTTAATTGCAAGGGATCAGGTATCATCTATCCTGCATACAGGGGGACACAAACACAATTTAATGACAACATTATTGTAAACTGTACCGGTACCGGTGGAATCCGGATTGGAGCAAATGTCGGTAGCTCTGAACTGGCACCGGGGAAACAACTTATTGTCGGTCCGGATGGATTTTCTTCAGGTACATTGACTTTGGGAAATTTCACTTCTTTTAATACTGATCTGCAGGAAATAACATTAACGGGCAACTCGGTATTAACTCTAGGTCCGGCATCCAGCTTTGAAGGGGATCTTATTACAGTGAGCGGAGGCTTGTGTTTGAATGGGACGACCTTCAACGGTAAAGCCACATTCACTAAGACAGGAAGCACTAACGATCAGGGTACAGGAAATAATATTTTTAATGATACAATGAGCGTTACAAATGAGGGTAGCGGTTATGTTCTGATGTCAAATACGACAAGAGATGTATATAATTATCCGGCTACTTTCAGCAGTTTAGGTAACGGAATAGTCTATGTTGCATACAGAGGTACAGATACAGAGTTTAACGAAGAGGTTATTGTGAACAGCACCGGCGGTGGAGGTGTTCGCATCGGAGCAAGTAGCGGTACTTCACGGATTGCTGCTGGAAAAAGTATTAAAGTAGGCTCGCATGGTTTTTCCGGTGGAACATTCATGTTAGCTAACTTCACATCACCGGGAACAGATCCTCAAGATCTGTTGATGAGTGGTTCGTCAATTCTTTCGGTCGGACCTTCAACATATTTTGGAGGAAATGTGAATGCAGAAAGTGGAGGATTATGTTTTAATGGAGTAACAATTGATGGAGTATCGAGATTTATAAAGACCGGCTCATCAAACGATCAGGGTACCGGAAATAATATATTTAATGATTCTCTTTCCATAATCAACCAGGGAACAGGTTATGTGTTGATGTCAAGTAGTACGAGGGACGTATTTAATGCACCTGCAAGTTTTAGCAGTCTCGGAAATGGAATTATCTATGTAGCTTATCGTGGAACAGACACAGAGTTCAATGATAATATTACAATTAGTAGCACAGGTGGCGGAGGAATTCGTATAGGAGCAAGTACAGGTACATCACGAATAGCTGCCGGTAAAATGATCAATGTGGGCTCGGATGGTTTTTCAGGCGGACAGTTTATGCTTGCCAATTACACATCACCGGGAGCATCACCACAAAATTTTAATTTTACAGGATCAAGCTTGCTTACTCTTGGGCCTTCAACGACTTTTGCCGGTGATGTTAATGCAGAATGCGGTGGTATATGTTTAAGTGGAGTTACTATTTTAGGAGCTTCATCATTCACTAAAACAGGATCATCAAATGATCAGGGTACAGGAAATAATATTTTCACCGGCCCGACATCTATTACAAACACAGGAACAGGGTATATCCTGTTGAGTTCGAGTAAAAAAGACATTTATCAATCGGATGTAAACTACACCATCACCAATAGTGGAATTATTTACGTCTCCTATAATGGGGTAGATAATGAGTTCAATGGTGATATATATTTGAACAGTACAGGGCTAGGCAGCATTCGTTTTGGTTCAAGCACAGGGACGTCTAAGCTGGCTCCCGGTAAAAAAGTAAATATCGGTTCATTTGGGTTTTCCGGAGGATATGTTCAGTTTAATAAATTTGAACAGGATGGAGGAACACCACAGGTACTTGATGTGAGTACCGGTAATGCATCTATTTATTTCAACTCCGGCTCTGTGTTCGATGGCGATGTGAACATTCGATTTCCACAAATCTATTTAAATGGATCTGTGTTTAATGGTACTACGACAATTGAGAAAACAGGCCCCGGAAATAATGCCGGTACCGGTGGAAATACTTTCAACGGGATCACGACTATCAAGAACAGCGGAAGCGGAATTTTATATCTGGCTAATTCCAGTGGTGATGATTTCAATAATCATGTGAATTTTGTGCAGTCCGGGACCGGTGCATTGCGTCCGGCACATAATGGCACAAGTACATTCTCCGCAGACATTTCTACCTTAGGAAGTACTGGTGTTGTTACTTTTGCTGCTAGTGGTGGAACGGTGGCCTTAGACGGTACAAGCCTTCAGAATATTAATGGTAGCGCAGTTTACACTCCGGTATTCAGAAGATTGAATATTAATAATGGTGGCGCCGGAGTTAAGCTTAATGTTCCAATTTCTGTCAGCGTTGGAATGACTTTAAATAATGGAATTGTGTCAACAACAAATACAAATATTCTTTCGATCGAAAACGGCGTGAGTGCAGTGAGTGGTGGGTCTAACCTGAGTTATATAGATGGACCGCTAAGAAAAGTTGGTACACAGGCATTCACATTTCCGACAGGGAAAGATGGTTTATACCGACCAATATCAATGTCAGCTCCGACAGGTGCTACAAGTTCTTTCACCGCGGAATATTTTAAAAAGGACCCTGGTCTTTTATACAATGTACTAAGTCTTGTTTTGTCGATAAAAAAAATAAGCAGATGTGAATATTGGAGCTTGCAACGAACAAGCGGAGTGTCAAATGTGAATGTCACTCTCGGCTGGGATGCTTCAACCTGTCCGATCGGTACACCATCAGATCTGAAGATTGCAGGTTGGGATCCATTGTTTTTACTGTGGAAAGATTTTGGAAGTACAGCAACGAGTGGCAACTCTGCCTCGGGTACAATATCAAGTGGAAACCTTGTTACTTCCTTCGGTGTTTTTACTTTTGGTTCAACTAATGCCAATGTAAGCTTGCCTGTTGAGTTAACTGATTTTACAGCTGCCATCGTTGGAGATAAAACCCTGGTGAGCTGGCAAACTGCAAGTGAAATAAACAATGATTATTTTACTGTCGAGAGAAGTGCTGACGGACAATATTTTGAAGCAATCGGTTTAGTCGAAGGTTCCGGGAATACTACGAATTCGAATAGTTACAGTTTTACAGACGATTCTCCTCTTGGTGGTACCTCATTTTACCGTCTGCGTCAAACTGACTACGACGGGAAATTTGAGATCTTCGAGCCGGTATCCGTGAATTTTAAAGGGATGAATACTGAGTTCAGAGTAGAATCAGTAGGCCCCAATCCATTTACTGACAATATTCGTATAGATTATTTTAGTCCTGATAATTCAGAGCTGACTTTGGTAGTAACAGGTTTGGATGGAAGTCTTGCCTATACAAGCAGGGTTTCAGCCACCGGGGGAAGCGGCAGTATTTCCACAGGACAACTTCCGGAGCTTTCATCAGGCATCTATATATTGAAGCTGCTCAAGGGAGATGTAATTTTGGATACCAGGAAAATGGTGAGAAATTAAGAACGTTTATCAGAGGTTTCAATTATTTGTATAAACCTGCTGCGATATTTTCTGTAATTATTTTCGGTACAAAATTTACCAATTTAGCCTGAAGTACATTTAAAAATCCGGGAATAATTTCTGCCTTATCATTCATAAGGCCTTTGATACCTATTGATGCTACTTCTGCCGGACTCATATTAAATTTGGCAGCTTGTTTTTTCATTTTAGGCGTAGTCATACCGGCAGCATCCATGAATTCGGTTTCGGTCGGACCGGGACTCAGGCAGCTCACACGAACACCTGTCCCTTTAATTTCATGCCTCAATGATCTTGTAAATTGCAAAACGAATGCTTTCGATGCGCAATAAATTGCCAGAGTGGGTACAGCCTGATAAGCTGAAGAGCTTGCAACATTCAGCAAATATGATTTCTTGTTTTTTTGTAGATATGGTAGTAAAGAATGACTCAGGTGTACCATTAAGTTCATGTTTACGAACATCATTTTCTCTTGTTCTGCCAAATCCATATCTGCGAAATTTCCCCAAAGTGCATAGCCGGCATTATTGATAAGGATCTGAATTGGGATCTCTTCATGCTCAACTTTTTCAATGATTTTCTGAATTGATGTCTGCAAGGTGAGGTCAAGAGCCAGATAGCTTACATTCACATTGTGTTTCGCTGACAGTTCATCAGCTAAATTTTTCAGAAGTGATTCTGTCCTGGCTATCAACAATAAGTTATAACCTTTAGAGGCAAGTTCGCCTGCAAAAGCCTTTCCAATTCCTTTGCTCGCTCCGGTAATAATTGCAGTAGTCATATAGGGAAGGTCTTTAAATGAAAAATGGAACCTCATGCATTGGGTTCCATTTTAGTATCATGAGTAATTTTTTATCTAACCATTTTAATGAAGTGATGATAGAATGGAGTTGCGCTATCTTCCGACTTTGGCATATACTTTCCAAGTATCACAGGGATGTACATCACTCTGCGACGACTTGGAGAACCCAGTAATGGACTCTGAGCTACTCTATGCCAGATACGGCCATCATGAATTACCATATCACCTGCTTGTGCATCAACTAACATTTCTGCTTTGTCTTCATCATTATTCAAAAAGTATGCTTTCTTGAAAAGCATGTTGAACAAATTCTGAGTATGAGTTCCCGGTATGATTCTAAGTCCGCCTTTGTCTGAAGATGAGTTATCAAGGTAAAGGCCAACGTTTAGCATTTGCATAACTTTTTTCCCGTAAAAAATATCACGCATGCTGTCAGTATGCCAACCCATTTGACGGAAATTGCTGTTGGGAATATTCACATAATGGTTCACAACTACACCATCTTTTTCATTCTCCGCAACGCGGGCGCCGGGAGGGAGGAGAGCTTTTAGATTTTGAACTCTCGGACTGGAAACAAAGTTGTGGATCGCCTCACTGAATTGAGATGTGAAAGGAAATCGGTGAACGATTTCCTTATCATTTTCATCCTTACCGAATTTAATAGGTACTCCATTGATTTTTTTAATTCCTGATTTGATCCATCTATCCTGGATCTGTTCAGTCGATTCAATGATAGCACGAACTTCAGCCGGACTTGCAACGCCTTGAAAATGAATAAATCCGTTCTTGTTAAAGAAGGAAATTTGTTCTGCGGTCAGTTGTTCACCTAATGTGAATTTTTGATAAGTCTGTGTACTCATCCTTAAAAATGATTAATTGAAATAGTCATTGATATAACTGACAAAGTATCAACAATGATCCTTTACGGAATTTAGTTTGAAGAAGTTCCCGGTTCACCTTGATGCTTGGTTTAAGCTTAGTGTTGATTTTTGTTCTTTCCACATCTGCCCAAATATGGAATCAGAAATTCTCGGCTTAGTATTAAAATCTTTGGTTTCCATACAAAAATGACCACAAATATAGAAGAATAATTGGATTATTTTTTCTGATTTCTTGATTTTTGTTTCGTTTTGGGTGAATTTCAAAACAAGCACCCTAAACAAATAAAAGCCATAAAAGTTAGATTAAGTTTTTAAAAAAACTAAATAAATTGATAAGGTTCAGAGACTTGTAATTTTTTAAAAAATTAATCCTTTTCTATCAAGACTCATGGTTTGATGCTCAGTATCTTATTCTTTTTCAGTTGGAAATTCCAAAATGAATTTACAACCGAGGTCCTTTACACTTTCAACTGAGATCTTTATGTCGTGAAAATCAGCAATAGTTTTAACAATAGGTAAGCCAAGGCCATAACTCATATCATCCTCCGGTCTGAATCGTTTAAAACGATCGAAGATATGTGGAATATTTTCGGGGAGAATTCCTACTCCCGTATCTGCTATGCTGAGTATATATTTTCCTGAGTCAAGATTTCCTTTGATAATAATATTGCCACCTTCTTTATTATACTTGATTGCATTTGAAATAAGATTGAACAACATTGTATGGATAAGGGAGAGATTTAATGAAGTTAATTCCTTGTCTGAAATGTCGGTACTCAGGTTGATTCTTCGCTCTTCGATCCTGTCTGACAGCTCTTCGAGAACATCGTCAACCAATGTCTTTATACCGGAGATCTCATTCTTAATATATTGTGCATTTTCAATTTTAGAAATGTAAAGAAGAGCTTTGACGATACGTGTCAGCCTTGACAAGGTTCTTTGTGATTCTGCAAGCTGCGAAAGGACTTCATTTGGAAGTCCGGGTTCATTCATAATATTCTCAAGACGGTTTTTTAGAATGGATGTAGGAGTTAGCAGTTCATGGGAAACGTTGGTGATAAATTCTCTTTCCACACGAAATGTCTCCTGAATTTTTACCATCATTTCATCAATGGCTTTGTTGAGCTGAACGAATTCAGTAGTACTTGTATGTATTGGCCGAGGATCATACTTTTCAGGGTGTCTGATCTCTTTCAATTTACCTTTGACGATTCGATGAAATGGTCGTAAGAGTATTTGCACAAAGCCGAAATCTAAAAAGACAAACAGCAGGATAACAGCAAGCATGATCCGGAAAGAGAACTTCCGAATGGTGAGAGTTAATTGATCGATAGTGCTTAATCCTTCACCGATCTCAATGGTGTATAATTGATTGTCGTAAATGAATGCCTGGGCAAGCACCCTGTGTTTGATCACTTCCTTTTCGATGATCCTTTCTGTGTTGACCAAAGTGTGATCTCCAAAATTATGAGGGAAGATGGCAAGAGGGGAGATGGCAACATACTCCTCTTTAAAAACGCTATAGCTTTCAAAGCTGCAATCCTGGTCAAGAGCAATTTCATCCAGTCCGCCGATCTGGATCATACGCATCATCTTTTCCAGACGAGCTTCAAGTCGTTTATCAATGTGATTGTAAACGATCTGTTCAATTACTTTCGGTAAAAACAATCCTATTCCCAGAATGATAATCACTTTGGATAAAGTGTTATACAGGGCTAGTTTGACTTGTAATTTCAAGATGGTTTAGGCTTATACAATATTTATTCAATGAAAAAATGTCAGGACATGTTAAGCCTGTAACCGATTCCGCGAACAGTTTCTATGAAGTCGGCATTACCGACAGCACCCAATTTTTTTCGCAGGTTTTTCATGTGCACGTCAATATAATTCGATTCATAATCATCTTCGAGAACATCACCCCAGATGTGCTCCGTAAGCTGAACCCTTGTAATAACACGGTTTTTGTGCAATGCCATGTAATGCAACATGTCAAATTCTTTCTTTGTGAGATTGATCAGGTCACTGCCATGATGAACAGTGCGGTTTTGAATGTCCATCAGATAATCCTGTATCTGTATCGAATTATTTTTTAGTCCATGTTTTCTTCTGAGAATAGCCTGCATTCTCGCTTGTAATTCCAGAAGTGAAAAAGGTTTTGCCAGGTAGTCATCAGCTCCCAGATCCAATCCGGCGATCTTATCATCAATAGTACCTCTTGCAGTAAGCATGATGAAAGCAGCATCTTTACCACCTTCCTTGGCTTCTTTCAATAGTTGTAAACCGCTAACATCCGGCAAACCGATGTCAAGCAACACAAAATCGTAGGAGCTGATGAAGATCTTTTCAGAAGCGCTCTTTCCATTAAAGGCTACGTCGCAGTGATAGCCTTGCTTGGTTAAAAAGATCTCGATCTCATGAGATAGTTGTCGTTCGTCTTCAACAATAAGTACATTCATAGTTTTAATCCTTGTAGTTATTCAAAACATCAATAATAATTTTACAAGCCGACCTGATCTCTTCATCGCTGATGATTAACGGCGGTGCTATCCTCAAGCAATGTGGTGCAAAAAGAAACCAATCTGTAAACAATCCTTTCTCAAGACATTTCCTGATAACATCCTGATTTATTTGGGCATTTTCAAATTCGAGGCATAAAAATAAACCTTTTCCTCGTATTTCAGTAATTTTTTTGTGAACTAAAAGGTCTTTAAATAGCTTCTCCTGCGAAAGGATTTTGGATTTGAGATGCTCTTCTGTGATCAATTCCAGTGATGCTTCGGCAGCAGCACAGGATACAGGATGACCTCCAAAAGTTGTGAGGTGGCCTAGGACCGGATCATGAGTTAAGGCAGACATATTTTCTTTCGAGGCGATAAATGCACCCAGGGGCATGCCTCCTCCGAATCCCTTGCCTAAAAGGAGAATATCCGGAACAATATTCTCCGAAGTAAATGCGAATAGGGTACCTGTCCTCATCATCGCCGTTTGTATTTCATCTACGATCAGCAGAGTGCCGGTTGATTTGCATCGCTCAGCCAGTTTTTGTAAGAACTGATCTTTTGAACTCACGATTCCTGCCTCAGCCTGAATGATCTCTACTATTACTGCTGCCGTTTCATTGTCTATCAAAGAAAGTTGCCCGGAATCATTATAGTCAAGTATGGTGATGCCCGGAAGCAAAGGTCTGAAAGCAGTTTTGAGCTCTTCGTTGCCACAAACACTCAATGAACCTTGTGTGCTTCCATGATATGAATTTTTGAATGCAACCAATTTGGTCCTGCCTGTAATTCTTTTTGCCAATTTCAAAGCACCTTCAACAGCCTCTGATCCTGAGTTAGTAAAATAAACACTATTCAAAGAAGGAGGTAGGTAAGAACAAAGTTTTTCGGCAAGACGTACTTGCACTGATTGAATCAATTCTCCATACACCATGACATGCATATGCTTGTCAACCTGAGCTTTTATGGCTTTGTTAATAGACGGATTGGCATGTCCCATATTACAAACAGCAATGCCCGAAATGAGATCCATGTATTTTTTTCCTGCCGGGTCATACAAATACATTCCTTCAGCCTTTTCTATCTCAAGTGCTAGAGGAAAAGGACTCGTTTGTGCAATGTGATTAAAAAATGATTGGCGTTGACTGGACATAAAAAAAATATACTGAGTATGGAATCAATTAGATTTTCACTTTTGTAATTTTTAATTGCCTGCGAAGATATAGAAATATGTAGAGATGATTCTCTGAAATTTGTCAAAAAACCAAGGAATTTATTTTGCGAATTTTAGTGTAAAGCTATTTGATTCGTCAACTGTTATGATAATTGATGAATCATTTCATTGAAGCAAGGTGTATTACTTCAACATTCTCAAGCCTGAATGTGTCAGGTTCAACTACACTACTTATTAAAATTTTATAACCATTATTCTTCAAGCTGTCTATAGTTTGTTGATCCGGTATGAATGAATAGACAGTCATGTTCGTGTAGAACATCGCGCTAATTGGGTCATCATAATTGAACATGATTGCATTGTTATAAACATTGCTAATTTTTTTTAAAGCGATGATGTTTTCAGGTATTCTGTTTTTACTTTCAAGTGGTTTCAATCTTTCAATTGTGTATCTTATTGGAAGAACTACTAAGGCTAAAATAATCAGTTTGATAGTAGTCTTATAGATTTTCCATTCAATTTTTAATTCTTTAAGATATTCTATAAAAGCAGCTGTCACAATGAATATTGCAGGTGCTATGAATGCGATATAAGCCTGCATTTTAGTTTGTGCAAATGAAAAGACGATTAAAGGAACAAAGATCCAAATTGCCAGTGAAAGTAATTTATACTTTGCATCAGCTTTATAAACTGAGTAAATCAACCATATTAATGGAAGATAAACTAGTTCACCATAGTTTATTCTGAGTTTATTGAAGTAGTAAAATATTGAGCCTGTATGGGTTTCAATTGTCTCTGTTAGATGCCTGATGTTAAATCCTAATTCAAAAGCAGCTTCCTGTGGAAACCTTGCAAGAATATAAATTTGCCATGGTAGAAAAATGATGAGGGCAAGTGAAAAGAATTTGACAAAATCTTTAAACACTGTTTTGTTAAAGTTCTTCTCCGAATGTAAAACAAGACATAACCATATTGGTATGACAATAAGACCCGGTAACCATTTGCACAAAACTGAAATTCCCATACAAATTCCTGCAAACAGGTTGAACATTTGTTTCTTACTCTTTACATATTGGATCACAAAAAACACACTCAATTCAATGAAGAAAAGAAAGAAACTGTCTATATGATCTGTAGTTACTCTGCCGGAACTTAATGATAAGATCAGTCCGTTTATTGAATTAAAGAAAGCGGAAATAATTGCAACATTCCTCGAAAAAAAGTACTTACCAATGGAGTAAGTGAGAAATATTCCAAGACTTGTCAAAAGTATTGAAGGTAATCTCAATGCAATTTCATTACAACCAAAGAGCTGCATACTCAATGCCATGGACCATAACGGAAAGGGCTGTTTATGTAGCCAAACATGATTGCTTGCCCAATTCATATAGTCATATTGAAAAATTGCATTGTCGTAAAGAGTTGGGAGCAATGGATGATTAATCAGATTTTTTGCAACTAAAGCATGATAGCGTTCATCCCAGAAGTGCAAATAGAAATCACAGGAAGCATATACCCGCAGGATTAATCCTAATAAAACAAGCAGACCAACTGCGATATTGAAATTCTTCTTTTGATATTGGATCCAGGCGAGATAATAGCCTGTGAAGCAAACAAGCAGAAGAAGTAGGCCTGTAAGTTGGTTGCTATTCATGCAGAAAATTTAATCAAAAGCAATCAAAGTAAATGTTGAACCGCTTTGCCGAATTTTGTGTGTATGCCTGAGTGATAGGTCAATATGCCGAGCGAGGAATTTGCTGGTCTGAGCGATGTGTTGGAAGAATGCCTGGCGATGTGATGACATATAATTGAATAAGGCAGAAAATCGCAATTAAAGAAATGAATTTTAAGTTAAGCATTTTGGGTGAAGGCGAAGATATGGAAATTTGAAATCTAGGTTTATAATTTATAATTCATTAATTTGCAAAATATATGCTTGAATTGCTTGTTTGAATTTTAACTTGATTTTGTTATAAATTTTTTAAAACACACTTGTCTAATAATGAATAAGCGCTCGTTTTTATTTTGTTGCATGTTCAGTTGGGCAATAGCACTTTCTGCACAGAGTCCGTTGCTAAAGCAATGGGATTACCGTTATGGTGGAACTTTGGGAGACTTCTTGAAGGCCGTAATTAAAACCTCGGATCATGGTTTACTAATGGGAGGTGAATCTCAGTCTGATAGTAGTGGAGATAAGTCTCAGAATCGTGTGGGTGCTTGGAATGCACCTGATTTATGGATTGTGAAAGTAGATTCATTGGGAATTAAACAATGGGATAAAACATACGGTGGCAACAGAGCCGTAACATTCGGTGCTTTATTGGAACTGAAGGATGGTGGATATTTATGTGGTGGAGGCGTAACTGCAGATTCAGGTTATGACGTGAGTGAACCTAACAGAGGAAATGTAGGAAGTAGTGACTTTTGGTTACTGAAATTGGATTTGTTGGGGAACAAGGTTTGGGATAGGCGTTTTGGTGGAGATGGAGGAGAGTTTTTAACCTCCATGTTGGAAATGCATAATGGATTCGTCTTACTAGGTCGTTCAAGTTCAGGAGTGAGTGGAGACAAGTCAGAACCAAATTGGGATCAAAATTTAACCACTGCTGACTATTGGATTTTAAAAGTTGACTTCGCAGGTAATAAGGTTTGGGATAAAAGATATGGTGGTTTCTTAAATGATTATCCTAATAAAATTATACAAACTGAAGAGGGTGGTTACATAATTGCAGGTAATAGCTGGTCGCACAGGGAAGGAGATGTCACAGAGGAGGCCTATGACACGAGCAGTCACTTACCGGATTATTGGATTGTTAAAATTGATTCTATGGGTAATAAGCTATGGGATAAAAGATACGGTGGTTTGGGTGCAGAATATTTTTCTTCGATTTGTACCAACTCGAATAATGGTTTTTTAGTCGGAGGTATTTCATACTCAGGGATAAGTGGGGTAAAAGCTGTTGAAAACCATGATAGCTCCTTGTCTTCAAACACCGCAGATTTTTGGGTGCTTGAAATCGATCGCCTAGGGAATATTATTTGGCAAAAGACTTATGGAGGTTATGCTAATGAGGATGAATTTTGTGACATTTCCAGGACGGCAGATTGTGGCTACCTCTTGTCAGGAACATCGTATTCACATATTGGTGGAGATAAATCAGAAGAAAATTTAGGAAATGAGCAATCATGGTTTATTAAAATTGATTCAGTTGGTAACAGAGTATGGGATAAAACACTAAGGACCAACATTGGATTGGGTGATAATGAAAATGGATTTGCTATTCAGATGAGTGATTTCTCATATGTAATGGGAAACTACACAGGTGGACCAAGTGGTGGTGATAAAACACAGGATTCACAAGGCGGAGCGGATTACTGGATTTCCAAATATGTAGATATTAATTTTATAAAGTGTGTTGAAACAAATGGAGGTGATACGCTTCCAATAGTTGACGAATTGTTAATATTTCCAAATCCGGTTCTTTCAGAATTGACTGTAAAACTTACAAGCGTAAAATTAAATTCAATTTCACTTAACATCTATGATGTTTTAGGTCAAGTTGTTTATCGATTTTCAGATGTTAATTTGAGCAAATCGTTTACAAAGGTCATAGACCTAAGCGCATTGGCTAATGGTATATATTTTCTTGTTATAAAAGTTAATGATGATCAGTTTATAAAAAAGATTTTAAAGCAATAAGGTAAAATTAAGCAGCAACATCATTCTTTAATAAACCTCCATCGCTTGCTATTATCAATCTCGATCAGATACATTCCCGGAACCAAATTTTTTAAAGAAATACTTTCTTTTACATTTGATGTTGTTTTTTGAATCAAAAGGTTTCCAAGAAGATCATATACTTTTATTTCATAATGTGATTTCATTCCCTGAATTGACAAGAACTCACCAGCGGGGTTTGGGAATATAATTGGGTTTGATTCTTTTTCAAGTCCTGAAATGCCGGTGTTAAAATCAAGCATGATATCATCAATACCAAGTAAGGAAGTCAGGTCTGTTGCAAAGCTTTTGAAGCAAACATAATAAGTTCCGGATTGTGAAATGTTAAATGGTGCAAAGATTTGATGATAGCTTGTGTCTATCGGAATTTGTGGTGAAGATATCAGTGATGATCCTAATAGATCCGGTGTTGAATTAATGTATACTTCTAATGAATATGGATTCTGGGAACTATACCCTTTCATCCAATAGGACATTAAATAATCTGTCGAAGCATTCAAATCGATACAGGGCGTCCAGAGTTGGTTGTGAGGAACAAGAGTATATGCTGGCCAAAAGACATATGTTTTGTCTCCGCTATGCGGGGAATAAGGAACAATTTCACCTGAATATCCATCAGCATCCAGATCATAACTGTACCAACCGGTGAAAATTTCATGATCTTCAAATCCCATGGACCATGGTACGGTCAGATGTTCAATAGAAACGACTTCACAAGATGTGCTGTCATTAAACGCATGTGCATCTCCGGAAACGTTAACTGATACATGGAGATTATATATTCCCGGTATGCTCAAGTCTGCAGTTGTTTGAAATGTATAATGAAGTGTATCACCCGGATGCAAGGTGTCAGCAATAATTTCTGAAACAGGGATTGCTCCGTTTACTGAATAGCTTACCGGGAAATTATAAAAATCATATTCACCTAAATTGGCGATCCTGATTTTTACATTCTCTGAGTCACTTAATGTGCAACTTTGGTCAATTGAATCCAAAATGATGCTTGCTTCGATCGGTGATGGCTCATATAGTTTCAAAAGCCACATATCATACGATCCATGATTCCCACTAACATCTCCACTATTATGGCTGGAAGAACCAAACATGACCCATCGGTCAGTTTCTGTTTGGATAATCCCGCCATTCTGATCTGAATCATAGCCGCCATAACATTGGCTCCATATTATTTGACCTGTGTAGTCAAGTTTAACAAGAAAGTGGTCTTCCCCGCCATGATTATTGGTCACATCTCCATCAAAAGAACCGACAGTCCCGCTTATCAAATATGTTGAATCCTCTAATACAATAACAGAAGATCCTTCATCCCAAAATATTCCACCCAAACATTTTTCCCATTCAAGGTTACCAAGTTTGTCCGTCTTCACTACCCAGATATCCCCAAAAATTGAATCATGATTTGAACTAACCTGGCCATCAATTGACTTGGTTTTTCCTACCATGATAAATCCACTGTCCGGAGTTTGCTGCAATGCGAAACCTTCATCAATATCAGAGCCCCCATAGCATTTAGCCCAAAGAAAATCTCCACTTGAAGAAATTTTTCCTAAAACAAAATCCATAAACCCGTGAAAACCACTGCCGTTAAAATGTATATCTGACGACTCGGTAACTCCAAGGAAAGCATATCCACCATCAAGGGTTTGAACAATAGAATGACCATAATCTGCGTTTGTTCCTCCATAAGCCCTGTTCCACAGCATGTTTCCCAGACTATCAAATTTTAAAACCCAGATGTCACTCGAAATAGAGGATGGAACCTGGGCAAAAATCAAATCGTGATCTATAGAATTTGAAGAGCCACAAAACATGTAATTTCCGTCATTTGTAGAAATTATATCGTATGCTTCATCAAAGGCTGATCCACCAAAGCATTTTTGCCAAACTAAGTTTCCTAAAGAGTCAAGCATTAACACCCAGGCATCATCATATCCTATGAGATCGGATATATCATCATCATCAGATCTTGTATAACCACAGGCAATGCTTGCACCATTTGTGGCAGGTGTTATACTATGGCAATAATCATATTGATATCCTCCAAAACAATTTTTCCATACTATATTACCAATGCTGTCTGTGTTTATGATCCAAAAATCAGGACAAACATTAGAGTTAGAACATAATCCCGAATGAGATCCTGTAACTTGCCCATCCGAAGAAAATGTTGTACCCGCAAGAGTAAATCCCCCATTTGAATTTTGAATTGCTTTACTACCTCTATCATATTCTGAACCTCCATAACTTCTTTGAAATTCTATTAACGGTTGTGCATGAGAATTAAAAAAAATGCAAGTCAGGCAGGCAAAGAAAATCGAAAATAAGCTTAATGAAGAAATTTTTAAATTCATGTGATTGGATTTTATCAATTCATGTGATGATCAATTTTTCTGAAATAATAATTTTCGCATCGACCGGATGATTGTCTAATAATTTATTTTTTTTCAAAACCCTTCCTGATGATAAATTCTTTCCTTCTGATTCCACCTTGTAAAAATACATTCCTGCTTTCCAATTATGAGTGTCAAAGGTAAAAAGAGGAGTGGAGCTGATCCCGGTTTTGTATATAAATTTTCCTTCAGTGTTGTAAAAAGTAATGTTTGTGTTAAGATTCCAATTTTGATTTTCGGTCCGGATGAAAAGTAGATCGGTAAAAGGATTTGGAAATAATACAGATTCTTCAATTGTTCTTTCAGGCAGATGTGTTGATAGAACAGGAAGGTCGGCCGTCCAGACACCTCTTCCCCAGCTGAAAATAAAAAGTTTCTTGTCTCTTTGTCTTAGTCTTAATTGAGAGATCAGAACATAGGGAAAGTTCTCTTCCAAAGTCCAGTTGACGCCTCCATCTGTACTTACAAATAGCCCATGATCGCTTCCTGCCATGATAAAATCAGGATCATCAGGATGAACCTGTATACATGTAGGACGGACAAAAGCAGGAAGATTACCTGAAATATCCGACCAGATTGGGTTTGGATCAAAGACGTTTGTACAACGCACTATTTTCCTGCTTGCTGTCTGAAAAGTGGCATACATGATACTGTCGTTACCCGGGAGAATGAAAACATTCCTTATGCTATCTGTCATTGCCAGAGGAAATTCATTTCCGGGTGGCGTACTTGCTGCATTCGGTTTTATCCAGATAGTGTCATCAAGCACGAGACAGGCGACCGGATCTGAAGAGCTCCCAATAGCGAGACTTACAGTTGGATCGGAGGAAAAGCCTAACTGATTAGTGCTCTTTTCCCAGTTATCACCGCGATCAAGTGATCTCCATAGCCATTTATGAGTTGGAAAATACAATTGATCTCCATCAGTTTGGTTCATTTCGAATGGATGAATAAACATTACTCCATCATCCGCTTCAAAGTCATGATTTGTATCTAGTTGATTGAGGATGGAATTAGCCCCTGATAAATTATAAATATCATCATATCTTGTTAGTCTGGCATTTTGATTTGTGATGTAAGCAACTTGTGTATCCTGCTTATGAATGAAACAATAAGTGCCATCTCCTCCTGAAACCGAAAAGGTTGAAAGTCCAACATTTCGTTGTACACCATAATCATTCCTCCCTGTTATAATTCCATTTCCTGAGTAGTAATAATCTCCTGCATGATTCAATGAGGTATACATGTTATTTCTCTTAGCGGTAAAGGTTGTTTGAGGTGGCTGCCTTACATCAAGGAATGAAACATCATGATCATTTGTGACTATAAGTTTATTTGAGTCGAAAGGACTAAAAAATATTTGGTGATAATCAGGTCCGCTGATACCTGTAAATTTTTGAAAAGAATTTCCTCCATCATCACTGAATGCAAGAGAAACGTCTCCGACAACAATATAATCCGGGTTGTCCGGTTTCACCCCGATAGCACCGAAAAGAACCGACCAGCCGGTTGATAATGTCGAAAGATCAAAAGTTTTATTCCATGTCATTCCGCCATCAATACTTTTGTAAATGCTTTTGTCACTGCCTGCCACAAGGTATGCGTACACAACATCCGGGAAGTCACGACAAGATCCCATAAATATTCGGGAAATGTTCCTGCCTGCAGGAAGATTGAATGGGTTGCTGATTAGCATATATGTTCCGCTATCACCGCTGCTTGAATAATAAAGATCATTCAAACTCGAAAAAAGAACGGCTCCATTTGGAAATACGATCAACTCTTTTACAGTGAACGGACTGTTAAAAATAAATAGAGGTTCAAACGTATTTCCGCCGTCAATACTTCTGAAAACTTGTTCCCGGTACCAGGGTGTCCCGGAAGCAGCCTGTTCTCTGCTATAGCCATAAATGGTATTTGAATCTGACTGGGAACAAATAATTTTTTTTGTTCCGGATGGATTAAAATTGCCGTTAGCTAATGTATGGAATGTAATACCCCCGTCTGTAGATCTCAGAATATCAGGTATAGGCAGACCTGTACTATCACTTAGCCTTGCACTGCTGCAATAATAGAAAACATTATGGTTAAAATAACTTTGTGCAAGCCGGTATACATCTGTAGTGATCATGTGGTCATTCAGTGCTTGCCAATTGTCACCGTTGTCATTACTTGTCCACACTCCACCATCTGATGAGCCTGCCAGCCAATGAGTGCTGTCTGAAAAATCAATGAGTGCACAATAAGTCCTGCCGGAACTGTTGGATACATTACCGGTGATACTGTAGTTTAACAAGTGATTTGATACAGGGAAATGTGTCAACGCGTTGCTGCCTGCAGCCAGAGCTTCCATTTGACCTGACTCATACTTGTCTTCATATTCTGCAATCCTCCTGCATGAAAAAGAAATCAAAAGATAAACCAAAATAAGTAGACTGAAACGCATGTGCTTCTCTAAAGGTTTGAAAAAACGCTAAGCACAAAATAAGAAATCTAAAGCTATAAACGGAAGAAAAATATTTTAGAATGAAACCTGCATGATGCTCATTTTAGCCTTGTCTTTGCATCTTTTTCAATAATTAGCTGAACTTAGAACTTAGAGCTTTCTTGGAAAAACCAACACTAACCGGTCTACAAAGA
>DAOQWA010000011.1:0-73445 GCA_035341855.1 Bacteroidia bacterium
GGTTGAGCTGCCATGGAAAATTATTATCTTCGATTTCCGCCACTTCATTAACCCGGAACGTTAGCGGAAATATTTATACTGGCGAACATTGCAGTTAATTTACCTTTTAAAATTCCCATAATGAAAAAACTTTTGGCCTTTGTTTCGGTTTCTGTGTTCATTAACACAATCCTTTATGGTCAAGATATTAGAGGGACTGAAATGAAGTATTATATCTCCGGATTTAACACTTACACTTTCGAATTGTATTTATACACTCAAACCAGTTTTGGTGTTAACCGTGATACGCTAATAAGCTCGCAAGGCGACACATTAATGGGCGTTTCAAGCCGGTTAACCTATGATGTTACCGAATATAAGTATGTTTTTCAGCATACATACAATGGGAATGGATATTTCAGTATAAATTTCCTAAATGCTTTCCGAATTTACAATATTCAAAACATAGCGAATTCATCTACGCAGAGTATCTTGAGTAACTTATCGTTTAAAATTAGCCCTTTTATTGGTGAAAATTCAGGTCCGATGTTTTCATATAAGCAGACTAGTGTTAGTCGGGTCGGAAACAGTTTAGTTCACCTAGCCCAGGCTATCGATCCTGATGGCGATAGTTTGACGTATAAATTAGTCCCAACTTCTTCGGCCACATATAGTACACCTCCTGGAGCTACCATTGATTTATATACAGGACGATTTGAGATGCCGTCCACAACCAATGTTTATGCCATAAATATTTTAGTAGAGGAATGGCGTCAAGGCATTTTATTGTCTTCTACCTATCGCGAAATGCTTATTGATCCAAGTATGTTAACAATTGTCGATGAAGATAAGATTTCTACAGTCAAAGTATTTCCCAATCCTGTCCACAATCATTTGAATGTTGAAATCATAGATCCGATTGGGGTTGGCGATATAATTATTTATAATTATTTGGGAGAAGTTAAAATAAATGAATCGTTCGACGAACCCAACTTTCAAGTAGACTTATCATTATTAAGTAATGGGTTCTATATAGTGGAGTTTAAATCTTCCCGAAGTTCGATAAGACGAGCAATTGTTAAGGAATAAAAACTTCCGCTAACATTGGGTTAAATGAAATGGCTGGTTTTGTCCTTGCCGGTTCGAGTGTTTTATTTTTATATTTCGGTTTTGCCACCATGGAAAATTATTATCTTCGATTTCCGCTACCTTATTAACCCGGAACGCTATGGGTGACCTTTCAACACTAGCTGTTAAGAAATGAAACCAATTTTCACTTTAACTTTTATTCTCTTTTTAAAACTCATATTGTTTTCCAGTGTTTATACCTATTCTCAAAGTGATTCAAGCAATGCAACTAACAACAAGATTATAGGAATAGGTGGCTATATACTTCGTAATTCTTCTTTAATTTCACTTGAATATGGTAGACGTACTAATAATTGGAATGAGTTAACAATTCCATTGTATTTTACAACGGAAGGAAAACGGAAAGACATTGCAATCTCAGGCGCTTATCACATTGCTTTAGTCAAGAAGCGAAGCCGATTTAATTTCTTTGTGAGCCCTGAATTAAATTTAGCTTATGGTTGGTATGAACGATTGAACACTGGAAGCAAGGTTAGTCGTTATGGTTATTTCATTTGTTTCGGGCTTATTCCTCAAGTTAGATTGACAGATAGGATTGTCCTGGTTTATGAGATTAAATTGGGTCATGGTTTTTTGTGGGCTAATAACGATAGGTATAGGGTTAATAATGATGTGATTTATACAGAACGAGGATGGTATTTCAGATATTTACCTGCTTTTCGTTTGAAGTATTCCTTTTGAATAACCGGGAGAAAATTGTGCCTATGACATTGGGTTCATGAAATGGCCGGGATATTGCATAGCAGCTTGATCAACCGAATTTTTTAATTATTGTTTGATCTGCCACCGGAAAGTCGTAGATTCGAACTTCGCCACTTCATTCACCAGGGTCGTTATGTGCAATGCAGTGCGAACTGTTAACTAGTAAAATCGAAATTTGATATGAAAAAAATATTATTGAGTTTCATTTTCCTTTTTTCTTCGTTCACTTCGAAAAGCCAGTATTATCAATCACTTTTTGGACAAGACAGCACCCAATGGTTTACGTTGACAGAAGTAATTGATGCAGCATTGACATATAGATATCATACGATAGCCGGTATTGATTCGACATTGAATGGGAATGTCTACATGAAGGTTTTTAATGACTTTCAAACGACCGGTCTGATCAGGGAAGATACTGTAAGTGGGAAAACTTGGTATTATTCATTAGCATCACAATCCGAAAAGATTATTATGGATCTTACGTTGCAGTTAGGTGATACTTTTTTGATTCATACTTTATGGATGGATTCTATACCTGTATTGGTTGACTCAGTATTTTTGATCAATGGGATAAAGCATATACGTTTGGATTTTCCTTTATTAAGTTTTACAACAAAATTGGAATTTATTGAAGGTTCAGGACCCAATGCTGGTATTACCTATCAAGGTGAAACGCATGGATGGAATTATATTTCTGATCAATTGCTTTGTAAGTATACAGATACAACTCAAGTTTATGCCAATGACGACTTTAATGGTAGGTGTGATGTTATGCTAATTGGAATTCCCGAAGTTTCCAAAGAAAGCAAAATTAAAGTGTACCCCAACCCTGTAAAAAGGAATCAATGGTTAAACTTTGAATATACTGATGATTCAATAAGGTCAATTCAAATGTTAGATGTTTTTGGGAAATCTGATTTATTGTTAGATAAAAATCAATACAGAATATCACAACCTAGTGGGATCTATTGTATATTGGTAAGTTATTTATCAGGTAAGAAAGAAAGAATAAAATTGATTGTCATAGAATGAAATGTAAATGAGAAGGTGCATATGCACATAACGTCGGTGGCTGTTGTGCAACCTTTGAACCGATGGATAAATTCTACTTAACCGTATTATTGTGTTTAAATATTCACTTGCTTGCAGGGCAATCCGTCGAATTTGGAGGAGGAGGAAATAGAAACTCATTTTTTGATCTTCAGAAAGAAGATGGACACTTTAGGACAGAGTATGACGCGGGAATTGGTCATGCAATGTTCTTCAGTTTAGAGGACTCATTATTCAATGACCTTTTTGTAAAAGCTATTTTTTCACTTGACAACTACAATGGCTCTTTAGCTGTAACCAATGGTGGTTTAGGTACGTCTGGTGCAACCTATGCAGAGGTGAGTAAAACGACATTAGGAGTTAGCTTCTTCCCATTTAACCGCAGATTCCTAAGATCAGGTTGGTTAAATTTTGGTATAAACTGCAATTTATTACTTGATCAGAAAATGGTAGGCTATCGCAATTGGTCTCAATTGGGAAACATTGGTGGGAATGAGCTATTAGACATTAATTCCAATAAATATGAGAACAAATTTACGTTTTCAATAACGGGCCGAGTAGCTTACAAAATAGATATTAGTAACGCGCTACAAATGGTTCCACAATACATATTTAATTTGGGGTTAAGCCAGGAGTTCAGAAATTTACAATCTAAGACAAAATCACTAAGACAAACAGTCGCAATTGGAATTTTGCTTAATTTGTCCAAATAAGGTAGCACACAACATTGGGTTAAATGAAATGGCTGGGACGTTGTTTGGCTGCTCGAATGTTTAATTTTTTATATTAAGGTTGAACAGCCAAGGAAAACTATTATCTTCGAATTCCGCCACTTCATAAAGCCGGAACGTTAGTGGCAATAGGGCCCGGACAAATTTGTGTTTCAAAAAACTCGGACGAAAGACTATTAACAAAGATTTCTCACGGGACAGGTCTTCTGATTCGTAGTAAAAATGAAAGTATTTGCTTAACTTAGCTTATATTAAAATTGTTTTTTGGCAGTTATGTTAGTCGATTTATACACGTATTTCTGCACAACCCCTGATATTACCAACAAACTCATTGGTTCCAATTACTTATCAGCTACCTATAAATGCCCCATCAACGCTGAGGACTTTAAATTCTGGAATGAAATGCATCTGATCACCTATGTGATTTCAGGGCGTAAAGATTGGTACTGCGGTAATGAAAAATTTGAAATGAAATCAGGCGATGCCGTCTTTATCAAGAAAGGTGTGTACGCCACCAAGCAATACTTTGATGTTGACCATTGCATTATTGCTTTCATGCTCAATGACGATTTCATTCGCAAATTTCTGCTGGAACACGATGAAGTGAACCTTCCTGCAGCTAATGGACAAAGTCAAAAATCCATTCATCCCATTGATGTCAATGAAGGGATTGAAAATTTAGTCTACAGCGTTGCCAATTATCTGAAACAAGGAAAAGAAATACCGGAAGCATTGGTGGAAATCAAGTTTAAAGAGTTGCTTTTTAACATCATTCTTAATCCAAAAAACCTTTCGCTGGCACAATATTTTAGTTCCATTCAAGCAACAGGCCATACCGATCTGGAATCGGTGATGCAAAAAAATTTTAATCACGATTTAAGCCTGGAAGAATTCGCCCGCATGTGCGGTCGTAGCCTGTCTACCTTCAAACGCGACTTTCAGGATTGCTTTAAACAAACACCAGGCAAATGGTTGATGGAGAAGCGCCTCGACTTTGCCAAATCATTGTTGGTAAGTACCACCATGAACATCAATGAAATCTGCTACGATAGCGGATTTAAGAACAATTCCCACTTCAATCGGGCCTTCAAAGAACGCTTTGAATTACCCCCGCTTCAATTCAGGCAAGCCCTTTCTAAAGACTAGCCTACCACTTTTTTTTTGGTTGAACTTTTCAGAAAACTTTTTGGATTTCACAGCAAATCCGGATTATTGGGTATCCCCTACTTTTGCATCATCAATTAAAAAAAACAATCAAAAACAAACAATTATGAATCCGAACAAAGCATTATGGGAAAAAGGGGATTTCACACGCATTGCAGCTACTATGCGAGAAAGCGGTGAAGCCCTGGTTTCAAAACTGGAAATCACAAAAGGACTTAAGGTTCTTGAATTAGGGTGCGGTGATGGCACCACGGCTATTCCACAAGCCAAATTGGGGGCACATGTATTGGGTGTTGACATTGCCAGCAACCTAGTAGCAGCCGGTAATAAACGAGTTATTGAAGAAGGGCTTACCAATATCACTTTTCAGGAAGGTGATGCTACCAACTTATCAGCACTTGAAAATGAAACATTTGATCTTTCTATCAGCATCTTTGGCGCAATGTTCGCACCCAAACCACAAGATGTTGCAAAAGAAATGGTACGTGTTACACGCAAAGGCGGAAAAGTGATCATGGGCAACTGGATTCCAGGAGATCCGACGCTTGTTGCCCAGATTTTAAAAATTTCCTCTGCGTACACACCGGCACCTCCAGAAGGATTTGTTAGTCCAATGTTGTGGGGCGTAGAAGACTCCGTTGCAGAACGATTTGAACAAGCAGGCATCAAACGGGAGAGTATTTCTTTTAGCAAGGAGACGTTTACATTCACTGCATCCTATTCGCCTGCTGAATTTCTCAATGAATTCCGAACTTATTACGGTCCTACCATGAATGCGTTTGAAGCAGCCGAAAAAAATGGAAAAGCCGAAGAACTACAGCGCGAATTGGAAAAATTGTTCAATAGCCAGAATCAAAGTGCTGATAAAAGCAAAACTTCAATACCGGCAACATTTCTATTGGTGACAGTGAAGTGCTAGAGCTTCGTACTTGAAGGAAATAAAAAGAGCCTCACGAATGTGTGGCTCTTTTTTGACACTATGTAATTCTTATTTCAGCATCTGGTTGAAAACCGTATTCGTGTCAGGTGATTACACCAGATACATGAGAGCATAAAAATTTTTGAATTGCAGAAATAAAAAACAATAACATGAATACCAAACTTTTTTCAACAGACCGTCATAGTTCAATTCCTGAAAATAAGGATCCATTTGGGAATTTTATTGGTGCATGGAGTCTTGACTTAACCATCACCAATCCCAATGGCTCTACTTTAAAATATAAGGGCGAATGGCATTTTCATAGAATCCTGCAAGGACGTGCCATTCAGGATATTTGGATCATCCCTGGTTTAACCGCTCAAGGGGACAATGCGTTTCATGAATATGGAACTACTATTAGAACGTTCAATCCCAAGACCAATAAATGGAAGGCGGTTTGGATTGGTCCCATACAAAATCAGTTTTTCGTATTTGACATTGAAGACCATATTGATCAAATCACATTAACTGCCACAAATACCCCTATCGATATGAAGTGGAGTTTTTATAATATTTCTCCAAACTCATTTAAATGGAAAAGCGAAGTAAAAGCCAAAGAAAATTGGTTTATTAATTATTTTATGGAATTAACAAGAATTTAGAGTTATAACACTTTAATTACGGTAGGGGCAACAGATAGAGACTACGAATGAAGTCTATGGAAGTGCCCTACAGCTACCAACAAAATGTTTATGCAATACGGGGTTCGGTTTAAGTTTTAAAAATAATTTCTTTATTTAATTCGGTATCGGCGGACAGAGAAGTGCAGGTCGGGCAGTCCATTTCGTAGCGCATCATTTTTTTGCCTTCCTATTCCCCGCACTGCATAAACACAAACGTTAGGACCAATGCTTAGGCGCTGCGTATTTAACAAGAATATTGTATACTTGACAAAACAGTATCCAATGACAGACTATAGAAAAGTCATAGTAATTAATCCAGAGTTTAGATTTGACAAGACGTGTGTACTGAATACACGTATTTCAGTTTACGATGTCCTTTGCAAGTTGGCTTCCCGAACGACATCAAAGAAATACCAGTAAACTATCCTGAGCTGACTGAGAATGATATACAGACATGTTTAGCATATGCTGCTGACAGAGAACACAGAAGCAGGGTGGCCTGGATTAAACTCCTTTTCGACCAATATATTTCCTTTTGAGTATTAAGGAAACTTAAAGAATAGTTCCCGGGATCTGATCATGTAAATGATTTAGGTTTAGAGAACCTTTCGAATATGAACATATGGTATTATTCTAAAGAGTATGATTTTTTAAATTGTATAATTTGATTCTGACTTTTTTATCTAGCCAATTTATTCTGAAATCCGTCTAAAATTATTAGGTCAAGAATTGGAAATCGTTGGACTAAGGAGATTGCAGAATTGTTGATTTCCAAGAATGAGATTATTCTTGATTTTATTTCTAATCCGAATATAAAGAACTTGCTTGCATTGAAATCCATGAATAGGCACTTGGCCCGGCTTCTCGAAAAGTTATTTTTAAGTATTATATCTTAGCCGCAAAATAAATTTCGTAGCTTTGAATTCCGCTAATGATTAACTCTGAAGCCCATTTGAATTTTAAAAGTCAGACAATGAAATTTGTAAACAGAATATTAATTTTTGTTCTGATATTGTTTTTTAATGCTTGTAAAAAGGACAGGGAATCTTTTCCTGAATCAAACCCTATTGTCTATTCGTTTTTTGCAGCCGGTCATACTTACGGTAAACCCGGAGTTGATAATATTGGAGTTCATCCTCCTTTTAAAAATAAGTTCGACCTTATTTCTAACGATGAATTCATGGACTTTGGAGTTTTGACAGGTGATATTGTTCTGGAAGGAACCAATGTGAACTGGAATGAAATAGATTCAGATGTTGCTTTGATGGGAAAGCCTGTTTATTTCGCAGTTGGTAATCACGATATGACTGACAGGGCGCTTTATGAGTCCAGATATGGAATAACTTATAAAAGTTTTATTCATAAATCAGATCTTATTATCATACTCGATCCAAATCTTGACAATTGGAATATCACCGGTGATCAGTTACTTTTTCTTCAGAATGTTCTAAACCAAAACTCTCAGAATGTAGATAATATTTTTGTATTCTTTCATCAGCTTCTTTGGTGGGAACCGGATAATATATACAAGAATGTCACATTGAACTCTCTTCAGGGCAGATCTGATTCAATCAATTTTTGGACAGAGCTTGAGCCTTTGTTTAGTTCATTGTCAAACAAGGTATTTATGTTTGCCGGAGATGTAGGGGCTTTTAGTAGTGGAAGTGAATTTATGTATCATGCCTATGACAACATAACCTTTGTTGCTAGTGGAATGGGATCTGAAACCCGGGATAATTTTGTAATTGTGGATGTTCGGGAGGATAAAACTGTCGAGTTTAGATTGGTAGCGCTTAATGATTCAAACACTAGTGCTTTGGGCAGATTGGAAGATTATCAATTGCCTTAACCGTCGATAACAAATTTAAGTTTTTATAACAGTTAAAAGAAGGGTAAAAGATGATAAGTTCAGTTATAAGAAGGCAAACAAATTTCTGTACTACCAATAACCAGTATCGCATAAAATAAAGGTATTCACGATTTAAAATTTATCAAGATGAAATCAATGAGTTTGTATTTATAGATATTGAAATGACTACGAAAAATAAAACAGTTGAAACAGAAGTAAATGTAATTGATTTTATCAATTCATTTGTGGAGAATGACCAAAAGAGGCAAGATAGCTATCAGTTGATCAAACTAATGCAAGAATGGTCCGGGTTTGAACCTAAGATGTGGGGCCCAACGATCATCGGGTTTGGGAACTATCATTATAAATATCCAAGTGGTCATGAAGGAGATGCTCCTCTCATTGCTTTCTCTCCCAGAAAAGCTGAGTTCTCTCTGTATGTTTATTCTAAAACCGATACCAGTGATCACTTATTAAAGGATCTTGGAAAATTCAGAATGGGTAAAGCTTGTATCTATGTTAAGAAACTTTCAGATATTAAGATCCCTGTCTTGAAGAGACTTTGCAAAGAATCATTTAAATATCTGAAAGAACGCTATGAATGTAGAGCTAAGTAATTGGTAAATACAATATATACATAGAATTGGAATAGTTAATAGAAGTATAGAGCTTCTTAGTAAATAGTTTAATAGGGTCAATTAAATTCTTAACTTCGTTGCGATCTTCGGACCCGATAACAGCACCAACCATATTCCATTCCGGGTTCGAAAAAATTAGAATGAACAAATTATGGAAAAAGCAATACGTTTCCTGGCACAAGTAAATCCTCAAACTTCCGACCAATTATTTCAAGCTATAGACAACCTTTTAAGACAAGGCACAACCAAGATCAGACTCTTGCTTTCTACACCAGGAGGTTCTGTTTTTCACGGACTCTCCATTCATAATTACCTGAAAGGCTTACCGATAGAAGTTCATACCTATAATTTCGGGAGCGTTGATTCAATAGGAGTGGTTATATTTTCTGCTGGATCGAGAAGATTCACTGTTCCTCATTCACGGTTTTTAATTCATAGTGTGAAGTTTAATATCAACGGGCAAGCTTCCCTTGATGAGAAGCAGCTTGAGGAGTATTTGAAAAGTTTACAGATCGATCAAAAGAATATTGCCAAAGTTATTGCAGATACTACAGGTAAATCTGTTGAAGCGATTGACAATGCCATGAATAACAGAACAACCCTGAGTCCGCAAGAAGCTGTTGAGTACGGTCTGGTTCATGAAATAAAGAACGATTTACTCTTACCGAAAATGGAAGTAATTACCATCGGGGAACCCATTCAAGGGCAACCGTATCAGCAAACCCAATTTGTTGTTCCAACGACACAGGCAGTCAGTAAACCTTCTATAGACAGCTTTACAAATGAATCTTGATTATCTTGAGTTTTTAACTTTTTGAGTTACGGACATTAATCAAATTTGAATTTGAATTCTTAAGATAAGATACTTATTGAATCGGATTCATTATTTTCGTTTTAAAATACTGTACGAGATCTTACCTTTGCGCTAAGCAAGCAGGTTCAATTTAGTGGAAAAAAGTGTACGGTTATTTGAATCAAGATCGATTATGAAAGCCAAATTTTTTTCTGATCAAACGAAGTTCAGGGAATGGTTGCAAAAGAACCATGATAAAGAATCAGAATTGATTGTTGGTTTTTATAGGGTTTCTTGTGCCAAACCTTCAATGACCTGGTCTCAGGCTGTAGATCAGGCTTTATGCTATGGGTGGATTGATGGCATTCGAAGGAGAATAGATGATGAAAGCTATTCAAATCGTTTCACCCCCCGGCGAAGAAATAGTAACTGGAGTGATATTAATATTAAGAAAGTCAAAGACCTGACCAAGGCAGGGCAGATGAAAGAGGCCGGACTTCAAGCATTTGAAATGAGGAAGAAGATAAAACTTACAAATGATGGTTCTAAAAATGGAAAGTTTGTATTGGATAAGGATCTGCAAAGCAGATTTAAAAAGCAGAAATTGGCCTGGGACTTTTTTAATGATCAACCTCTTTCCTATAAGAAAATGATGATGCGTTGGATAATGAGTGCAAGGCAAGTCAAAACCAGACTTTCGCGGTTGGAGATGATTGTAGCTGAAAGTAAAGAGTGTAGGAGATTAAGTAACAGATAGTTTTCAATTATGGATTACAAGACCTATGAGCCTTCCAAAGAGTTAAGTACATTCATCAAATGTTATTGGACTCTTGATGCACCAAAGGAACTTAAGTCAGAGAAGCAAAGAATAGTTTCAGACGGCTGTATGGAAATGATCTTTCATTATGGAGATAAATTCAAACAGTATGCTGAGGATGGCAGTTCAATCGTCCAACCAAAGTGTTTTGTTTTTGGACAAATCACACTTCCTCTGGACATCGAACCTACAGGTAAGACTGGGATATTTTCTGTGCGCTTTCATCCCGGAGGGTTTATGCCATTTAGCAACGTTCCTGTCAGCAGCTTGGAAAACCGGGCCGTTTCTTTGACAGAATTATTTGCGGATGAAGGTAGCGAACTTGAAAATTCCGTACTCAATGCTTCTACAATTGAAGCGAGGATTAACTTGGTTGAATCATTTCTCCTGCGAAATCTGGCAAAGCCGGAGTCTATAGATAGAATTGTTAAATCTTGTATTGAATTAATTATACAATTAAATGGACAACTGTCTGTCGGGGAATTGTCAGAACGCTTGAATGTGAATCGCAGACATTTGGAAAGAAAATTTTTGCGAGTGATCGGGCTTAGCCCGAAACAATTACTAAAGATAATAAGGCTTCAATCAACTCTAAAATTTCTGGCGGATAAGAATTTTGAGAACCTGACAACTATTGCGCATGAAGCTTCTTATTATGATCAAGCGCACTTCATAAAGGATTTTAAGGAATTTACAGGTCTGAGTCCTAAAAAGTTTTTTGACAATAAATTAAAGATGTCTGCCCTGTTTATAGGAAGTTGAAGGTTGTCGCATTTTTACAATTTTCATCCGGTTGTTTTTTTTGTATTTGCAAAGCAATATTGCAATGACAAAAAATTATTAAAGAACGATGGAAAATCTGGTTAGTTGGTTTGAAATACCTGTAAAAAATTTTGGAAGAGCCTGCGATTTTTATAAAGGTATTTTAGCTTGTGAAATTAAGGAAGCCGAAATGTTTGGCACTAAAATGGGATTCTTACCTTCTGATGGTAAGAATGTCTCCGGTGCTTTGGTTCAGGGTGAAGATTACTCCCCATCGACTCAGGGGGTTACTTTGTATTTGAATGGAGGCGAGGACTTAAAAACCATTCTGGATAAGGTTGAAGCCAACAAAGGGAAAGTGTTGGTACCGAAAACTCAGATTAGCCCTGAGATGGGATACTTTGCAATGTTTCTTGATACGGAAGGAAATAAATTGGCATTGCATTCGAAAGGATGATCTGTATAATATATCATTTTAAAATGGCGTTTGTTCAGACAATCGCCATTTTTATTTTTGATAGTGACAAGTGTATTCTGTGTTAGTTTAACTTTCGACCGCCTTTGTCGGGAATTGCATTAATTAATATCTTGGTAGCATGAAAAATCTCCTCAAAACCCTCATGCTTCTTCTGCTAGTAAGCTTTTCATATTCACCGAAAGGTTTTGCTCAGCAAGGTTTAAAAAATGAACTGAAATATGGTGTGCACAGGGTTCATCCTTACATTTCAATTAGCGGTACTGAACTTAGAAATGCTCAAACTCTGAGTGACCTTAATTCCAATTTTAAGCCATCCTGGATCCGCGAATTTATTTCCGTTGATGTGCATGCAGTTCATAATGGAGCTACTAGTAAGGTATCAGGAGACAGCGACAAACTTAATCCTGAGCAAAAAGAACTAATGAGAATGGCAGATGTAGGCTCTGCTATTTCGGTGAAAGTTCAGTATATCCCGCTGAATAATTTATCAACTAATGATTTGAAGGAAATCAACTTTTCATTTATTCCTGATCCTGATAAGGAGGCATCCTTTCCCGGAGGTAAGGAAAAACTAAATCAATACCTAAAGATTAATGCAATAGATAAAATTCCTGATGGAACCTTTGGAGAACTAACTCTGGCAGCAGTTAAATTTAGCATTGACATGACGGGGAAGGTTATAGATGCCCATGTTTTTGAGTCATCAAAGAATCCTGTTGCTGATGAATTGTTAATTCAAACTATTCTCAATATGCCAAAATGGAGCCCCGCAGAATATGAAAATGGCCAAAAAGCAATTCAAGATTTCGTGCTGACTGTTGGAGACATGGAAAATTGCATGGTAAATCTTTTAAACATTCAATAGAGCTGAGTTTAGCCTATATTGAAATATCCAATCGATGATGTATTTAAAATTAATATTGGCTTGAGGATATTTATTGATACAAAGATATTGAGAATATTATAACTGTATTTGTATATGTTTATAGGGCATTTTGCTCTGGGTCTTTCTGCAAGAAAGGCTGATAAATCACCGTCTCTCGCACTTATTTTTATTGCCGTTCAATTCCTTGATTTGATATGGCCAATTTTCGTATTACTTGGTATAGAAAGCTTCCAAATCGAACCCGGAAATACAAAGATGACTCCCTTGAATTTCACTTATTACCCTTATTCACACAGTTTATTGATGTCGATAGTATGGGGTATAATATTTGGTTTAACTTACTTCGTGTTCACGAAGAACGGTCGGGCTTCCATTTTGCTTTTTGCATTGGTATTTAGCCATTGGGTATTAGACTTCATCACCCACCGGCCGGACCTCCCACTTTCACCTTTTTCCGATGTAAAAGTCGGACTATCACTATGGAATTTTCCTGCGATTGAAATAATACTCGAAATCGGATTATTTTTATTGGGCACTATATGGTATTATAAGTCAGTCAAACCAAGGAAAAAACTTGCATTTTGGTCCCTCATAAGTATGTTTTTAGTTATTCATATCCTTAACCTCCTTAGTCCGCCACCGCCCGGTATATCTGCTGTGGCATGGTCGGCTAATTTGATGTGGCTCTTTGTTATTTGGGCCTGGTGGATAGAGAAAGACATTCAAAGAAATTCATGAAATTGTTGCTTTCTCAACTTGGCCTTCCCTTCATTTTTCAATGATTTGACAATGCATCTATTCTTGCAGGAATAATTATCTTTGAATTTCTATTTCCGTAGGTAGAAATCGTATGCCACAATTAAAATATTCAGTTTACGTTGTTGAATTGTCAAAACGTGTTTTTACAGAGAATAGAAAATTCAGGGAAGCTAATCCTCAGTTTAATGGTGTGCTTGAATGTTTGTATGTTGGAATGACAAGCAAAACACCCGCTGAAAGATTTAAGCAGCACAAGACCGGCTTTATTAACAAGAAAGGTCACAAGCTATCATCTTCTATTGTGCTTAAGTATGGCTCTTATCTAAGGCCCAGTTTGTACAATGAAATAAATATGAAACCAATGACCAGATCAGAAGCACTTAGGATGGAAGAAAAGCTTGCTCTTGATCTGAGAAGAGAAGGCTATGCAGTTTGGTTTAATTAATTGAACACCCATCACAATCTTGCTATAGTAATTAATCGATTGGATTTATCCCGACTCAAAATTAAATTACCATGAAAATTTATCAAGTGATATTTGTACTTACACTTTTTTTTGTTGGATCTTCCATAAATGCACAGGATAGTAGCAAAGTTGTTAATATGGGCCAAAGGTTCTTAGTCAATGTTGGCGGAATATCTGAAGGCGTAATTTCAAAAGAAACTCTGATCAGAGCAGGGGAGTTGCGCGTTCCAAAGCATGCAGAAGGATATTATGTTCTGGCTTCATTTCGATTAACGCATGTTCGCATGATGGATGGAACCTTAGTTGAATTTAATCCTACAACCGATGGAAGATTAACTGAGGAAATGATAAACGAGATCAAGCAAGCGAAGAATGGGGATAAACTATACTTTGAATTTATTAAAGTAAAATCTGTAGAAGGTGAAGAGCTGAGACAAGTGGAGCCTATAGGGTTAAAAATCCAAGATTAGGATTCTCGTTTAAAGAGCTATAAGGGAGTAATTTTAATATTTATTTATATACATATTTGCTTAATGACAGAGTGGGTTGAACAGGACATTCAAATTAGTGACTATACTTACGACCTTCCCGAAGATCGCATAGCGAAGTATCCTCTTGCCGGACGGGAATTGAGTAAATTGTTAGTTTATAAAAATTCTTCTGTTTCTGAAGATATATTTCATAATATAAGTGAACACATCGCTGAAGGTTCGTTATTGATCTATAATGATACCAAAGTCATGCATGCGAGATTGCATTTTAAAAATTCTAAAGGAGGAAGGATAGAAATATTTTGTCTCGGACCTGCTGAGCCCGGTTCTGATCCGTTATTATCTTTAGAGAAAACAAAAAATATTAGATGGAATTGTTTGGTGGGTAGAATTGCTAAATGGAAGGAGCGATTTCTGTATATTGAAAAGAATGGATATTTTCTTTCTGCAGAACTATTGCAAAAAGGTGAGAGTGAAAATGTCATCGGCTTCAGTTGGAAGCCGGAAACACTTAGTTTTGCAGAAGTGCTTGAAAAGTTTGGTGAAATGCCAATTCCCCCTTATTTGAAAAGAGAGAGTGAAGAGATTGATCAGAGCAGGTACCAAACTGTATATGCAGACAGAGAAGGTTCTGTGGCAGCTCCAACTGCAGGATTGCATTTTACCGATTCAATTATTAAAAAACTTGAGTCAATGAATATTTCCGGAGTGAAGGTAACATTGCATGTTGGAGCAGGAACCTTCAAGCCGGTGAAAAGTGAACTAATCAGGGATCATCAAATGCATGCTGAGTGGATTGATGTTAGTAAACTAACTATTGAGAGGATTTTGCAACAGTTAGAAGGGAAGGACTCATCAAATGCGATAATTTCCGTTGGGACTACTTCCCTTCGAACTATCGAATCACTCTATTGGATGGGTGTCAAATCAATCCTTTACCCGGATTCAAAAATGGAGGAACTGGAAATTATGCAATGGGACCCATATAAACTTACTGATCATTACACAAGTATTGAAGCAATAGGATCCTTGCTCTTATGGATGAATAAATATGATTTAAAACGATTAGTCTGCAAAACTCAAATTATGATCGTTCCAACGTACAAGCTCAAAATTGCAGATGCCCTTGTCACAAATTTTCATCAACCAAATTCTACACTGTTATTATTAGTAGCTGCTATTACCGGAAATGATTGGAGAAAGATTTATGATCATGCTTTGAATAATAATTTCAGATTTTTAAGTTATGGTGATGGAAGCTTGCTATTTGGAAATAGACAGGAGCAGGCAAAGATGTAACTATGGCATTTTGTGGACACAAGTTTTCTGTTTTATATTTGGAATAAAGCGGGATCTGTATTCAGTTGATATGTTTGTTGCAGTTTATATAATGCGGTGATTAAGATCATTATCCATCGTTAGCTTAATATTCTTGCTTGGCTGACTGCCTTTTTTTAAATTGCACAAATAAATTTTCTTGTACTTAATATCATATAATCGATACATGAAAAAGTTAATTTATATTTTACTCTCCCTGGTTTTTATTTTTCTGGCCTATTTGATCATTCATGCTTTGAGCTTTGAATCGATTCAATTAAAAGTAGATCCAGTTTCTACAGTTGATATCCGTGAGAATGCAATTCAGAATCTTGCTCAATCTCTGATGATCAAAACAGTTTCACCGGAAGACCATCATGATTTTGACTCAAGTGCCTTTAATGCGTTTTCAACATTTCTGAGTACAACATATCCTGTTGCTGATTCCGTATTGGAAAAAGTTGTCATCAATACCTATAGTTTTATTTATAAGTGGAAGGGATCTGATAATTCGCTTAAGCCGGTGGTCCTGATGGCTCATTTAGACGTGGTTCCTGCTCCAGTGGAAGAAGTAAAGGATTGGAAGTATGGTCCTTTCGATGGAAAGATTGTAGATGATACGCTATGGGGTCGTGGAGCAATTGACGACAAAGTAGGTGTGATAGGTATCATGGAAGCCGTTGATCATCTTCTTATCTCAGGCTTTCAGCCAAAGCGAACCTTGTATTTGGCATTTGGACATGATGAAGAGATCGGTGGAGCGAATGGTGCTGCTGCTATAGCTTCTTACCTCGAAGGACAAGGTGTACAAGCGGAGTTTGTCCTGGATGAAGGTGGGTCGATTGTGCAGGGAATGGTTCCGGGAATTGAAAAGGATGTTGCTTTGATCGGAATTGCTGAAAAGGGATTTGTGTCACTCGATCTTTTTGTAGAGGTAGAAGGCGGTCATTCATCAATGCCTAAAGAAGAAACTGCAATTGACATCATCACAAATGCCATTTCAAGAATCAGGAAGAACCCTTTTAAGGCAAGCCTTACGGCACCTTTAATAGGCTTCATTGATAACCTTGGTCCTGAGATGCCCTTCTTGAACAGACTTGTATTTGCCAACAAAGAAGTTTTCAGTTCATTGATAATAAATATTTATTCCAAGAGTGCCGCCGGTAGTGCCTTAGTGAGAAACACAATTGCTCCAACGATTTTGAGAAGCGGAGAGAAGGATAATATAATTCCTTTATCAGCACATGCTACAATCAATTTCAGGATATTGCCAGGTTCATCGATAAAGGAAGTCACTGATCATGTGAAAAAAGTTATAAATGATGAAAGGATCCGAATCAAGCAAGGTGAATTTGCATCAGAACCTTCTCAGTCATCAAGTACGAGTAGTCAGGCCTACAATATCATAAACAGATCGATAGTACAAATATTTCCTCAGGTTTTAACAGCTCCAAATCTCGTTATAGGTGCAACTGATTCAAGACATTTTGAAAAGGTGTCTGATGCCATCTACAGATTCCTGCCCATCTATATTAATGATAATAATATTAAATCATTCCATGGCATAAATGAAAGGATCGCAGTGAGAGATTTCAATGCAGCGGTTCGGTTTTACATTCAGGTAATAAAAAATTGCAATTAAATTATGTGCAAATTCAGCTTTTGCTGAGATAATAACAATCAGCTAAAGCAAAAGACGAAATTGTGAAATGATTTTTTTGGGTTTCATTTACCATTATTTACCGAAAAGTATCTTTGAAAAATTCTGAAGGGAAATAAGTAAGACAATAAACAGTGAACCACCGAGGTCAATTGATCTGAAGTTAATATTATTCAGATTCTTCGGACTCTGTTGCTTCCGCATCTGAAAGATCATTTGTTCCGGTTTGCCCGATAGTGGGTGCGTCAGGAAATTCATGTGATTTTCTTATCAAAGTGAATTTCAACTTTCTCTTGTAATCATCTTGAAGCCATTTGACATAACTTTCCGATGTCTTGCTAAGACATCTGGAATAAACCCTCACCCTAAATTCAATTTCCTCTTTAAGAAGGTCTGCTAAGACAAGAGCTTCGTCGATATCGGCACTGTTCTCCAGGCAAATTTGGATATGTTGTTCTATTGAACGTTCAATTACGACTTTTGGCCTTTGATGTTTTGATAGTGCCAGTTGATGTTCCTGTTTTACATCAAAGTCTATCTGTTGTGATTTGCCGAATTTTTCCCGTAATTCTTCCGGCATCTCATAACGGTAATTTCTTTCTATATCTTCATCACTCCGAATATCTGCTAAATACAATTCCGGATTTTTGAATATGCCTGCCCAGTCCACCGGCGCATCCCAAAGTCCAAATCTATTCAGGTTATTTCCAAGGTCTATCACACTAAATTCTTTCTTGTTTGGTAGTATTCGCGATCCACGACCTATCATTTGAAAATAAAGAGTAAGTGATTTTGTAGCTCTGTTGAGAATAATACATTCAACAGTAGGCTCATCAAATCCTGTCGTCAGGATACTCACTGAGGTTAGGATTGCATCCGGCTTCTCCCTAAACCAGTCAAGAATTTCTCTTCTCTCTTTTCCGGTATGAGTATGATCCAAATGTTTTATCTCATAGCCTGCATCCTGAAAAGTCGCATAAACATATTGAGAGGTAGCAATACCATTATTAAATATCAGTGTCTTTTTGCCTATACATTTTTCTTTATAGGCACTAAGTAGTTTATCCTGCATTGCATGATTATTATATAGTCGTTCAGATGAACTAACAGTATAATCTCCATTTCTACCGACTTTCAAAGAGGTAAGTCCTACGTGATAATGATATGTTGTTGCCCTCGCCAAAAATCCGGTTTCAATTAGTGAGGTGATAGATTCTCCAACGATCAGTTCGTCGTAGTTGTCCCTCATCCTTATGTTAATATTGGAACTCAAAGGTGTGGCCGTAACACCAAGCAACACACCTTTTTCATAAAATCTAAATAGTTTTCCAAAGGAATTATAATGCGCCTCATCCACAATCATCAAACCAATATTGTCAAGATTCAATATTTTATCTCTCAATCGATTGTTCAATGTTTCAACCATGGCAACAAAACACATGTAGTCGTTCGGTACAGGCATTTCTTTAACCGCACTATTGATTACCTTGTTGTTAACTCCAAACTCATCCAGCATCAGAGATGTCTGTCCACATAATTCTATTCTATGTGTAAGTATCAATACTTTTTTTCCGGTATTCTGAATAAATCTTCGTGCAATTTCTGAAAAGATCACCGTCTTGCCGCCACCTGTAGGGAGTTGATACAACAGATTATAACGTGCATCATGATCCTTTAAGCGACTGAAGATGTCTTCTATAGCTCTTTGCTGGTACTCATATAGCTGCTTTCCGTTTTTAATTTGGAACTGATCTTCTGACATATAATTGTTGAATGTTGCAAGATACAGGAAATTTGTAACCTTATAAGGTCAGTGATGGACAAAAATTTTAATACAGTGGTTTAGCATGGCTTTGAAACAGCAATAACCACTATGTGATCTCCTGTTCCATTCTGTATAAGTCATAACCTATAGCCCAATAGTCAGGAATGATTTCTTTGGTTACAAATCCAAATTTTGAATAGTAATTAAAAGCTAGCTGAGAAGTCCTCACTTCAAGCATATCCAAAGAACTTATTTGTTTTATCTTTTCAATTCTGAACAGAAGTAGCTTGGTACCTATATTTATTCCCTGATGAGAAGGATGAACGATATCCCAAGAAATTCTGGCAAGTTTTCTCCCACTAATTATATTATATCCACCACAGGCAACAATTTTACCTTCCTTTTCAATCAGATAAAAATTTTCAGAATGATTTTCCAGGTAATAGTGAAGGTCTGTCTCTTCACTTTTTGAAAAATATTTTGGAGTGTTTAACCTTAATAATTCGATTACATTTTGTTTGTCAATATTTTCGTATTTACGTATAGTCATCAATTTTTTTTAAATCTAGAATCATTTCTATTCAATTATGATTTTTTTTGTTGTTTGTTCCTTTCCTGATAGTTTTAGGAGATAAACACCCGGCAAATTATTTTTTACCTCCAGCGTGGTTGTGCTTGAAGGAGATAAGGTTTGTGACAACTTAAGTTTCCCCTGAATGTCATATAATTCTGCCAGATTAAAATTATCATTCGCATCAACATACAAATATTCTTTAACAGGATTCGGATAAATCTTTCCGAAAAATTCCCGGGAATTCTCATTTATCCCTGTGGTTTCTGTCGATCCATAAAATCTTTGCGTTACCTGATTCGATGTATTATTCTGGTTTACAAAACGCACCTGTGCCATGCCTGAAGCCGGGGTGGTATCTGTATAGAAGTAGAAAATGAAGGCCTGAGCTGCTCCCGGAGATATGGTTACCTGTGCTGATGTGGTTGTTGGCGGATAGCAAATATCGGTACATAAGGCTGTTAACCATGTTGCGGGCATTTGTGTGCCTTGTCGCTGAATTGTGATCTCGACGTTTTCAGTACTTGAGTTATTTGTTAAGGTGGAATTCACGGCAATATAATAACCGGGAATACCATACTCAATGGTGTCACCCGACCATGTGAATGTTCCGCCATTCCCGAAAGTAGAACATTGTCCACTACTTGTTCCAAGCAAACTATCTATCTCACAGAAAATATTTTCCGGTGCTTTGTCAAACCATTGCTGAAATGCAAACACTGTTCCGTTAGCTTGAATAAGAGTTGCACTGTTTGGTTCTGTTCCAAAGTTGAGCCACCATTCATTGCAGGGTCCGTCAATTAATACAGACGGACGTAAATAGTTAGAGCTGAGCATTGCATCAACAACGGTTTTTCTTTCACCGTAAGTTTTCGGTTGCTCAAAAAGTATTCCTTCTGTTTGATTGGCACTTGTAGTCCAAACATTCCCGCTATACGGACTTACATCTATTATCGGATGTGCTTCCACCGTATAAATAACGTACACGTTTAATTGTCCTTGATAGATACTGTCAACCATATTTATAACAGGAATCTTGCCTCTGAAAACCGGACAAGTATAACTTGATGAAATTAGCAGAACAGGTTTTCCTGACTGCAAAATTTCAGATAGAACTACAGAGTCACCTGCTAAAGTGTATAACTTAAAGTCCGGTACTGAATTTCCCGGCATGATGCCTGGTACACTACCACTCCCTTGTGCAATAGGTATAGTGCAAATGCTATCTGAATCAAATGGTAAACTGATTAGTCCAATGCTCGGAAGGACTTGTGCATTCACAAATGAACATTGAAGGTATAATAGGAGGCTTAGCAGATAAATTTTACGCATTTCTATTAACATTTAGTTTGTTGTCTTCACTCCGTCACTACCAATAAGTTAAATGAAGACTATATTGAAGATACCATTTTTGGTATTGATATCAATTTGTCTGACCGGAAAAACTTTGATTATACAATGTAAAGTTCAATAAATCAGCTTATTAAATCCTTTTTTTATTAGCTCCGATTATCCTAGAGACATGTAATTTTCTATCTTCGTAATACTATTTCATCAGGTTGAAGAGATCATTCTGCATATTCCTTTTAAGTATTCTCCTGCTTCAGTCCGGGGCATTGGTTTTTTTTTATCAATGCCGGCAGTTCCTGCTTCGTATTGAAATGAAACAAAAATTGAATCACGAAGATTCAAAGTTTGAAAAAATCAGTTTGAGTCTGGAAGATTATAGAAAAAGCAAAGTACATTCAGACGAGATAGAGCTTAATGGAGAAATGTATGATGTAAAATCTGTTAATTACATTGGAGACCGGGTTGAGTTGATGGTGATACATGACAAGCATGAAACCGGCATCATAAAAAAGATAAAGTCAGCATTAAAAGGGGGTAGTGAAAATTCTACAACAATTCCTTCCAACTATTTTAAATTATTAAATCTTCAATATATTATTCCGGATGCAAACAAACTAAGCTTCCCGGTAACTATAAAACTAATTTATTGCAAGAGTGTTGATTCTCTGATTGAGAATGTCATAGAGGTAGTGTCTCCACCTCCTCGTTTTATTTAATCTTCCCTTTTTATCAATTCTAATTTATTCTATCGTCCGGATGATGGACGTTACATTATATTGTATTAACTAAACTTTATGAAAACAGTTATTACCAAATCATTATATTATACATTAATTTTATTTTTAAGCGGATTGAACATTACCGCCGGTTTTGCCCAGGATTCCATCCCATCAGGTCGAATCGATCTTGATGAGGTTATAATTTCAGTAAACAAATTCGAGGAGACAAAAAAGTCTGTAGGACAGCAAATACAAGTATTAACTTCTAAACAGATAGAAATAGCGCAGGCGCAATCTACCGCAGATCTTATTTCGAATACCGGAAATGTATTTGTTCAAAAAAGTCAGATGGGAGGTGGCAGTCCTGTTATTCGTGGCTTTGAAGCCAGCAGGATTTTGCTAGTTGTAGATGGGGTAAAAATGAATAATCTTATCTACCGTGCCGGTCACTTACAAAATATCGTGACTATGGACAATGCAGTTCTGGATAGAGTAGAGGTATTATTTGGACCTTCGTCAACTGTTTATGGATCTGATGCTCTGGGAGGAGTAATTCATATGTACACAAAAAAGCCTCAGTTTGCAGGATATAATGAGAAGACAAAATTAAAAGTCAATGCGATGACAAGATACGGGTCAGTCAATAATGAAATGACCGGTCACATTGATTTTAACCTTGGTTGCGAAAAACTTGCATCGTTAACTTCATTCACTATGTCCTCTTTCGATGATCTTCAGGGAGGTAAAAATCAGAATCCATTCTATACGAAATCGTATGGAGAAAGGCCCTATTATGTGGAACGTATAAATGGCAAGGATTCATTAATAAAGAATTCTAACAGGTATCTTCAGGTTCAGAGTGGCTACTCTCAATATGATCTGCTTCAAAAGTTCTCTTATAAACAGAATGAAAGAATAAATCATGGTTTGAACATTCAGTTTTCAAATTCAAGTGATGTTCCAAGGTATGATAGGTTGACTGACCCCGATGGTAATGGCTTGCGTTTTGCAGAATGGTATTATGGTCCTCAAAAAAGATTTCTTGCTGCTTATGATGTGAGAAGAGTAAATAACAATTCTTTTTTTCAAACTGTGAGTGCCGGAATAAATTTTCAGGATGTTGAAGAAAGCCGTCACAGCCGAAGGTTTAATAGAACCGCACTAAGCCACCGTACAGAAAATGTAAATGTATACGGTGCTGACTTTGATCTCCAACGAATAACTGAAAAACACAAATTTCATTTAGGAATTGAAGGGCAGTACAATACTTTAGTTTCAAAAGCCTATGAAGAGAATATTGAAACGCTTGAGAGATCAGCACTGGATACAAGGTATCCTGATGGAGATAATAATATGACTGATGTAGCTGCTTACATATCACATAGCTGGAAGATCAATAATGTTCTTACACTTACGGATGGTATCCGTATTGGATATACATCATTGTCATCTTCATTTATTGATACTTCATTTTATCATCTACCGTTCACGAAAGCAGAGCAAGACAACACAGTGTATTCCGGGAGCCTCGGCTTGGTTCATAATCCTTCAGATGATTTAAAGCTATCAGTCCTTGTATCCACAGGTTTTCGATCTCCAAATATTGACGATCTTAGCAAGGTTTTCGAATCTGCTCCGGGTCTTGTTATTGTACCTAATCCTGCATTGAAGCCGGAAAAAACGATCAATACAGAATTAGGAATCTCCAGATTATTCAATCAAAGATCCAGTTGGGAAACCTCTGTATTTTATACAAACTTTGTTGATGCAATAGTTACACGGGAATATAAATTGAACGGACAAGATTCGATATTGTACGACGGCACCTATAGTCAGGTAATGGCAAACCAGAATGCCGGAGAGGCATTTATCTATGGATTTTCCTCAAATTTCCGTTCGCAGTGCAGCGACCATCTGAATATCGGCCTCTCCATGAACTATACATATGGCAGAGTAAAAACAGATAGCAGTGATTATCCTCTTGATCATATCTCTCCCTTCATGATGCGTTTTCAAATGGCCTATAATTATAAGAAATTCGGTTCGGAATTTTTTGTTAACTATAATGGTTGGAAAAGGCTTAATAATTATTATTTGAATGGAGAAGATAATGATCAGTATGCCACTGAAGATGGAATGCCGGCATGGTTAACATTAAATTTACGTTTGAATTATAAGATCCATAAGTATCTTAACCTCCAAGCGGGTATCGATAATTTATTTGACACCCAGTATCGGACATTTGCCAGCGGTATTAATGCTCCGGGCAGAAATTTTATTGCTGCTCTTAGGTTTCAGTATTGATAGATGCTAATCAGTTTTTTTTCTCACCGATTATAAATGAACAGAATCATGGAACACCCGGCTTTTGATTATGAACAAAGCGGTTTGAAGTATACTACAATAAGAAGGACAGATCCGGATATAGAAACCATTATACATAGGGAGCTGGGTGACGCCCGGAATATATTAAATGTAGGAGCAGGAGCGGGGTCATATGAACCGGCGGATAAAGATGTGATTTCTGTAGAACCTTCAGCATCGATGAGAGAACAACGATTGAAATTAAATAGAAAAGCTGCCATTGATGCAAAAGCAGATGCATTACCTTTCGGGGACAATTCATTTGATGCATCAATGGCTTTGTTAACCGTTCACCACTGGCCTGATATTGAGAAAGGGCTAAGAGAACTTCAAAGAGTCAGCAAAGATCGGATTGTGATCATGACGTTTGACCCCAAGGCCTTAGATTCATTTTGGAATGTAAATTACTTTCCTCAGCTTATTGACGTAGAAAGGGAAAGGTATCCGGATATTAGTTTGATTACCTCTGTACTTGCGCCAGAAGCAAAAGTTATTCCCATTCCCGTAAGTCTTAATTGTCTTGATGGGTTTCAGGAGGCATACTTCGGCCGTCCAGAAGAATTTTTAAAAGCGGAGGTTCGTAGGGCTCAATCGGCATGGGGATTTCTTCCTGATGGTCTGGAGGAGAAGTATGTCAGAGCTTTGAAGACTGAATTGGATTCCGGAGAGTGGGATAGAAAATTTGGTCACTACCGAAAGATGCCAAGTGCCACTTTCGCCTTGCGGCTGATCGTATCCCGAAAGCAGAATTGATCTGTAGCCCGATAATTCCTGTCTTTTAAATCCCTGCACACCAGGACTTGCTGAAGTCTGTACGTTGAATGAATTATTTTTTTATTCTGCAGGAATTCTTTAATGGTTTGTAATTCCATTTTCTAACAGTAAATTGTGGCAAAAATAAAGCTGCAAATTCTTCAGTTGTATTCCGAACTTCATGAAATTATGCCAATTGCAATAATAATTACTGTATGTTCCTTGCTGCTACTGGCTTATATCTTTGATATCAGTTCAGCCCTGACGAAAATACCTTCTGTTATACTGTTGTTGCTTACAGGCTGGTTGGTGAGGCAGCTTACTTTTCTAGTAGCAATTGAAGTTCCTGACCTAAATCCCTTATTACCTATATTTGGAACTATAGGTTTGATACTAATTGTGCTAGAAGGTTCTCTGGAGTTGCAATTGAATAAAAGTAAGGTTTCAGTTATCAATAAATCTTTCCTCATCGCACTCTTGTCTATGGTAGTGTTGGCTTTTATCCTGGCTGCTACATTTCAGTATTACGAGTATATCTCCTTCAAGGATGCTCTATTGAATGCCATTCCATTTTGCGTGATTTCAAGTGCTATAGCAATTCCCAGCGTTAGAAACCTCACCAGATCAAATAAGGAGTTCGTCATCTATGAAAGTAGCCTCTCAGACATACTTGGTGTGCTCTTTTTTAATTTCATTGCAGTAAATACGATTATAAACCTTGAATCTTTCCTGCATTTTGGTTTATCCATTTTTATTGTTGTTCTCGGCTCTTTCGTTTCAGTGATCGGTTTATCTTTCCTCCTGAGCAGAATCAAACACCATGTCACTTTTTCTCCTATCATTCTTCTTGTGATTCTTATTTATGGTATTGCCAAACACTTTCATTTGCCTGCACTGATCTTTATTTTCGTTTTTGGTTTATTCCTCGGTAATCTTGATGAATTGAAACGGTTTAAATGGATAGAAAGATTGCGCCCGGTTAAACTGGATAAAGAGGTGGCAAAATTCAAGGAGATCACTATCGAAGCTACCTTTCTGATCAGGGCATTATTCTTCTTGCTATTCGGATTTTTAATGTCAGCACATGAGATATTGAATACCGTAACACTACCTTGGGCAGTAGGAACCGTCATCGCAATCATAACTATCAGATGGATTGCTTTAAAGGTTGCCGGTTTTCCGGCCTTGCCTTTACTTTTTATCGCTCCAAGAGGATTGATAACAATCTTACTGTTCATAGCAATTATTCCTGAGCAAGCTTCCACACTAGTAAATCCTTCATACATCATACAAACGATTATCCTGTCAGTTTTTGTGATGATGATTGGTATTATGATGGGCAAAAAAGATCGATCAGAGAGAGTGGAAGAAAGTATTGTGGAGGTTGATGTGCAAAAACCTTAGTCTATGTCTGTAAGCTTTGAAACATTTGTTTAGGTCTTGATCGTAATGTGGTCATTTTCCGGAAATTTATTGTCTGGTCATATTCCTATGAAGTTTTCATTTTAAAAGAGTTTGTAAAAAGGTGAAAAACATTCCATGTTTTATCGCTCTTGTCATGTATTAATGGTATTTTTGGGCGAATAATTCAGAATTTTTCTGTTTCCCGTTTGTAAAGAATTGAATGAATCCAAATTACCTTGATGAATTAAACGAGCCGCAAAAAGCAGCGGTGTTAAATACTGATGGTCCGGTAATGATTATCGCAGGCGCCGGTTCAGGTAAAACGAGGGTCCTCACCTATCGGATAGCTCACCTCCTGCGTAAAGGTGTTGATGCTTTTCAAATCCTTGCATTGACATTTACCAATAAGGCATCGAAAGAAATGCGTTCTCGTATTGAGACTATCGCCGGTGATGAGGCAAGAAATCTATGGATGGGGACATTTCACGCTGTCTTCGCTAAAATTTTAAGAATAGAGTCAGAAAGATTGGGATATCCTCCAAACTTCACAATCTATGATACAGATGACGCTAAAAGCCTCATGCGCGATATACTCAGAGAGAATAACCTCGACGATAAATTGTACAAACCGGAGACGATTCTTAACAGAATTTCAGCTGCAAAAAATAATCTTTATTCCTGGTCAGAGTATCAAAACAATACCACATTTGTGAGCGATGATGTTGCTGCAGGTCGTCCTAAAACAGGGTTGTTGTACGAACTCTACGTGAAGCGATGCTTCAAAGCAAGCGGTATGGATTTCGATGACCTCTTGTTCAACATGTTCACCTTACTCGATCGTTTTCCCGATGTGCTGCATAAGTATCAGCATAAATTTAAATATATATTGGTAGATGAGTTTCAGGATACAAATTATGTACAGTATATGATCCTGAAAAGATTGGCTGCCGTATTTGAAAATATTTGTGTTGTCGGTGATGATGCACAATCGATCTATGCATTTCGTGGAGCCAATATTCAGAATATATTATCCTTCGAGAAAGATTATCCTGATCTGCGCGTGTTTAAGCTTGAGCAAAACTATCGATCTTCCAGAACGATTGTACAGGCAGCAAATAGTTTGATCGATAAGAATAAAAACCAAATTAAGAAAGAAGTTTGGACTGCAAATGATCTTGGTGAAAAAATAGCATTGCTTCGTGCTTTTAGTGATAATGAAGAAGGAATGCTCGTTGCTACCTCAATCTTTGAAACAAAGGTAAACCGACAGTGGAGGAATAAGGATTTTGCAATTCTTTACAGAACAAATGCACAGTCAAGATCCATGGAGGAAGCATTGAGAAGAATGAATATTCCATACAGAATTTATGGTGGATTATCATTCTATAAAAGAAAGGAAATTAAAGATCTTCTTGCATATTTCAGGTTAGTGATCAATCATAATGATGAAGAAGCTCTGAAGCGTATTATCAACGTGCCGGCAAGAGGTGTTGGAAAAACTTCCGTAGAGAAAATGACTGTAGCCGCCGCTGCCGAAAATAAAAGCATCTGGCAGGTTATCGAAAACCCTCTCTACAATCCATGCCAATTCAATAATGGAATGCTCGGAAGGTTGAATGATTTTTGTACCATGATCAAAAGTTTTTCGGTAAAGATTAAATCATTAAATGCCTTTGACCTTGCATCATCCATCGCTTCTTCTAGTGGTTTGCTGCGTGAGTTGTATGATGATAAAACTCCGGAAGGATTAAGCCGCTACGAAAACGTGCAGGAACTTTTAAATGGTATCAGGGAGTTCGTCGATACAGGTAGAAGTATTACTCCGACTGGTGATGAAGAGATAAATCAGGATCCTGACGCTCTCCGTACCTTGGACTTGTTCATGCAGGATATCGCCTTGCTTACTGATGCAGATGAGGATGATAAGGAAAACGATGATAAGGTGTCCTTGATGACATTGCATGCAGCCAAAGGCCTTGAGTTTCCTGCAGTATTTGTTGTCGGACTTGAAGAGAATCTTTTTCCCTCACAGCGTTCAATGGATTCAAGAGAAGATCTTGAAGAAGAACGACGACTATTTTATGTTGGTATTACTAGAGCTGAAAAAAAACTCAGCATTTCTTATGCCACCTCAAGGTACAAATGGGGAAACCTTAACGTATGTGAACCCAGTCGCTTCCTCGATGAGATAGATCCTGAATTTATTGAGGAAAGTACGCCCTTACCCAAAAGTAATCAGATGCCCTTCGATGAGCCTGTATTAGACAGATGGGGTAGCAATCAGTCCGGTGCGGGCAGGAATAAAGCAAGACCTGAAATTACCCGTAGCGTTCCTGCAGGTTTGAAAAAGATAGATTCAGCTGCCGTTCGCAGTTTCAGTGGCAGCGATACTGCCGGAATTCAGGCAGGGATGGAGGTTGCACATGAAAAATTCGGCATTGGTACGGTACTGGCAGTTGAAGGAAAAGCCGGAGATCTCAAGGCTACGGTTCAATTTCAAGGCATTGGTATTAAGCAACTTTTACTCAAATATGCCAAGTTAAAGATACTTGGCTAATCCGGTCTTTTTGGATACATTTGTGCTTTCCCAAACAATAGCTGTAAGATTATTAATTGCTTTCCGGTGATCCGATGGATGTGAAGCCAAATTTAATATTGGAACATCTTTGCAGATTTTATTTAAAGGGTTTTGGGAAATAAAAAATATAGGTTTTCTTCATTGATATGTTTCGATAAAAAAACCAATTCGCATAAAAATTAATTTGACGAATAGTAAGAGATACACAATGGCAAAAGAATCAAAAAGGAGAGCAGAGCAAAGTGACGAGAAACATTTTGTTTCCATAGAACATCTGGAATATAACACTCAACGTGATTTCCTGCTCATTTCTGAATACGGAAGAAATGTTCAGAAGATGATCAAACATACAATTGACATTGAAGACCGGGAGATAAGAAATAAAGCTGCACAGACCATTGTCAATGTTATGGCTTATCTTAATCCTTCGGTAAGAGAACTTGTAGATTACAAACATAAACTTTGGGACCACCTTTTTATTTTATCTGATTTTAAACTGGATGTTGATGCTCCCTTTCCTATGCCGGAAAAGGAGAAGTTTAACGCAAAGCCTAAAAAGGTTGAATACCCTGCAAGTAAAATACGTTATAAGTATTACGGTAAGGTGATGGAAGATATGATTCGAAAAATCGCTGAGATGGAAGAAGGTCCGAGAAAAGAACAGATTACTCAGAACCTTGCAAATTTCATGAAGATGTCATACCTCACCTGGAACAAGGATACTGTTGATGATTCGACAATCCTCAGCCACCTCGATGAACTCTCTAAAGGAAATCTGAAGCTTCATGAATCTGCCCGCTTAAATCATACGGCAGAAATTCTTGCAATGAACAAAGAGAAGATGATGCGGGAAAATTCTGCAAAGAATAAGCTAAAGAATAAAAGAAAAGTTCGAAAAAAATAATTTGTCTTTGATTTCCGGAGTGGAGAGCAAAGACCGCATGGAATAAAATATGCATAAGCCTAAGTCCTTTAAGTATTCTGCTGAACCGGAGCCCCACAAAAGTCGCACAAAGAAGATCCTTAAGAGTCATCCTGACGTTAGGGATCTCATAGGAAAAAATCCTTTCACATTACTGGCGATAATTTTCTGCGTAGGTTCCATGATAGGAATATCCTACCTGGTTAAAGACGCTTCATGGTGGATAGTTTGGCTTACAGCTTATGCCATTGGTGCATTCTTTAATCATGCATTGTTCGTAATGATTCATGAATGTTCCCACAATCTTTTGTTCAAGGGTAAGACCGGAAATTATATAGCCTCAATATTTTCAAATCTCCCTCATACTTTTCCCAGTGCGGTATCATTTACACGCTATCACCTAATGCATCATTCCTGGCAAGGGCATCACCTTCGCGATGCAGACTTGCCTGATTTCTGGGAAGCCAGAGTGTTCGGAAATAATTTCTTCAGTAAGGCGATATGGCTCTTCTTATTTCCATTCTTCCAGGTAGGTAGAACTTTTCGTTTGAAGGAGATCAAACCAATCGATGGATGGATTGTCACAAATTGGATCATTCAAATTGCCTTTAATGTCGCTATCTGGATGCTTTGGGGCCCTAAAGCTTTCTTCTTTCTGATGATCAGCTTCTTCTTTTCTGTCGGGCTTCATCCCTTGGGTGCAAGGTGGATACAGGAACACTTTCTTACCCTCGATCCTGAGCAGGAGACATATAGTTATTATGGTCCCCTTAATAAGGTTGCATTCAACGTCGGCTACCACAATGAACACCATGATTTCCCTTCAATACCGTGGAATAGATTGCCCGATTTGAAAAAGAAAGCACCCGACTTCTACGATTCTTTGAAAGCACATCGCTCCTGGACTTTATTGTTCTTCCGTTTTCTGTTTGACAATAACATTACTCTTCATTCACGAATGGTGAGAGATGAAGATAGCTTGAAGAATAAATATAAAGAAGATGAGCAGGTGGACTACACACATGAAGTTCAAAATTAATTTTGTTAAAAAAATGTCTGGTCCCCTGAAATATGGAGCAGGAACAGACTAATTTTGCCATCGAGAATCGAATTTGACAATTATTAATCCGGAGAAAATTATAAAGTATGTCAGCAAGTTTTGAAGTAACAGGTGGATTTGAATTAAGTGGTGAGTTGATTCCTCAGGGAGCAAAAAATGAAGCACTACAAATTATTTGTGCCACTTTACTTACCCCTGAAAAGGTTCACATTCGCAATATCCCTGATATCCGTGACGTGAATAAACTTATTGAACTTCTTCAACTGATGGGTGTTGAAGTAGAACAAACGGGAGTATTGAAAGGGGAATTTACTTTCCAAGCGAAAAATATAAAGCTTGATTTTTTAGATACTAAAGAGTTCAAGCAACAGGCTGCTTCTTTGAGAGGCTCAATCATGATCGTCGGCCCTTTGTTGGCACGATTCGGAAAGGCAAGCATACCCAAGCCGGGTGGAGATAAAATAGGACGCCGCAGGCTGGATACGCACTTCATCGGTTTTCAAAATCTGGGTGCACAGTTTATATTTAATGAAGAGGATAGCTTTTACACCGTTCAGGCGAAAAAGCTTAAAGGAACATACATGTTGCTGGACGAAGCATCTGTGACCGGTACTGCAAATCTGGTTATGGCTGCTGCTCTTGCCTCAGGAACTACCACAATTTACAATGCAGCATGTGAACCATATATCCAGCAACTTTGTAACATGCTGAACAGGATGGGTGCAAAGATCAGTGGTATCGGATCTAATCTTCTGGTGATTGAAGGGGTAACTAGTTTGAAGGGTACAGAGCATAAATTACTTCCTGATATGATCGAGATCGGTTCTTTCATCGGACTCGCTGCAATGACTAAATCAGAGATCACTATTCGTGAAGTAGGTTATGAGCATCTAGGTGTCATACCCGACGTGTTTCGAAGAATGGGTATAAAAATGGAACTTAGAGGCGATGATCTTTATATTCCCCGGCAAGAATCTTATGAGATCGATACGTTCATCGATGGCTCAATTCTGACTGTAGCGGATGCGATATGGCCCGGCTTCACACCTGACTTATTAAGCGTAGTACTGGTGACAGCTACACAAGCTGCCGGAACTGTTCTTATTCATCAGAAAATGTTTGAGAGTAGATTATTTTTCGTGGACAAACTGATCGACATGGGTGCACAGATCATATTATGTGATCCTCATAGAGCAACTGTAATAGGGCTCAATAGAAAAGTTCCCTTGAAAGCCATTCAAATGACATCGCCGGATATCAGAGCAGGTGTTGCATTGTTGATTGCTGCTTTGTCGGCAAATGGAACCAGCGTGATACACAACATTGAACAGATTGACAGAGGTTACCAGAGAATTGATGAAAGGCTTAATGCGATTGGCGCAAAAATTAAGCGGATCTGATTTTTGTCTTTTATCCCGGATCGTGAATTCATATCAGCGTCTGACAGACAAATTGCCAACCGGTTGTTGAACTTTTAGCACCGCCGTTTGTTTTCCTTTTTTTCTAAAGTTCAATTCAGAAAGTGCTATTTTCGAATGAAATACATATATTTGCAGCATTCTTGGCAGAGTTTTTGGAAAGAAAGATAAAAATCAAAAAAACGATGAAAAAAACAGCAATTCTTTTAGTGGCACTCGTTTGCTCGGTAATGTTCAGCTCGGCTCAAATGGCTAAACAAGGACTGGAAATCGGAGATGTAGCTCCTGAACTCAAGCTTCCGAATCCGGAAGGTAAACTGATTGCCCTATCTTCCTTACGTGGAAAAGTGGTTCTTATTGATTTTTGGGCCGCATGGTGTGGCCCCTGCCGCATTGAAAATCCGCATGTTGTGAGTGCCTACCACAAATTCAAAAATGCGAAATTCAAAAATGCCAAAGAATTTACCATTTACAGTGTTTCACTTGATAAAACTAAAGATGCCTGGGTCGCGGCCATAATAAAAGATAAGTTAGATTGGCCAAATCACGTGAGCGATCTTAAATGGTGGTACTCTGACGCAGCTAAAGCTTATGGGGTTCAAGGAATTCCTACAAATTGGCTGATTGATGAAAAAGGTGTCATTGTTGCAAAAAATTTACGTGGAGCCAGCCTGGAAGATGCTCTGACTAAAATGACGGCTGCCCAGTAAGTATATTGGTTGGTATAAAATTGTCAAAACAGAAGATATTTTTCTTCTGTTTTTTTATTTATTCCCTGACAAATTGACTTTATTGCCTTTCGTGGCAAAATCATTGAGCAGGGGTTTTTCCGGAAAGAAAACTAAAGATTAATTGAAATTCGAAGGATATGAAGCAAAATGAAGAAACACAGCCTTGGGCAGAGAATGAAGAAGCACGTGAGGCAGGTGAAGAAATGAATTCAGGAAATCCTGTTGATGCTGAACATGCATTGCCAGATGCCGAAAAAGTTGAAGCTGACCCGATAGTGAAGTTAGAACTTGAGCTATCAGAATACAAGGATAAATTTTTACGACTTTATTCTGAATTTGAAAACTATAAGAAGCGCGTAAGCAGAGACAGAATCGATCAGATCAAATTCGCCTCTATTGAGACCTACCTAACTTTTTTGCCGGTGATCGATGATTTCGAACGCGCTCAGAAATCATTAGACGAAGCAAGTGATGTCGATTCAGTAAGACAAGGAATACAGCTGATCTACCAAAAGTTTAAAACATTGCTGGAGTCCAAAGGCGTGAAGCCGATGAATTGCGTGGGTACAGAATTCGATGCGGAGTTACATGATGCAATATCAAATGTACCGGCTCCTAAACCGGAATTAAAGGGAAAGATCATTGACGAAATTGAAAAGGGATATATGCTTAATGATAAAGTTATTCGTCACGCAAAGGTGATCGTTGGAAATTAATTTTAACTAAGCGCTTATAATCTTCGAGAAAATATTGAGAGTATAATAATGATTACCATGTCCAAAAGAGACTATTACGAAGTACTTGGAGTACGCAAAGATGCTGAGGCCGGTGATATAAAAAAAGCTTACAGACAGATGGCTCTTAAGTTTCATCCGGATAAAAATCCCGGAGATAAAGCCGCGGAAGAGAGTTTTAAAGAGGCTGCCGAGGCTTATGAAGTATTAAGCAATCCTGAGAAGCGTCAGCGTTACAATCAGTTTGGCCACCAAGGTTTGGGTAACAATGGCGGCTTCAGTGGTGGTGGTATGAACATGGAAGATATCTTTTCGCATTTTGGAGATGTCTTTGGCGAAGGTAGCCCCTTCGAAAGTTTCTTTGGAGGCGGAGGCGGTCGTGGAGGAAGACGCGTAAATCGCGGAACAAACCTGCGCGTGAAAGTAAAGTTGACACTGGAAGAGATCGCTAATGGTGTTGAGAAAAAATTAAAAGTAAACAAGCACGTTTCTTGCAAGTCCTGCAAAGGAAGTGGTGCACATGATGGGGCCTCTTTTCATCGCTGTAGTTCTTGTGGAGGTAGCGGACAAGTACATCGGGTGACAAATACATTCATCGGACAAATGAGAACGGCAGCTACTTGCCCTACTTGTCATGGTGAAGGACAAATTATCGAGAATAAGTGTAAATCTTGCCACGGCTCCGGCGTAGAAAGAGCTGAAGAAATAATTTCAATAAATATTCCGGCAGGTGTTGGTGAGGGAATGCAGTTGACAGTAAGCGGGAAAGGGAACGCTGCTGAGCGGGGTGGAATTGCCGGAGATCTTTTTGTTGTTATTGAAGAAGAGAAGCATCCATATCTTCAGAGAGATGGTAATCAACTTCTCTATGATCTATATTTAAATTTTGCCGATGCAGCCCTTGGAACTACTGTGGAAATACCTACTGTTGGTGGTAAGGCAAAAGTGAAAATAGAGGCAGGAACACAGGCCGGTAAAGTACTTAGGTTAAAAGGTAAAGGATTGCCTTCAGTGCAAGGTTATGGTAAAGGGGATCTTCTGGTAAATATTAATGTGTGGACACCACAGCATTTATCTTCGGAAGAGAAGAAGGCTATGGAGAAATTGAGAAATTCAGAAAACTTCCAACCAAATCCCGGAAAGGGAGATAAGAGTTTCTACGATAAAATGAAGGAATTCTTTAACAATTGATTTCTATAAAAGAATTATCTTACCCCGCCTAATCAACGGGGTTTTTTTTTATTAAAACAGACTATGGATATACTTGAGATCAGATCAGTTTCAAAATCTTATGCTTCTCACCGTGCCTTGAACAAGGTGTCATTGCATATACCTTCTCAGAGTGTCTTTGGCTTATTAGGCCCGAATGGTGCGGGTAAAACTTCTTTGATCCGAATAATCACACAGATCACTGCGCCTGATGAGGGAGAAATATTATTTATGGGTAAGCCTCTCAAAGCAGAACATATCAATCGAATGGGCTACCTGCCTGAGGAGCGTGGTTTGTACAAGAAAATGGAAGTGGGTGAACAGGCATTGTATCTGGCCAGACTAAAGGGACTATCACGTGCAGAGGCAATGAAAAAATTAAAATTCTGGTTTGAAAAATTTGAGATTCAATCCTGGTGGAAAAAGAAAGTAGAGGAGTTGTCAAAGGGAATGGCTCAAAAAGTTCAGTTTGTTACTACTGTATTACATGAACCTGAGTTCCTTATACTTGATGAACCTTTTACAGGCTTTGATCCGATTAATGCCGAGTTGATAAAAAATGAGTTGCTGGAACTTCGATCAAAAGGAACTACTATCGTGCTTTCCACACACAGAATGGAAAGTGTTGAAGAACTTTGCAGTCATATTTCGCTTATAAACCGTTCTGAAGTGATTCTGGAAGGCTCTGTGAAGGATATTCGCAAACAAAATAAATCCAATACATATGAATTACTCTATGTTGGGAATAGAATTGCTTTTACACATGCCTTGTGGACAGGCTTCGAACTTGTTGATCTGAAAGAAGAATCTGATCACAATATAGCTCATGTAAAGATATTGGGAGGCCATAGTCCGAACGACCTGCTCAATGTACTTTTACCCCAGGTTCAAATCCTTGGTTTTAAGGAAATAATACCTAGTATGAATGATATATTTATTCAGAAAGTAAGCGATTCTACAACAGCAGAATTAACAGCTTAAATTTTCGACACTAAAATACCATTATCAAAATCCATTTAGTCAAATCCGTTTTTCATGATTAAAATATTTCTGGTTATACAACGTGAGTACCTCACTAGAGTTAAGAAGAAATCATTTTTAGTAATGACAATTCTTGGTCCATTACTTATGGGTTCAATACTTGTTGCAATGTTGATGATCGATAAAGTGGACACAGAAGTGAAGACTATTGCTGTCATCGATGAGACTCATTTATTTTCAGATAAGTTCAAAGACAATGAGCGCATTCGTTTTGTCAGCATGAACGGTCCGGTTGACTCAATAAGAAATTCAAGTAAGGGAAATAATATCTTTGGTGTACTATACATTCCGGCAACATCTAATCTGTCATCATTGGAAAAAGCTGTTGTTCTGTATTCTGAATCGCAACCGGGTTTTGAAGTTATTTCGAAAATAAAATTTACACTTGAGAAGGAAATTAACACATCAAAATATCTGGAGGCAGGTATAGACGAAAAAAAATTGGCTCAGATTAAAACAGATGTCGATATACGGACCAGAGATCTAGAGGATAAAGAAACAAGCACACCTCTTACAACTGGTCTGGGTTTTGCAAGCGGTCTGTTGATCTATCTTTTTATTTTCATCTATGGCGCGATGGTTATGCGTGGAGTGATGGAGGAAAAAACAAGTCGTATTGTTGAAGTTATTATTTCTTCAGTTAAGCCATTCCAGTTAATGATGGGTAAAATTGTCGGAGTTGCACTCGTCGGTCTCACTCAGTTTATGTTGTGGGTAGTTCTCACTCTTCTTGTCTATTCCGGTGTTTCGGCAGTTATGCTGAACGGTAAGACAGATCAGGAAAAAGTCGAGACCATGATGAAGGTTAGTCCGGGTGCACAAGCTCAAATGGAATATTCAGATGTTCCAACTGTCGCTGAACCGGGCAAAACCGACCAGCTTTTGAAGATGTTAAGCTCCATTAATTTTCCCTTGATCATAGGCATGTTTATATTTTATTTTCTCGGAGGATATCTTCTATATAGTGCATTATTTGCGGCCATTGGTTCCGCGGTAGATTCTGAAACAGATACCCAGCAATTCATGTTCCCTGTCACTATACCACTGATCGTTGCATATATTGCTGCTGTGAATGTTATTCAAAATCCACAGGGAAATGTAGCGTTCTGGTTTTCTGTAATCCCCTTGACTTCACCCATAGTAATGATGGTACGAATACCTTTTGGAGTGCCGCTGAGTCATATCATTCTTTCGATGGTTCTGCTCATTGGGGGGTTTGTTTTCACAACATGGTTCGCCGCTAAAATTTATCGAACGGGAATTTTGATGTACGGAAAGAAAGTAGGCTATAAGGAAATTTGGAAATGGATTCGTTACCATAACTAATAGAATAGCCCTTAAGCTCTTTTCTGGTTGAGAATTAGACGGTTTAATCTCAATTGAAATTTTAGCGATTTTTCTTCTATATTTATGAAGATTTTAACTGCTCAGGTTAAATAGCTTCTTATGTCTCAGCAGCCTACCCGAAATAGCCGTATTGCAGTCCTGGATCTGGGAACAAATACTTTCCATTTGCTGATCGTCGATGTGTATCCTGAAGGCAAGTGCAGGAAGGTATTCAAATCAAAAATTGTAGTTAAGCTGGGTGAGGGTGGAATACACAAATCTTTTATAACAGAGAAATCTTTTTCAAGAGGAATCCGCGCGCTAAAACATTATGCCGAGATCATTAAAAAGAATCAGGCAAGAGAAGTATATGCTTTTGCTACTTCTGCAATCCGTAGCGCTAAGAACGGACCGGATTTTGCCCGGGTCGTTTTACAACAGACCGGCATCAGGATTAAGATAATCTCCGGAGAGGAAGAAGCAAGATTAATTTGCCTTGGTGTAAGACAATGTATTGAAATGAATGATGAGGCTGTCTTGATCATGGATATAGGTGGAGGTAGCACCGAGTTTATCATCGCAGACAAGGAAAATATTTTTGCAAGACATAGTTTTAATATTGGAGCAGCAAGGTTACTGGAGCTGTTTAATCCTTCTGACCCGGTAAATGAAGACGAAGTGCTTAAAGTTGAGAAATTCTTGAAGGATCAATTGTCGGATCTTGATAAGTCAATTAAAAAATTTCCTGTCAATAAACTTATAGGTTCATCTGGAAGCTTCGATACATTCGCTGAAATGATAGGATACAAATTCCATAATAAAAACGTTCTGAAAAATGTGAATTCCTATGATTTTGAGCTGAGCGAATATTGTGAGTTGCATGATGAACTTTTACTTTCTACTAAAGCCCAAAGGAATAAAATGAAAGGGCTCATCAAAATGAGGGTAGATATGATTGTCCTGGCAAGTATTTGCACCAGCTTTGTCCTCAAACGCTATTCATTAAATGAAATGGCACTTTCGAAGTTTGCTCTAAAAGAAGGAGCACTATGGGAGATAATAAATAAAGTTGTAAAATCAAACAGCGCAAATGGTATCAAAACAGGAAGGGAGCCTCATTTTGTTAAAACTGATTGATCTTTTTAATCTCTTTAATGTAATTCTATTTATAGTTAATTAAGCAATCAATGTACCTATTGGCAAAGTGAATGTATTGATAATTATTAGAAATTTATGACAGCAAAAATATTGATCATTGATGATGAGAAACCAATTAGAAATACCTTGCGGGATATACTGCAATATGAAAAGTTTGAAGTATTAGAAGCTGCTGATGGGGCAGAGGGTATCAAAATTGCTTCTATGCATAAACCTGATATGGTTTTATGTGACATCAAGATGGCTAAAATGGATGGCCTTGAAGTATTGGCTAAATTGCAGGAGCTCGATCCTGATTTACCTGTCGTTATGATCTCCGGTCATGGAACAATTGAGACAGCTGTTGAGTCGCTTAAGAAAGGTGCATATGATTATATCTCAAAACCACCTGATCTAAACAGATTATTGGTTACTGTACGAAATGCTTTAGACCGAACTACACTTATCACTGAGACGAAAAGTCTGAAGCGAAAGGTTTATAAAACCAGAGAGATCATTGGAGACTCTGCCGCTATCAGACAGATTAAAGAAATGATTGACAAGGTTGCAGGTACGGAAGCTCGTGTATTGATAACGGGAAGTAATGGAACAGGAAAGGAACTAGTGGCTAGATGGTTACATGAGAAAAGTAAGCGTGCCATCGGTCCATTAGTTGAAGTAAATTGTGCAGCTATACCTTCTGAGCTCATAGAGAGCGAATTGTTTGGTCACGAAAAGGGAGCTTTTACCTCTGCGATAAAGCAAAGAGTAGGAAAGTTTGAGCTTGCAAAGGATGGAACATTATTTTTAGATGAGATTGGAGATATGAGTTTGTCGGCTCAGTCAAAAGTTTTACGGGCACTTCAGGAGAATAAAATTACTAGAGTTGGCGGAGAGAAAGAGATACCCGTTAACCCGAGGATTGTTGCCGCTACAAATAAAGATTTAAAAGCTGAAATTGAAAAGGGAAATTTTCGCGAAGATCTTTACCATCGGTTGAGTGTCATTCTCATTCATGTACCGGCGCTGAATGACAGAAGAGAAGATGTCCCCTTATTAGCGGAACATTTTATTAAAGAAATATGTGAAGATTACGGAATGCCCTTGAAAGAATTTACTCCGGATGCAATGAAGGAGCTGCAAAAAACAAACTGGACAGGTAACATTAGAGAGCTTCATAATGTCGTTGAGCGTCTGGTAATACTCTGCGATAAAAAAATCAGCGATAAGGACGTGAAGCTATTTGCAGGGAAATGATCACCAATTCAATAATAACAAATATTAAATTGAATTAGAGTATGTCAAATAAAATAAGAACAGTAAAAAGAATGAGCCAGCGGTACAAGAATTTTAGTTTCTCAGAGCTAATGACCAAGGCTGATGAGGAATTTCTTGAATCTATCATTGAAATGGATTCAATGGGTAACATATTGTTTGAATCAAAATTCAATAATCTGGGTGAGCTTGAAGAGAAAAATTCTTTAACATATACTCCTGAGGGCAAATTAGTAGAACATGTGTTATACTATGCGATGGACGAAATGACAGAAAAGCGACTGCTTAAAAGGGACGATAAAGGTAGGTTGTTAGAGGAAACTAAATATTATGGAGAAGAAAGCGGAGAAAAAACAAGTTATGAGTATAATGAAAAAGATTTGCTTTCTGTAATCATTGAATATGACGAAGAAGGACAATTTGTCTCACGTGAAGAAATCTTTTATGATGAGAAAGGTGGAGTAGCAGAACGGATTAAGACAAATGAAAAGAATGAAGTGATTGAAAAAGTATTGTTTGAGAAAACCAATGACGATAAAATTATTTTGGAAAAGGAATTTGGAGCTGATGGTGAATTGAGAAGTGTATCTACTATTGCATTCGACGAAAATGGCAAAGAAGTATCCATTCACCAAAGCAGTCCTGATGGGAAACTGTTAGGTGGAATCTTAACCAGTTATGACGAAAGGGGCAATGTGCGCGAACGAAAGTATAAAGACTTATATGGAAAGGTCGTAAAATATGAATACGATGAAAACGACCGCATGATAACACAGGAAATTTTCGACACAGGCGGCCTGCTTCTCAGAAAGAATATCTATGAATATGATGATGCAGGGAACTTACTTACTGAACAAACATTTGAAATGGATAACTCAAGAGGCTCAAAGGAAAAGCACTTTGGCACCAGGTATGAATATGAGTTTTACGAATGAGTCTTGCAGATTTCGGATGAATATTTGATTACAATTAATTGAATTGGCGATAGAATATATGCAAATACACTTATCCTAAATCCCATCAACAGGCTCTACATATTCGCCTTCCCATTTAGCTATAACTACTGTTGCAAGACAATTACCTATAACATTCACTGATGTTCTTGCCATATCCATTAACTCATCGATTCCAAGAATGATAAAAATGGGCGCAACCGGTAAGCCGAAGCTGGCGGCAGTCCCAAGGAGAATAACAAGAGATGCACGAGGTACACCTGCAACACCTTTACTGGTGACCATGAGAGTCAGTACCATGACAATTTGTTCTCCCCAGCTCATGTTGATACCTGCAGCTTGTGCAACGAAAACTGAGGCAAGTGATAAGTAGAGGGTTGTTCCATCAAGATTAAAGCTATATCCTGTAGGTAAAACAAAAGCAACAATCTTTCTAGGCACGCCAAGTTTTTCCATGTTCTCCATAGCTTTAGGTAACGCGGCCTCCGAACTGGTCGTTGCAAAAGCAATAGATACAGGTTCTACAATGGCATTAATGAATTTTTTTAAAGGAACTTTTGCAATCAGTGCGACCGGAAGTAAAACAAACAAGAGAAAAAATATCAGTGCTAAATAAAGTGTAGAAAGCAGCTGGAATAAATTCATGAGGATTCCTATTCCCATATGACTAACCGTATATGCAATAGCAGCACCGACACCTATTGGAGCAAAGTACATCACCACACGCGTAAATTTAAACATGACTTCTGCTAAACTTTCTGTGAAGTCTAGCATCGGTTTTCGTTTAGCTTCATTTACCAATGCCAAACCAATAGCAAAAAGAATGCTGAACACTACGATCTGCAATACTTGTCCATCAGCAATTGACTTGGCAACATTCTCAGGAAAAATGTGCAGAATAACTTCTTCGGCAGTTTGTTTTTGCCCCACCAATGTTTCTCCTGGAGGCGGAGGAGGTAGATCAATTCCAACCCCGGCTTGAGATATATTGATGGCAAACAAGCCTATGAAAAGAGCTATTGTCGTCACCACCTCAAAATAAATCAGGGATTTTAATCCCATCCTGCCAACTTGCTTTAGGCTCGCATGTCCGGCTATACCTACAACAAGTGTAGAAAACAGGAGTGGTGCAATGATTGTTTTTATTAGCTTAAGAAATATTTTGCTCAAAACCTGCAAGTGTACCGCAAAATCCGGCGCATCATAGCCGATTTCAGTTCCGATAAACATACTATACAAAATCCAGGCAGTGAGAGATTTTTTCTTCACTACAAGGTAGCCGAATATCAGAAGGACAAACACCCGTAACGGGATCAGGATTGGTGTTCCTAAGCCCAGCCAGTTGTTTTCCTGAGCCAGCATGAGTATCCCGTATGCTGCTACGATACTTAGATACAATAGTGAGAGACGTCCTTTATTTAATTCAGGCATAGAATAAAGCAGGTGTGGTATTAGCTAAAGCCTGTAAATATAGAATAATATAAACTCAAGACCATAATTTTGAGATCGGTCAAAAAAAAACCCTGATTTGGTCAGGGTTTTAAAAATACGTTAAAAACTTATTTTCTAATTCTCGATTGGAGGCTCATCCATCCTCCGCCATTGTGAACTTCACTAAAACCATTAGATTTGAGAATGTTTTTTGCAGAAGCACTTCTCATGCCTGAGGCACAACAGGTAATTACCGGTTTATCCTTCTTAATTTTTTGCAAGTGCCGGTCTAAGTTGTTGAGTGGAATATTTATGGATCCTTTAATGTGCCCTTGTTGGTATTCGTTTTTTGTTCGCACATCAACAATCGTGGCTCCCTGATTCATGAGAGTTGGATAGTCGACGGCTGGTCCTATACCAAATATTTTTTTAATGAATTGTATCATAATTTTTAAGTCTATTTTTTCAGTATTTGATTTGTTTAAAGCACTTGTAACCAACTGCCTCCATTTTCACAATTTATTCCTTGTTGCTTGAGAAAGGCTGTTGCCTGGCCGCTTCTTCCTCCACTTGCACAGCAAAGAATTATTTGACCTTGAATTTGTTTTAATTCTTCTATTCGATCCGGTATTTCGTGAAGTGGGATGTTAATTGATCCGCTCACGTTTCCATCTGAGAACTCTTCGGGCGTCCTCACATCAATGATTGTTTTTCTGTTTGTCATCTTTTATAGGGTGTTAATTTTTATCTTTTTTATCTTTTTGAATCATGTTAAATAAAAGTCCTCCAACCATCGCTCCATATAAAGTACTATTGATGGGCTTTGAAGTGATAGCACATGTTCCACTTTGACAACCTACATAAAAATAGTAGAGATAGCCTGCCATTCCACCCATAATGATACCTATCAATATGTACTTATATTTGAAAATGAAGTCGGTCATGAATTGAATAATTATCCAGGATTAAATTGAACAGCTTGTAGGTTGAAATAATTTGACATCTTCGCTCAGATCATAAACTGCAACATCATTACCTAGATTGGCTTTAATGATGCTACAACCGGCAGCGCTTCTGTAACCTCCGGCGCAATGTACCAGAATGGGCTTATGAAAGGGAATTTCATTGGTTCGCTCCCTTAATTCATATAGAGGTATATGAATAGTGTTAGTAAAAATGGGTTTCTCTTCTACCTCAGAAGGATTTCTTATATCTATTATAGTGAAATCAGTTTCATTTGACCTTAATAATTCACTATTGAAAAATTCTGTCTTATGATCTGCAAAATCCAGAGTAAACGCTTTCTCTATTTGTGGCTCATACCCAATTTTCGCTATGCGTTGTATTATGGTTTCGAGTCTGGAATCTGAATCGGCGACCAGATAAAATTTCTCTCCTGGATTAACAATACTCCCCAACCAGGTTTCGAAACGTGTGTCATCCATCAGGTTTATGGCGTTTTTCAGATGCGATTTTTTAAATTGTTCCTGCGGTCGTATGTCGATGATTAGTAAATCTTTGTTTAATGCATTTATGTCAACATGGTTTTTAATTGAGCCTGCTTTTTTAACTTTGGAAATACTTTCAGAATAATTGGCAGCACCACTTTTGTTTAAACCAACATCATAGGGAAAATATTTCGGAATGAAGGGTTGGTTAGATAGTAATTGCTCAACAAATTCTTCTTCTTTCATGGCCTGCAGACTCCAGTTGCTAATCTTTTCCGCACCAATGGTGCTTGTGTTTGCCTCACTGAGTCCTTTTCCGCACAAACTACCTGCTCCATGTGCAGGATATACGAGGACATGATCCGGAAGAACCAGAAGTTTTTCCCTCAATGAATGATACATCTGTTTTGCAAGGTCTTTTCTTTTCGCCGTAATTGCTCCGGCTTGCTCTCTCAAGTCCGGTCGGCCACAATCGCCAATAAAGAGAGTATCCCCTGTGAAAACTGCTTTTTCTTTTCCTTTTTCATCGATGGCCAGGATGCTGATACTATCGGGCGAATGCCCCGGTGTGTTTATAGCTTTCAAGGTTATATTGCCAAGTACCAATGCATCGCCATCATCAAAAGATTGATGCGGATATTCTGCTCCGAGAAATTTGCTCACATAGATTGATGCTCCGGAATGCTTACTGATTTCAAGATGACTGCTAACAAAGTCTGCATGAGGATGAGTTTCAATTACAGCGGTAATCTTTGCATTATTATTGTTTGCAAATTCATAGTATGGTTTCGGATCTCTGGCAGGGTCTATCAGTGCCATTTCTCCATTGCTAACTATAGCATAACTGAAATGGGATAAGTTTTTATCTTCAAATTGTTGTATTTTCATGGTGTTTTATTGTTTGAATTTATTTCACAATGTACGAGGCCGGTGTAAATCTCACAGCTACTTTTGTTACACAAGTTTTGTGATCACGATCTATCAAAAAACCACATTTTCACGGCAATCACAACGAGAAGCACTGCGAATATTCTTTTCATGAATAATTCAGGGATTTGTGTTGCAAACTTTGCCCCGAAATAACCACCTACAAAGAAGAATGCCGCCAAAATCAGCGATGCCTTGATGTCTACAAATCCTTTTTGATAATATTGATAAGCAGCAAGAGCACCAACAGGCAGAACCATCATAATCAAAGCAGTTCCTTGTGCCAACTGTTGAGAATATCCTAAAAAAAGTGCTAATGCCGGAATGATTATAATGGCTCCTCCAAGTCCTAGCAAACCACCCAACAAGCCTGAAATTATACCAATGGCCGCAATGATTAAAAAATTATTCTCCATGAGTCTGAAATTGTATTTAACAATACAAAGTTCAGACATTTATAAAAGTCCTACAGTTACTTCTGTTACACAAGGGTGATCTTATTCCTGCCTAAACTCACTAAATTCTGCTCTTCCATCTGTTTCAACAAACGTGAAATTACAACCCTAGCAGTCCCCAGCTCATTGGCAATTTGTTCGTGGGTAATATATAGTGTGTGGCTCTTAGTCAGCTCAGCCTTGTTTTTAATGAAATTTAGTAAGCGTTCATCCATCTTCTTGAATGCAACTGCGTTCACTACTTCCAAAAGCTCTTCAAAGCGTTTGTGGTAGAGTCTGAAAATATAATCGAGCCATTCCGGAAATTCTTTTATCAATTGAGAGACTTTATCTACAGGAATAAATAAAATTTCAGATTCTTCTTCTGCAACTGCTTTGACTTTACTAGTATCATTATGCAGGCCGCCAAGAAATGACATTATACAGCTTTCTCCTGTTTTGATGTAGTATAAAAGTATTTCTCTTCCATCTTCATCCATCCTCATTACCTTAATACTTCCTTTAGTGACAATCGGTATTGCTTTGATGTAGGCATCTTCATTCAGTATCACGTCACCTTCTGAAAAGGTTTTCGCAATGCCATATTGGTATAACCTTTCACGTATTTGAGGGGAAGACTTGAATTCAACAATATTATTAAGTTGGTCCATTTTTATTTGTCAGAAAAATGATGATCCTTCGACATTAGGAGATTAGCGCAAGTCCTTTATCTAATGCAATTTTTAATCCCGATGGGTTTTTTCCTCCTGCAGTCGCATAAAATGCTTGACCGCCACCGCCACCCTGAATTTCCTTGCTAAGGTCACGGATGATATTTGTTGCATTCAGATTTTTCTCGGTCACGATATTTTCAGAAAGAATAAGAGACAAATGTGCTTTACCATCTATCTCAGAGCCACATAGAAAAAATAAATTATCGACTTGATTTTTCAATTCAAATGATATGTTTTTAATTGCATCTGCATCAGGTAAACTAAGCTGACTAATGATAACGTTCATCCCATTCACCGACTTGATATTTTTTAATAGGTCATTCTTGATGGATTGCGCCTTTTCGTTGATCAGTTCCTTGATTCTATCCTGCAAAGAAGCATTCTCGCTGAGCAATGATTCGACTCTTTGTGCTATGTCCTTAGGGTGTTTTAGCAAATCTGAAATCCTGTTTAGTTGATTCGCTTGCTTCTCAAAATATGCTATGGCATTGTCCGAAGTAATAGCTTCGATACGTCTTACACCGGCAGCAACAGCTGTTTCGGAAACAATTTTTAACAAACCTATCTGACCTGTTGAGTTCACATGTGTTCCTCCGCATAATTCACGGGAAAATGAAGGGTCGAAGGTTATTACTCTTACAAACTCGCCGTACTTTTCACCGAAGAGGGCAGTGGCTCCCATTTCCATGGCCTCATTCACAGGAACATTTCTTCTTTCTTCAAGTAGGATATTTTCCTGAATTTTTTTATTCACAATATCTTCAATCTTTGAAAGCTCTTCATCGCTGACTTTAGCGAAATGTGCAAAATCAAAACGTGTTTGTTCCTGATTTACCAGGGATCCCTTTTGATTTACGTGATCTCCTAATACCTGTTTCAATGCAGAATGAAGTAGATGGGTTGCAGAGTGATTACTGGTTATTAATCGTCGTCTTTGTGAGTTTACTTTTGCAAGAAAGCTTCCGTTAAGGTTTTTGGGTAACTTATCGCAGAAATGTATAATTAGATTGTTTTCTTTCTGAGTGTCGGTGATTAAAGTTTTTTCATTTGAAGAATCGATCAATACACCTGTATCACCAACTTGTCCGCCACTCTCTGCGTAAAATGGTGTCTTGTTAAGCACCAATTGATACTGTTCCTTATTTTTTGATTTAACTTTTCTGTAACGTAATATCTCACAATTACACTCAAGCATATCATAGCCGCAAAATTCAACTTCATCCCCCGGATTTACAGTTATCCAATCATCTGCGTCTACAACTGAGGCAGCTCTCGAGCGTTCCTTTTGTTTATCAAGATTTTTTTGAAAAGAAACCATATCCACTTCCAGACCTTTTTCTCTGGCCATGAGTTGGGTGAGGTCAATCGGAAAGCCGAAGGTGTCATACAGTTCGAATGCAAATTCACCACTGATATTATTATTGCCTGCCTCTTCAAATTTTTTAATCCCTAACTCAAGCGTTCGCAAAAATGAATTTTCTTCTTCCATTATTACCCTTTGAACGAAGTCCTGTTGTGCTTTCAAATCAGGAAACACGTCTTTAAATTGTTCGCTTAATATTGGAACCAGTTTATTTAAAAAGGGTTCTTTGAGATCCAGAAAAGTAAATGCATAGCGGACTGCTCTTCGCAGGATCCGGCGAATGACGTAACCGGCTTTATTATTTCCCGGTAGTTGACCGTCACTAATTGCAAATGCAATGGCACGAATATGATCAGACATCACCCGCATAGCAATATCTGTTTTTTCGTCTACGCCATATTTTATACCTGCTCTCACAGCAATAAACTGTATCAATGGCTGGAACACGTCTGTATCGTAATTGGATGTTTTACCTTGCAGTGCCATACACAGCCTTTCAAATCCCATTCCCGTGTCGACATGACGGGCAGGTAAGGCTTCCAGACTCCCGTCTGCTTTCCTGTTAAATTCCATGAATACATTATTCCAGATCTCAATTACCTGGGGGTGATTATTATTCACCAATTCTTTTCCGTCGATTCGTTTCCGTTCATCTTCAATTCTGAGGTCAACATGAATTTCGGAACAAGGGCCACATGGACCTGTATCGCCCATCTCCCAAAAATTATCTTTTTTATTACCTCTTAGAATTCTGTCTTCAGCTATGTATTTCTTCCAATGATCATGGCTTTCTTGATCGAATGCAAGATTTTCATTGCTATCTCCTTCGAAAACAGTAACGTATATTTTATCCTTCGGAATTTTATAAACTTCGGTGAGTAATGTCCAACTCCATTCAATGGCTTCCTTTTTGAAATAATCACCGAAAGACCAGTTTCCCAGCATTTCAAACATGGTGTGGTGGTAGGTGTCAATTCCTACTTCTTCAAGATCGTTATGTTTTCCTGACACACGCAAGCATTTTTGCGTATTGGCAATACGCTTATATTTTGCAGGACTGTTCCCTAAAAAAATATCTTTGAACTGATTCATACCCGCATTCGTGAACATGAGTGTCGGGTCATTCTTCACTACCATGGGCGCTGACGGGACGATTTGGTGATCCTGTGACTTGAAGAATTCTAAAAAAGCTGTTCGTATTTCCCTGGAGGTCATAAATTGAATGTTTGAATTGAAGTGCTGATACAGTATATTTGCATTTCAGCAATTTTGCGAAGATAATCAGGATTCAGCTATCAGCATAGCATGCCGAAGGTAAAATATCACTTCAACACTCACACGCTTAAGTACGACAAAGTTATTGTCAGTTGGCGAAAAAGATTTTTCAGGGTGATGGGTTGGCTTGCAACAGCGACCGTATTCGGTGCCCTGATCATGGTTATTTCTTATAATTTTTTCGATTCGCCTAAGGAAAAACGACTCAAGCGGGCATTGGAGGAATCAAGCTATCAGTTTGAGTTGTTGAAGCAGCGAACTGAACAGGTCGAAATGGTTTTGCAAGATATCCAGGAGAGAGATAACACAATTTATAGGGTTATTTTCGAAGCTGAGCCAATTCCTGGCTCCATCAGGGAAGCAGGATATGGTGGGGTGGACCGATATAATGCACTAAGAAACCTTTATAACTCCGACCTTATCATTGACATGACCAAAAGGGTAGATCGACTTGGTAAGCAACTTTATATACAATCAAAGTCTTATGATGAGGTTTGGGAATTGGTCAAGAACAAAACGAATATGCTGGCATCTATCCCTGCAATTCAACCCGTAGCTAATAAGGATCTCAAACACATGGCATCAGGATATGGCATGCGTATGCACCCGATTTACAAAACCGTGAAAATGCATACAGGTATGGATTTCACAGCTCCGGTAGGAACAGAGATTTATGCAACAGGTAATGGAACCATCTCAAAGATCGAAATGAACGGCCGTGGTTATGGACATAATGTTATTATAAATCATGGCTATGCCTATGAAACTCTTTACGGACATTGTAGTCGAATTGTGGTGCGACAAGGTCAAAAAGTAAAGAGAGGAGATCTCATTGCTTATGTTGGTAATTCAGGTTCCTCAACCGGACCTCATTTGCATTATGAAGTTCGAAAACATGGTAACCCAATCAATCCGGTTAATTTTTATTATAATGATCTAACACCTGAAGAATATGAAAGGGTGTTGGAGATATCATCAATGCCGGGGCAGTCGTTTGACTAAAGACGTGTATTCTATAAATAAATTAGATTCCTGTTAAATTATTGTTCTATTAAGAAAAATTCTTTTTATGTTTATCCCCTCATAGCAGTTAATAAGTAGCTTCCGGGATTAGAACCATATCAATTATTTTAATTATATTCGTAAATCAGCTTTCTTAAAATATATTATTATGCCTTACAAAGAAAAAGAAATCGAAAAACTATATTATAGCATTGGAGAAGTTGCTCAGATCTTTGGGGTAAATACATCGCATATTCGTTTTTGGTCGAAAGAGTTTGATATCATAAAACCTGCAACAAATAAAAAAGGAAATCGTCTCTATACAATCAGCGATATTGAAAACTTTAAAAAAATCTACCATCTTGTGAAGGAAAAGGGTTTCACACTAAAAGGTGCAAAGGTTGAGCTAAAAGAGAATAGAGGAAAATTGAAAGCTGAGTCGGAATATAGTTCTGACTTTAACGTCCCGCAGTTACACGACAATCCTGTCACCATTCCAATGCCAAAGGCAGAGCCGGAATTTCAAGATAATATGGTTAACAACATCATGCTTTTAAATTCTCTTGAAAAGATAAAAGCATCATTACTCGAAGCCCATAAAGACCTGATGCTTTTGGAAGAGAAATAGGATCTTCAAAAAATAATAAAGTCCGTATTCATTAGAGTACGGACTTTTTTTATATCATTAAATCTATGATGTTCGCTTCAATCATAAAATGTAATTTCGCGATGTATTACTTTTTTAAAATCAGTACTACGGCATAACAACTAACGCCTTCTTCGCGTCCGACAAATCCAAGTTTTTCAGTGGTAGTTGCCTTGATAGAAAGATCATTTTCCTTGATGTTCATCACATCAGACAAGCAAGTCTTCATAGCAGGAATATGTCCTGCTATCTTCGGCTGCTGGAGGCAAAGGGTAACGTCAATATTTCCGATTTTATAACCGCTTTCTGAGAGTAGTTCGCAAACCCGTTTTAAAAGGATTTTGCTGTCAATGCCTTTGTACGTTGCAGAAGTATCTGGAAAATGTTTGCCTATGTCACCGAGATTGGCGGCTCCCAAAATGGCATCGCAGATAGCATGTACCATCACATCCGCATCTGAATGGCCGACTGCACCCTTATGATGAGGCACTTCAATACCTCCCAGGTAAAATTTTTTTCCATCTGATAACTGATGAACGTCAAAGCCAAATCCAATGCGCATGCTGATTTTATTAGAGTGTATGATCTTTTATTCAATTTGTGTATCAGTCACAAAGAAAGAAAAAGCAATTAATTATTAGGCTAAAAAAAAACGAATGATGTAATCATTCGTTTTTTTTTGGATTATCTAAGTGTTTTATTCATCTAGGTTATTTGCCTCTTTCTTAAGACCATCAAAATCAAATGTCAAAGTGAATCGGAGGGTATTTTCAAGTGGATTTCGTTGCGATGCAATAAGGTAAGCAAAGTCAAGACCGAAAACGTTGTATCTCAAACCTGCTCCGAGGGTAAAGAATTTACGATTTCCTTTTGTCGCGGCTTCATGAAAATACCCGGCACGAATGGCGAATTGGTTATCATACCAATATTCTGCTCCGATCGAGTAGGTGAATTCTTTTAACTCCTCACTAAAGCCTGCAGGAGCGTCTCCCCAGGAGCTGATGAGAGCGGCAGGAACACCAATATTGGTTGGATCTTCTCCGGCTTGTACAACTTTTCTGCCATCACTTGAAAGGCTGTCACCACCAATTGAATTTTTATAATACACGGGTGGCGTAGGAACAAGCAACTTATTTACGTCTGCACCGAATGAAATACTATTATAATCATCAAGATCAACTTTAAGATTTGTTCCCAAACGGAAGTTAGTAGGGATGAAATCCTTCGACTTGGTGTCAGTATAAGAGACCTTTGCACCAATATTAGAAATATTGAGTCCAAATGCCAGTTCAGCATCTTTGTTTGATAATTCTAATGGAGTTTTGTAATAACCGCTAAGGTCGGCTGCAACAGATTTTCCGGCATGGGTAGAAATCGTATTGTTTTGAATAGCTATTCCACCTGTCAGGTTAGAGTATATGTATCGTAAAGCAATACCACCACTAAATTTTTCGCCAAGCTTGCGGGAGTAAGCTACATCGAATGCCCACTCATTCGGATTGAACGACCCTGTTTTTTCAGCATTGTCATTGGTGAAATCGATATTACCGAGTGAAAAATAAAGTAATGACGCCGCAATAGCTTGATCATTAGGTAGTTTTTTATATCCGGAGATGTATGCCAGATTGATATCATTCACCAATGCTCTCAGCCATGGAGTATAGGAGATAGCAAAGCCAAATTCTTTTTCTGCGAAGGCCAGTTTTGAAGGATTCCAGTGGATTGAGTTGACATCCGGACTGGTGGCAACACCATAATCACCCATGCCACCGGCTCTGGAATCGGGAGCTATCTGTAAAAACGGCACTGCCGTAGTTATTGTGTTAATTTGTCCCAGAAGCGAGTCTTTGAATGAACTCACCTGCGCTGAACTGTAACCACCGGCCATTATCAGGCAAAAGGCGGTCAAGTATACCTTTTTGAAGTTAAAATGCATGTTTTTTAATAAATGAAAGATGCCCAATATACGGGTTTAAATAAAAATAGTTTGCTTTATCGAAGAATGACTAGTTTTTCAAATTTATCGGCGTATTCACCGGTATGTGTTTTTACGCGTAATTTATAGACATACACACCTTTACCGATTTTATCGCCAAAATCATCCAACCCGTTCCATTCGAGATCATCTGAACGATATCCTTCCGAATATATTTGACCACTGATCGTTTTTACCAGTTTTCCGGAGACGGTAAAGATCTGTACCCTCACATCTAGTTGATTATAAGGCCTGTTATGTTCAAACATAAAAGTTGTATGTGTGGTGAAGGGATTTGGGTAGTTTAATACATGTGCAAGCGCCAGTTGAGCACTTTCTGCAACAATAAATTCAGTTGTAGCGTCTGCGGAATTATTATGTACATCCCAAACCTTGAAATGCATTGAATGTGGGCCGGGTTCAAGATCTTTAAATTGATACTTAACTCTTCCCTGCTGATAGCTGTTCAAGTCATTTTCATAATAGTCATTTAATACAACTGCTTTCCCGGGATCATTATCGAGATAGCCTGTCATGTCATGTCCAATACCGGTTCCAACCGTATTTACACCACTGGAGTCTACAACAATTGCGTATAAGTAAGGACTCTTATCGGTCATTCCACCCTTTACAAATTTTTCATCATTGACATACAACTTCACTTCCGGTCCTTCAATATCAATAGGAACTGATTCATCGAAACCGCCAACTACTGCACCTGAATAATAACCACCGGCGTCAGTTTGACCGTTTTGTGCGTAGTAACTCAGTTTACCGAAACCGTAAGCAAATTGTATATCTCTTGGTACCACAAAAGTAAAGCTGAATTCCCCATTCGTTACCGTAGCTTTGCCTCTATAAATGCTATTCTTTTGGAGTTCGAATGGCATAGGGAAGGATGGGTCTGAGGTAATATTCTGATCATTGCCAAGAGTGAAGTAGGTCAAGGATTTATCAAATACAGATGGATAAATAATTCCATTAAAAGCCGTCATCTTCTGATTATTCTGATCCTGGATCTCTCCTGTTATTGTGATCTTGCGTAATGCTTTGAGTGTGTCTGTTGCAAGATCAACACTCACACCGTTGATAGTATTAGTTTTAACCTTGAATTTGGGATAAGCAAGCTTAAGAGCAGGATCACCAATCAATAAAAAATTACGTACATACTGATCTGCATACACATCAACTTTTGTTCTTTCAAATACTTCACCTATAGTTGGCATTTCACCGTTTATCTCTTCAGAAACGTGAGTGAAAAATTTTTGCGACAAATTGAAATTTGAGCTGGAAAATGCAAGTCTGGAAGTGGTGAAAAGACAAATTCCACCACCGTTCGGATTTAGAAAAACCAACTCGCCGGCCGAGGTACGTCCCGGATCATCTACCCTTGTAAATTCACAAGTTGCAGTCAGAAAGGCTGCAAGTTTATGAAAGTTAGTCCAGCTGTTGATGGCATCGACTTCCAATATCCTTTCATGGGCCCAGCCGACCTCACCACCATGACCTATATATGTAAGTAAGAGGGTACCTCTTTCTACTCTTTCAATGATAGCCTTTTGTACATCAGGATAGCGTTGTCCGCCCGGTGTAGAGATCTGGTTGTATGCATCCAGGTAAATTTTATCAATATTAAGAATCGGATCAGATTCTTTGAGGCGGCGTGCCAGGGTATCAGATTGTTTCAGATGCGTATTGCTATCCTGATCATCAGCAATGAAGGTGGCAATATTTCTCCAGTCACCGAATACAGTTTGATCACCCGGTTTTCCGACGACTAAATTATCAGTATCATATTCTCCGTAGCTTAGAATTTTTCTTGCTGCGTCTTCTGCTTGTGATACAGTTCGTACCGGTAAACGTCCTACACTCAAATCAACCACTTCGCTATTAGTCCAAACACCTTCATTATCATCCAGAAGGCCGAAAAAATCGTCAGACATATAAGTCTGGGTCTGATTTAATGAACCGGCAGATTGAAATGATGTCACCAAATTTGTGTTACCGGAAATTCTATGTTTGTTGTCGTAGGACGCATCGCCGAAAAGCAATAAATATTTGGGAAGGTCAGCAGCAGAGCCGGCTCTGTCATAAAACATTTTCACGAAATCTCTGATAGCACAAACATCTTGTGAACCGGATGAGAATTCATTAAAGATCTGGTTAGTTGTTGCAACGGCAACAGTCAGGTTATCTTTCTGTCTGTGAAAATTAGCAACCATATTTGCCTGTTCTACAAATGCAGGATTTGTTACAATAATCATATTCGCATTTGCCAGTCCGTGAAGATTTTGATTTTCTATCATCCCATGAAGCGAAGGAGAATAAAAAAGATCATTGGTGTAGGCAATGTATTCCTTAAGTTGTTCAGTTGAAGCATTAAAACTTAGTGTAGTTCCTGATAATTGACCGGCACGTAAACTAACATTTGCACGGTCCGTTATATCCCAAACGACGGAGCTGTTATTGGCATGTTGAATTTGAAACTCAGCAACATTTCCGGCTCCGACAGAACGTGTATCCCTGAATTCCAGTTGCGAATTAGTGCCGGTAAAATCCAATGACCTTCGGGTGTTCCACTCAATATAATTTACCCATCCTAATCCGTTTGGATCAGCTGATGTGAACTGGATTCTAACAGGGATCAGGGCCGCACTACCTGTAAAATAACTGCTATATAGGGTTGGACTTGCATAATTATCCTGTGGTGATGACCCAACATTGGTAAAGGGTTGCACAACCGGGGTTTGAGAACCGATAGTTATTGTGAACCTGTTGCTATTCAATCCGGAATTTGCAAGGGAACGTCCGAGTAAATTAAATTTCACAAAGGTGGTATCACCTGGAACTATATTAGGAAAGGAAAAACTAAAATTTCTTGTGTTGGTGATATTATCCATGCTCTCCCCATACCATTCTCTTCCAGACTTCAACAAGTTGACAAGGTCAGCTTCATGTACCTGTCTGTCATCAAAAGAATTTACAGTTAGGTTTGGAGAATTATCGCTGACTGTCTGAATCCTTTTGCCGGGACCCAAATCAGCCGTAATAAAATAATATGTTGTATCTGAATAAGGATTTAATTGGTGAACGAATTTATTACCGGAACCATCAAGATCCCACTTGGTTTGTCCGCTACCATAAAACAGAACGTAGTCGTTACTGTTAAAAACACCATCAGATTCTCCTATAATTTGTATAGAATTTTCGAGCAAGTCATCGGCTCTTGACGCGCTATTAGCAAACGGGAGAGAGCCTCCTCCATTTCCATACAGTCTTAAATTCCTCGGGTTGATATTGTCCACGTCTAATCCCAGATCCTTAAGTTGCTGATAGGTTAATTTGTGAACACCATTTTGAACCACAGCAATACGATACCAGGAACCCGTACTCAGCACGCTTGTACGTGTACGAGTTGGTCCGGCAACTCGTTGAAGCGAACCTGCGATCGGATCGGTTTTCAAATCGAATGAAACTAATTTTTCAAAAGTGTTCCCATTTTTTCTGAAGGGTACGATTGTAATTGAAACTGAAGCTTGTTTTTTGCGCTTGACGATCTGTGTGCTTATATTAAAATCTGCCTGGATTTTATCTGAAGAATATACAAGCTCCTTTTCATTTAGAGTTTGGGTGACCACATTTAATAATTCAACTTTCAGATCTTTAGCACCGGATGGAAGTGGAACAGTCTCTACCAACACGGGAATAAGGTCATCATTAAAAGTTGCTCCTTCAAAATTTAGTGATCTGAAAACCGACTCGTCAGGCAGAATCTTTTCATAAACCGGTGTCCAGCTGATTCTTTTTTCAATCGTACCTGCATTGATATTTTGAAATGTCCATGAAAAAATAAAGAGGAGGAGGGTGCAAAATATGCTTCGGAGCTGCTGTTTCATTACTAAGGAGATGGTTAAAATGGTTAGAAGAAAATGTATTGAAGAATGAAAACCGTAACGATATTTTCTTCCGGATATTGTACTAAACAAAATTACCCATAAATTAGTTATTCTTTTGTAGCTTTTCTATTAATTTTATTTTTAATTGCCCTTTCAAATAATTGAACGACATTGATCGGGAGGAAAATTTGTGTTGAGTGATGTTGCACTTATTTGCAGGTTAAAATCAATTTTGTTAAATTATTTTCGTTTTGATGAATTCAGTCTTAAAAATGATTAAAATTGTGTCCATTTCTTACATTTGGTGAAGAAGCAGCTATTATTGAAAAGAAAGGCAACGAAACAATGTATCTTCACAGTCGTAAGACGATAACCAAATAGATCCAGGATGTTGAGGAAGTTATTGATTACTTGTATGATAGCGTATTGCGGTGTGGCATCAGGTCAGGATCCTGAGTTTACGCAGTTTTACGCCAATCCCCTCTATTTAAATCCTGCATTTGCGGGTACAGCACGCTGTCCCAGAGTTAACCTGAATTATCGAAATCAGTGGCCTGCTCTTACCGGAACTTTTGTCACATATTCTGCATCCTATGATCAGCATGTAGAAGCTTTGGGAGGAGGAATTGGGTTATTGGTATTGAATGATAAAGCAGGTGAAAACACCCTGAATACTACAAATATTAGTGGGATGTATTCATATCAATTGAATGTCACCCGCGAGTTCTCTATTAAGTTTGGGATGCAGGGGACCTACGTTCAGAAAAAACTGGATTGGGATAAACTCACTTTCGGAGACATGATTGACCCGAGATATGGCTTTATTTATCAAACTCAAGAAACCAGGCCTAATGAAAATAAGGGTTTCTGGGACTTTTCAGCAGGAATTTTAGGTTATAGCAACAAAGTTTATGGTGGTGTGGCGGTTAACCATATTACAGAGCCTGAAGAATTTTATATCAAGGCAGCACCTGGAAGTAAGCTGCCAATGAAGATTACAGCTCATGTCGGAGCAGTTCTACCTCTTGGCAATAGTCGTGATGGTGCCACTACCATCTCACCAAATTTTCTGTATCAAAAGCAAAGAGATTTTGAACAATATAACATAGGCGTGTATTTTGCCAAAGCCCCGCTGGTAGGAGGTTTGTGGTATCGTGGAAAAGATTCCTTCATTGTACTTGTCGGACTGCAGCAGGGTATTTTCAAATTTGGATATAGCTATGACGTAACGGTTTCCAAACTTGCCAAATCATCTGCAGGATCACATGAATTGTCTGTTGGCCTTCAATTCCCTTGTCATCCTAAAAAGAAGAGATTCAGGACTATTAAATGTCCTGCATTCTAGAAAATTAAAATAAAATAAATACATTTGGCACTCGTTAGAATTAACAAATTAACCCCAATGAAAAGAATCATTTGGAATAGCTTCAGCTTGATTGCTGTTGCCTTATTTATTGCCTCTTGTGGAAAGGAAAAGTCTGCCGTAACAGGCTGGAATTACAATGACCCCAAGAATGGAGGATTTGAAGTAGTCCCTTATGATGAGCAAGAAACAGGTCCCGGACTTGTTCTTATCGAAGGTGGTACTTTTACAATGGGTCGTACTGAGCAGGATATTACTCAGGATTGGAATAATATTCCAAGAAGAGTAACTGTTAGTTCTTTCTATATGGACGAAACAGAAGTTGCTAATATTCACTATCTCGAATATTTATACTGGATTTCCCGCGTTTTTGCAATGGATTATCCTGAAGTGTATAAAAAAGCACTGCCTGATACACTTGTTTGGCGCGACAAACTTGCTTATAATGAACCATTTGTAGAGCTTTATTTGCGTCACCCGGCATATCAGCAATACCCTGTGGTAGGAATCAACTGGTTACAGGCCAATGATTTTTGTGCATGGAGAACTGACCGTGTAAATGAACAGATATTGATCCGTGAAGGGATCCTTAGAATCAATCCTAATCAGATCAACGAAGATAACTTCAATACTGAAGCTTATTTAGCTGCCCAATATGAAGGTTTAGTAAAAAGTGACCTCATGGATTTGAATCCAAGCTCTGGTGCCAATGGTTCAAGAAAGGTTCGAATGGAGGATGGGATCTTTTTACCTGAATACAGATTGCCTACGGAAGCTGAATGGGAGTATGCTGCCCTTGCACAGATAGGTAATACAGTATATGAACGTGTTACTGATCGTCGTCAATACCCTTGGAATGGTCACATTGTCCGGAATAAGGACGAAAAGTATAAAGGTGCAATGATGGCAAACTTCAAGCGTGGTCGTGGTGACAATATGGGAACTGCAGGCTTCCTGAATGACAATGCTGATATTCCGGCTCCGGTGCATTCATATTGGCCCAATGATTATGGATTATACAATATGGCAGGTAACGTGAACGAGTGGGTAAAAGATGTTTATCGTCCACTTTCTCCGGAGGATAAAGCTGATTTCAATCCTTACCGTGGTAACGTTTTTGAAACTCAGCAGCGTGACGAAGAAGGGCAAATCGTTGAAAAGGATACTTTAGGTAGAATCCCGCAACGTGCCGTTACTCCTGAAGAAAATGTTGATCGTCGTAACTACACCTTCTCAGATAATATCAATTTCCTGGATGGCGATGAAGAAGAAATTAAGTATGACTTTGGTGCCTCTTCTTTGATTAATGATAAAGCCAGAGTTTACAAAGGAGGATCATGGAAGGACAGAGCTTACTGGTTATCTCCAGGCACTCGTCGTTTTACAGATGAGAATCAAAGTACAAATGACTTAGGTTTCCGTTGTGCCATGACTCGAGTTGGTAGTCCGGTTGGATTGGGTACTAAGCCAAAGACTAAAATCAGATAATTCCAACTTGTAAAATATATTTCAAGCCCTTGAGAAACTTCTCAAGGGCTTTTTTAATGAATAAAGAGGTGTTTTAAAAGTGGTTTATTGTCCTTGAAATAATGTCCGGACAAATGAATTTAATTGTAACTGAACGAAAGGGATGCTTGGTTAATAATAAATCCAGCCGGCTACCTGCATGGAAGAAAATGCATCTCTGAATTCTCTGAGGTAATTACCACATATAAAAATGAAACATCAAGCCAAGGAAGTTATAGTCATGATATAAAAAACTAAAGGCATAAAAAAACCTGATGAATGCTTATGCTATCATCAGGTTTTTTTAAATATGATCTATTATCGATGAGCGATAACAAGTTTTTTGCTTGAAATATTTTTTCCCGCTGTCACAATAGAATAGTAGTAAATTCCCGACTTCATTCCTGATGTATTCACAATTAAGGTTCCTTTATTATCTGTCAATGGTGTTTCATACACGATTGATCCTAGCAGATTATAAAATACGAGTCTTGAATTTCCGGAAGTACTCAGGTCATAAGAAATTCTTGTCAGATTATTTGCCGGGTTAGGATAGGCATCAGATATATTTACTTTGTTTTTTAATTCATCAACTCCGGTCGTGAAATCATAAATAAATGTTGCGCTTACTGAATCACTTTCATCAGCTATGTTGAAAAAGTTGTAAGTAACCTGAGAGACAGCGGCAACACCGGAAGGGTGTAGGTAACCTATAAAAGAAGTATTAGTATCACCCGGTGAGAGTGTTACCGGATCTGTTGACACAAAAGTTGTTGGCGGGTAACAGATAATTCCCCAGCAGAAATAAGATACGTGATTAGGGTTCGCAGAGAAATTGTCCATAGATACTTTGATATCTATAGTGCTTGACCCCGTATTTACTATTTTAACATTGGCATGCTGAAGGGTGGTGTCATTTCCGTAAACTATCCCTGAAGCGTCATGCTTTGTCATGCTGGATTGAGCGGATAGAGTCAGGCCAAAGCCAAGACTCAAGATTGTTAATATAGATAGTTTTTTATTCATTTTAGGCTAATTTTATTGGATCAGTAAATATATGAATAATTTTGCTCAAATAATTCATGCAAAAGGCAGAGACTTGTAATTTTTTAAGGATTCTTTTCTATCTTAGCCATAATAATAGGCCCTTAAAGGCATCTACTTAACCCAAAAAAACAAATAAATGTATAAGAAAACTACTTTGCTAGCGGCATTGTTGTTGTGGAATGTAATGGCATTTTCACAATACCTCAATGTTAAATACACATGTGACAATCAAAATCCCGGTGGATTGAACCAGGGGATCGATGATCTGGGACTTGTCGCAAGAGGATGGACACCGATCATGGGGGGTTCTGCAAGTCCTGTCTGGTCTGCAGCTCAAACCATTCCATTCGCATTTAATCTCAATGGAACAAACTTTACATCTTATAAAGTTTCTACGACCGGAGTTGTAACATTTGATCTTACAGCTGTATCCGTACCGGGAGAAAACAATGTTGCACTACCGAGCAACTTGATTCCGGACAATTCGGTTTGTGTTTGGGGATTAACAATGGTAGCAGGTTCTAATGATTCAATTGGAAAAAGAACTTTTGGTACGGCACCGAATCGCCAGCATTGGGTTTGGTTTAGTTCTATGTCACCTCCCGGCGGTTCAGGATTTTCTTATTGGGGAATTGTGTTTGAGGAAACTACAAACAATATCTTTATTGTAGATGCAAGAACTCAGCCTGCCGGCGTGTACACACTTACGCTGGGTATACAAATAGATGCTACAACAGCATATCAGATCGCAGGATCTCCGAATGTTGCTTCAAGTGTAATTACTACCAATACAGGAGTTACAGATGCAAGTGATCAAGTTTATTATAAGTTCAATACGAGTCTTCTTAGCTACGATATCAGACCTAAGACTTTTTCTCTCAAGAATGAATTCCCTTACCGTGATTACAATGTAGGTCCATATCCAATCACAGGTTCTGTGATTAATCTGGGATCACAGAACATCACCAGCATGGTATTAAATTATTCTGTGGATGGAGGGGCACCTGTTTCTTCTGCAGGATTATTAGTGAACGTGGTTGCCGGAAGTTGTTACAATTTCAGTCACCCAACTCCTTGGAATCCTGCATCACCTGGATGGCATATTATTAAGTTTTGGGTATCTGATCTAAATGGAAATGCTGATCAGGATAATTCTAATGATACCATTACAGCTAAGGTATTTACCTATCCTGACAAACCGGATGTACATAAAGTAATTATTGAAGAGGCAACCGGAACGTGGTGTGGATGGTGTCCGCGAGGAACAGTCTATATGGATTCGATGGCTATCGTGCATCCTAACACAACAGTGCTGATTGCAAGTCATGGCGGATCAAGTTCTGAGCCTATGTTGTTAACTGCTTATGCTAATGGAATGAGTGATTATATCTCAGGATACCCGGATATTCTTGTAAATCGTATTTATGCCGATGATCCCACACAAGCCTTCAATCTATACAATGCGCATATTAACGATTTCGGATTGGCAGATGTAGACCTTGCCGTAAATTATAATTCGACTACCAGACAAAGTGTTGTTACTGCAACAATAACTTCTGCAGTTGATATTGATGGTGATTATCGCCTTGCTTGTGTCTATACTGAAGACAATGTTACCGGTCCGGGTAATGGTACGAATACTGTCACCGGTGACTTTGATCAGGTGAATTATTATTCAACTGCCTGGAATATTGCAAATGGTTATACCCCTCCGGGTCCATTGAGTGGGGCAGGACATGATTGGGCTGCTTCTGCCAACCCTGTTCCGGCAACGATCATGGAATATGATTTTGTTGCAAGAACAATACAGGGTGGATTTACCGGACAAGTTGGAAGTTTGCCTGCTACAATGACTGCAGGTGGAGTATATACTTATGCTTTTCCGGCATACACAATTCCAAGCGGGTACAACCCGGCAAATATGAAAGCGCATATTATATTGATGGATGCAGATCACGGTATCAATATGAATGGTAACAGTAAGCCATTGATCTCTACCGGAGTTTCTACGATAGCTAAGGGTTCATTTGAACTTTCTCTTTCGCCAAATCCAGCTTCTGAGCAGGTTTATGTTAACCTCAACATGATTGAGCGCGATAATGTGAACTTACTTGTGACAGACATGCTTGGAAAAGTTTGCATGAATATGGATCTGGGGACTGTGATTTCCGGAGAGCAACGCTTCCCAATCGACATCACTTCACTTTCTTCAGGAACTTATTTCTTATCTATCATAGGTAATAATGGTTCTGCAACGACTAAGTTCATTAAGTAATTTTTGGCTTTTTAATATTAACGGGTGGTGTACTAATGTACATCTCCCGTTTTTTTTGCTGCATGAATTTTATTTATTCGCAATAGTTAAATATTATATCTTATCAGACTTAGTTCAAGATCAGTTTTAAATAAACCGGAGCCGCTATTCCTACAGTAACCTCTATGGTGTAGAATCCTTTTGGGTATGAAGCTAAATCGAAGTGCAAAAGCTCTTCAGCATCTGATCTGTTTAAGGCAACACTCTTTACCATAGCGCCCAGAGGATCGAAAAAATTAATAATAGTTTTTTCGGCTTCTGAATTTGGAATTACTAAGTCAAAACTTCCTGTAGTCGGGTTTGGACTCAACTCATAACCTTCATCATTAATTTCAGTATTCACAACTCTTATTTCAGAATACATGCTTCGTCGATCAAAATCAACTTGCTTGATACGATAATAATTCCTACCAACAGGAGGTTTCTCGTGAAATGACTCATAGCGTAAGTCGATACTGGAATTACCTGATGCGTTTACGACCATGATCGTGTTGAATTCGGAGCCATTTACCGAATGTTCAACTTCAAAATGATCACTATTAATTTCTGATGCTGTGGTCCAGTTTAGTTGATTTCCGGTTTTGTTTTTCTGAACGATAAACGATTTAAATTCTACCGGTAAGGTTATACTTGGCGCTTGTCCGGTTGTAAAATATCCAAAGCCGTTTATAGAGGTCCTCGAAGGTGCTGCAGGAGTACTGTTTATGCCGCATGATCCCGGAATGCTCCATGGTCCTGAAGAATTAGTGGACCTAAGTACTGTCCATGCTCCGGCGGAAGTGTGATTTGTATATGAAGTATTATTCAATGTCATTGTATAATTACCTGAATTTGGATTTGCTGAGGGGTCGATAAACCAATACCCATTGTTTAGTATCGGAAGCTGACTATAGTCGAGATAATTACAATCTGAAGAAAGCGGACCATTGATTAGTGAAGAATGAGTGTTAAAGGTTACTAAAATATCTGGTATGCTGGTAGTTGAAGTAAATTCTATGTTTACATTTTGATAGCCTTTACTTGAATTACCTACCGGGAAATTGTATGATCCGGGAAGTCCGTTCAGATTGCGACGAAGATTTCCTTCAATGAAACTACTTGAACTTCCACCTAAAATTGATGTAGGGCTTGCCGAAAATATTTTTACCTCTTGACCTCCTGTAGTTACCTTACCTGTGGCCAAGAAGAGATTACCTCCAACATTGATCTGGAGGTCTGCTCCACTGAGTAAAATCCCGGGACCTGTATTGTTTACATAAACATTATTAAAGAATAAATTTCCTCCGGGAACATAAAGTTGTAAGTTGGTGCCATTGAATTCAATTTCACCGGCAAGAGCTGAATTGAGATAAGTCAAATCTCCAAAGGCATTCATAAAATTTCCACCAATTCTCAGATGCTTTCCATTACTGTTGAAAATACTTGTTGAGTCGTTACTCGTAAAATTTCTCTTTAAATCGAGAGAGTCTTCGAGTTGAACGAAGCCGGCTGTTTTTTGGATTAACAAATTCCCAATTGCATTTGATCCTGTCATTTTGCCTCTCATATATTGTACAGACGTGTTATTTTGAAAGATGAGAATTGAAGTTGGATCCATTGTAATTGTTCCATTGTTTTCAAAATCTCCGCAAATCGATAAAGTTGAGTTGGGAAGTAGTTTCAATTCTGCACCAGATGCAATGGTGACATTTCGAGCTGAAACGTTTCCTGATATTTCGGCAATTCTTGGAGCAGGTGCTATCATAACATCAACGGCACAAGATGGACTAATACAATTGTTTGTCCAGTTATTTACTGCTAGCCAAGAACTGTTATGAGATCCGGTCCATACTGTTTGGCTTTGTGTACCTGTGCAATTAACCAGTGCTACCCAACCGGCAGCTTGATTTGAGCCATTTGAAATGAATCGTGCAGTAATACAGCCTTGCGGATTCGTTGCATCAATAATTCCCGGACCTGTTGTTCCGCTATATGATCCGATGAGTGGATAGCTTGTATCAGGTCCATCATATAAATAGAGTAAATCTACTCCATTTTGTGTAGAGAATGACATGAAGTTTAATTGAACATTTTGTCCTGAGCTGGGATAGAATGTCATGGTTGAGTTTTCATTAGGATTATAAGAAGCCGAACCTCCGCCTGCATCCATAAAAGTTCCACCACATGCACGTATCACAGAATTGTTTGTCATCGGATAACAGCCACTATTATCACAAGCTGTCGGTACACAACTGAAGTTGGCGGCCCATCCGGTCGTTTGATTGTTCCAATTGGAAACGAAACGAAAAGTTAAAGCACCTGCTGAATTTGTCGCTGCTATATTACACGGACCAGAGGTACCGGAAAACTCGCCCATGAGTGGTGCTGTTGTATCTGCTCCGTCATAGATGTATAAAATGTCGGCACTGGCTTGTGTTAAAAATGCTGAAAAGTTTGCACTCAGAAATGTTCCCGGTACTTCAGGGAAGAATGTCATTGTACTGGATTCATTGGAAAAATAGGTTCCTATATTTCCACCTGTATCATAAAATTTACCTGAACAAATTGTATCGACTGCTCCGTTGGTCATCACGTAGACTCCCTTCGTTGTACCTTTTTGTATATCGCAGCTAAGAGTTGCCTGCCATCCCTGGTTATTAGTATTAGCATTAGAGATGAATTGGAATGTAAGACAACCCAAAGGATTTCTTGCGGTCATAGTATCCGGAGATACAGAACCGGAATAGGATCCGATCAATGGGGATAATGTATCTGGGCCGTCATATATTGATAAAAAATCTACATTAGCTTGAGTAAGAAATGATGAAAATGCGACACTTAAGAATTGTCCCGGTGTTGCAGGATAAATTGTCATCTTTCTATTCTCATTAGAAGAATAATTATTTCCACTGCCCCCTGAGTCGTAGAACGTGCCACCACAAACGCTTATTTCTGCACCATCTGTCAATGGGTAATTACCCAAATCAGAACCCGGAATTGTGGTACAAGAAAGTACGGCACCCCATCCCGGGTAAAGTCCACCATTATTTGAAATGAATTGAAATGTTAAGCTCCCGGTAGAATTTCGTGCTGCAATATATCCGGGAATTGTTGTTCCTGAGTACATCCCTATGAGAGGGCTTAAAGTATCCGGTCCATCAAATATGTAAAGATTATCTAAAGCATTTTCTAATGTGAAGGAAGAAAAATTGACTGACATATAGTTTCCGGGAATGGATGGAAAAAATGTCATTATCTTCGATTCATTGCTTTCGTAATTTCCGGTTATTCCACCGCTATCATAAAATATTCCTCCACAAATTGTGTCTGCAACATTGTCGGTCATAAGGTATGTACCAAAGTCAGATCCGGGAGTACCAGAACAATCGAAGTATGCGGACCATCCGGAATAATTGGTTGACCAATTAGTAACAAATACAAAAGTTAATGCCCCGGTACTGTTGCGTGCTCTAATTCTTCCAGGAAGTGTGTTACCTGAATAAGCACCTATCAAATTAATTCCTGCAACCGGTCCATCGTAGATGTAGAGGTAATCTCTTAAGCTCTCAGTTTGAAAGGCATTAAAATTCACTCCAACATATTGTCCTGAATCTGACGGAAAGAAAGTCATTGTTTTATTTTCATTACCAAAATAATTGGCATTCGGCCCACCGCTATCATAGAATCTTCCTCCGCAAATTGTATCAACCGAATGGTTAGTCATCAGGAATGTGGATGAGTTCGTTCCCGGGGTAGAGACGCAAGAGATGGTTGCATTCCAACCTGTGCTTTGAGTTGTATTGTTTGATGAAAAATAAAAAGTAAGACAACCATTGGAGTTTCTGGCTGTAATGGTGTCCGGAGATGTTGAACCTGAGTAAGCACCTAGCAAAGGTGATAAAGTGTCAGGTCCATCATATATATAGAGAAAGTCTGTATTTGTTTGTGTAAGAAAAGAAGTAAAGTTCATGCTAATAAACTGACCAGGAACGGACGGATGAAAAGTCATAATTTTATTTTCATTCGCTGAGTAATTTGATGATGGCCCATTCGAATCATAGAAAAAACCACCGCATGTTGTGATGATAGATGAATCAGTCATAGGGTAGGCTCCTGCGTCTGATCCCGGAGTAGTGCTGCAATTAAATACAGCGGACCATCCAGTCTGATTTGTAGTATTTCCTGAGATGAAACGAAAGGTGAGACATCCGGCACTATTTCTTGCAGCGAGATAAGCCGGATTTGTGGTTCCTGAATAAACTCCTATAAGTGGCGATGAAGTGTTTGGCCCATCATATACGTATAAAAAATCTGATGCACTTTGCGTTTGGAAACTACTAAAAGTAACACCAAGATATTCTCCGGGATTGGATGGATAAAAGGTCATCACCTTATTCTCATTTGAAAAGTATGAACCGGTAGGACCGCCTGAATCATAAAACCTACCACCACAAATAGTATCCACTGCATTGTGAGTCATGAGGAAAGAAGTTGAATTGGTTCCGGGCTGTGAAACACAGGAAAATGATGCTGCCCAACCTGCAGCTTGACTTCCTGAGTTAGAGGTAAATGTAAAAGTCAAACAACCTTGCGGGTTTCTTGCTGTGATAGTGTCCGGAGAATTTGATCCTGAGTAAATTCCCAGCAGTGGGAAAGTGTTGTTCGGTCCATCATAAATATATAGAAGGTCAACATTTGACTGTGTCGAGAATGAAGTAAAGTTCATACTGATATATTGACCGCTTACCGATGGATAAAAAGTCATCGTTTTGTTTTCATTAGCAGAATAATTATTTGACGGGCCGTTAGAGTCATAAAAGAATCCACCACATGCTGTTATCATTGTGCCATGAGTAAGTGGATAAGCACCGGCATCTGAACCCGGCGTGGCAGAACAGCTCAATGCAGCTGACCAGCCTGCCTGATTCGCTGAACTATTTGAAGTAAAGCGAAATGTCAGCGCACCTGTTATGTTCCTGGCTGCTATATAAAATGGATTAGTTGCTCCCGAATATATTCCGATCAATGGTGAGAGCGTGTCAGTACCATCGTATATGTACAGGAAGTCGGCTGCACTTGATGTCTGAAAAGCTGTAAAGTTCACCCCTAAAAATTGACCGGACGTAGCAGGATAGAAGGTCATAGTTTTGTTTTCATTTGAGGAGTAGTTGCCGCCTGGTCCTCCCGAATCGAAGAATGTTCCTGCACATACTGTATCAGTAGCCCCGTTTGTCATTGGATAGGATCCAGTCAGCGAACCAGCTATTGGACTACATGACAGATCACATATCCATCCTGTCGATTGAGTACTTCCATTAGAACTAAACACGAATGTTAAAGCACCGCTTGTATTTCTCGCAGTGATAGTTCCCGGAGATGCATTACCTGAATATACACCGATCAGAGGAGCAGAGGCCGTTGTTCCATCATAAATATATAAGAGATCAATTTGTGCTTGAGTGTTAAAAGCACTGAAGGAGGCAGAAATATAATTTCCCGGAATAGCAGGATAGAACGTTTGTGTCCTGTCTTCATTTGTACCGTATGCTGAACCTGATCCTCCCGAATCATAAAAGGTTCCCCCGCAGACTGTATCAACTGCCTGATTGGTCATTGGGTACACTCCGGTGAGAGAACCTTTACTTGGAGAACAAGAAAGCGTGGCAGCCCAACCATTTAGGGGGCCGGTCGTGTTTGAGATAAAGTAGAATGTTAGACAACCGTTAGTGTTTCGTGCTGTAATGCTTCCGGGGCTAACAGTTCCGGTATATTCACCTATTAATGGTGCAAGTGTATCAGGCCCGTCATAAATATATAGAAAATGGTTTCCATTTCGGATATTAAAAACAGTAAAATCTACATTGATATAATTTCCATTTACAGAAGGATAAAATGTCATTTTCGAATTTTGGTTAGTGGAATAATTTCCTGAAACTCCGCCATTGTCATAAAAGTTTCCACCACAAATTGTATCAACAGCGTTATGACTCATTGGATAATTACCAAGAAGATTACCCGGTGTAGTAGAACAAGAAGTAACTGCTTGCCATCCTGCTCCTACAACAGTCGGACCTGATGTGAATCTAAAAGTAAGTGAGCCATTACTGTTTCGTGCGGTGATCTCACCCGGACTACTTGTCCCTGAATAAATTCCGATTAATGGAGACGAAGTGGATCCGCCATCATATATATATAGTAAATCAGTTCCGGCCTGTGTGGAGAATGACATAAAACTAATTGTGACATATTCGCCCGGATTTGACGGGTTTATTACGAAAGTGAAATTTTGGTTTGTTCCATAGTTTCCAACGCTGCCACCACTGTCATAGAAGTTGTCACCACAACTGCTGATAGTGCTATTAGACATCAAATAATCAATTGCTGATGCCTTGTTTAATGAAAAGAAATTAATCAGGATTATAAAAATGAATAAAGCCCGATTGAAAAGAATTGACATAATTAAAAACCTAATTGAAAATCTACCATTGTGATAAATATTCAGAACTTAGCATTAAGAACAGGACGAATAGCCCCTCATTTAGAATAAGGCTTAATAACGCCTGTATCTGAATTAATTTTCATTGAATAGCAACGACGCATCCCATTTGTAAGAATTGAATTAGTGGAATGATGGCATTACACGGGATTCTTATTAAGATTATTTCATTGAAAATCAAGCCAATAAAGATGAATTAAAGTCAATACTACAGAAGGCAGGTGCATAAAATTGTATCCGGCTTTTTCAATTCCGGACACGACTGCCTGTCGCTATCAGCACGGGTTTGCAGAGAATCGTCACAGCTTTTTTTTGCGTCAACACTTGGTTGAAATAAAGTGTAAGAAGCTGATGAAAATGTTGATTTAGTTGAATCTTATTGATGAAAAATGTTTAGCTCGCTAAAAGCATACAAGGTGTTCTCTTTTCTTATTTGACAGCTTCATCAATAATTTAATTCAAGTGACATATATATTTTGAACTGAGTTTGCATTATTGAAGATTCTTTGAGGTTTTCTTAAAGATAAAATACACAGGTATCCCTAATAAAATAATTATCAATCCATAAAGACTGAAATTTGTTTGGTATATCAGCATGTTTAAGGCCACTAATGCAGCAAGGATAATATAGACGGCAGGTATCAATGGATAACCAAAAGCTTTATAGGGACGCTCCATTTCCGGTCGCCTGATCCGCAAGACAAAGAGTCCGCTTATGGTAAGAACGTAAAAGATCATCACGGCAAACATGATATAATTCAAGAGATCATTATATGTTCCTGAAAAACACAAAATACAAGCCCAAATGCACTGCATTGTTAGGGAATTAGCAGGAACATGATTTTTATTCAGGCTGCCTGCTTTTTTAAAAAACAAACCATCTTTGGCCATTGCATAGTATACCCGGGCTGCTGTAAGTATGATTCCATTTAAACATCCAAAGGTTGAGATCATGATCATGGCAGCCATAAAAAATCGACCTTTATCTCCCAGCACTGTGTTCATCATTAAGGTGGCAACCCGACCATTTTCTGCGTTCTGGATCTGTTCAATTGGAAGTACATAGATGTAAGCAAAATTCGCAAGCAGATAGAGGATTATCACTGTGCTGGTTCCCAGCAGTAGTGATAGAGGTAAATTTCGTTGAGGATTTTTTACCTCACCTGCGGTATATGTAATGTTGTTCCATGCATCGGCAGAAAACAGAGAGCCTGTCATTGCTGCACCAAAAATTCCAATCGTTGTAAGTGTGATTACATCAGGGAAGAGCGGACTAAAGTTCTCTATGCTTCCGATTCCCTGGTATCCAAAATAGAGTCCGAGAACAACCAACAGCAATAATGCTGCAACTTTTGTAACAGTAAAAATGTTCTGGAGCAAAGCTCCGGCTTTCACTTCGCGATAATTGTAGATACTCAGGAGTATGATTATACTTATTGCTAAGAGTTGTTGAGAACTAATATTTACAGGGCCAATTTGAAATAAGATATTCTCTCCTGAAATTTCAGGCATAAAAACGCCTGTGAATTTGGCAAAAGCAACTGCAACAGCCGCTATCGTCCCTGTTTGTATGACTGTAAATAGCGTCCATCCATAGAGAAATCCATACAAGGGTCCAAAGGCCTCCTTCAGATAAATATATTGACCACCGGCTTTTGGCATTGCTGCTGCGAGTTCGCCATAACTCAAAGCACCCAGAATGGTGATAATTCCTGTTACAACCCATGCCAGTATTAGCATTCCCGGAGTTTCTACCTTTGTAGCGATCTCAGCTGATACTATAAATATCCCTGAACCGATCATCGAACCTATAATGATAGCAGTAGAGTCAAGCAGAGATAATTGTTTCGATAATCCCGAATCTTTGGCCATACAATGAAGTTTATATCAAATTTGACAACAATAAACGAAATTCGTTCTACAAATTGTAAGTTTGCAGCATGACGCGTTTACAATTATTTGAACAGATCACATTAAAAGGGTCTTATTTGTGCATTGGCCTTGATACAGATATTAGCAGGATACCAAAACATTTGCTTAAGCATGAGGATCCTGTCTATGAATTTAACAGGCAGATAATAGAAGCTACAAAGGATTTTTGTGTAGCATATAAACCTAATCTTGCTTTTTATGAATCACGTGGTCCGGCTGGATTAGAAAGCCTTGAGAAAACTGTGCGCATTATTCCTGCTGACATATTCACCATTGCTGATGCTAAAAGAGGTGACATAGGCAACACAGCTGAGATGTATGCCCAGACATTTTTTGATTACTATCGCTTCGATGCAGTTACGGTAGCTCCATATATGGGAAGAGATTCTGTAACTCCATTCATACGTCCGGGAAACTGGGTAATTCTACTGGCTCTCACCAGTAATAAGGGGTCGTCAGATTTCCAACTTGCTGAAATGTCAGTCGGTGGAGGCAGAAGCGAAGAGAAATTATTTGAGCATGTATTGCGTACTTCGAAAGATTGGGCAACACCTGATGAAATGATGTATGTTGTTGGAGCTACACATCCGGAGCTTATCGGCAAGATAAGAAGGATTATCCCCGATCATTTTTTACTGGTTCCCGGAGTTGGTGCACAAGGCGGTAGTTTAGAAGAAGTATCAAAGGCAGGGTTAAATGCAACCTGCGGCTTGCTTGTAAATTCATCCAGGCAAATTATTTATGCCTCAGTTGCCGAAGATTTTGCTGAAGCTGCACATAAGGCTGCAAGACAAATGCACATAGAAATGAAGCAGCATTTGGAGAGCATCATTGTTTAAATTATAACCGGCCTGTAAATAATATCCTGCTTTTATTGGACAGGACTTTAAATGTGATGAAATATCTTGCATCAAAGATATTTTAATGACAGAAGCTTTTCTCCATCACGTATGGCAACATCAACTTTTTAAGAAAGATGATCTTAAAACTACCGAAGGTGATAGTCTGGAGATTATCAAAGTAGGTGATCTCAATAGAGATGCCGGCCCCGATTTTTTTAGTGCTTCAATAAGGATCAATGGAACATTGTGGATTGGTACAGTAGAAATTCATCTTAATTCTTCTGAGTGGAGAAAGCATAAACACGAGCAGGATGCTGCTTATGATAATTGCATTCTACATGTTGTCTATGTTGAAGATGAGTCTTCTTATCGGAACAATGGTCAGAAAATTTGTTGTCTTGAACTCAAAGGAAGGTTACTTGAAAATGTATTAGAAAATTATCTCAGGCTTCTTGACACTCATTCATGGATTCCATGTACTCATCGCATCCGGGAGGTAGATCAAATCACGATCCTTTCCTGGTTGGATCGTTTGGCAGTTGAAAGACTTGAGCAAAAAACATCTATCGTCTTTCAAGTTCTTGAGAACAATGAAAATGACTGGGAAAAAGCATTCTATGAATTGTTATTTGCAGGATTCGGATTTAATCTTAATGCATTGCCATTCTCTATGCTCTTTAGAGCATTGCCTTTTGAATTGATCCAACGTTTCAGAGACAAGCCCATTAAAATAGAAGCCTTATTGTTCGGATCCGGAGGCATGCTAGGCTTAGAATGCCCTGACCAGTATTCAAAAATATTGCAGGATGAATATGCTTATTTTAGAAATGCATATAATTTACAATCTATTGATGCATCATGCTGGAAATTCTTACGGTTAAGGCCGGTAAATTTTCCGACAATCAGAATTGCTCAACTTGCAAATTTGCTGACAAGAACCAATAGGTTATTTTCAGAAATTCTTGAGATCAAAGATTTTGCTGAGGGAAAAAAGATATTTCAAGTAGCCGCGTCGTCCTACTGGTCTATGCATTATAACTTTGGAAAAAAATCTCCTGAACGAAGGAAGATATTAGGTAATAAATCGATTGAGAGTATTTTCATTAATGTAATTGCCCCTGTTTTGTTTTCTTATGGGATGCGAAACAATTCATTGAAACACCGTGATCGTGCAGTTCTGATTTTGGAGGAAATCGCTGCAGAGGTAAATTCAATCATCAGCAAGTGGATAGAAATTGGAATTAAACCCCAATCCGCATTGCATTCGCAGGCTTTGCTAACATTGAAGAAAAATTACTGTTCAGAAAAAAAATGTTTAACTTGCGGCATAGGAATCAGTTTAATAAACAAATTACCATGAAGCTTGTTCATTCTGTCAGAGCATTTTTCGAGACAAGAGCATTCGGTGTTTGTGCAGCTATTGGTGACAAGCTCAATATGAAGAGTTCTGTTATTCGCTTGTTTTTTATTTATTCTACATTTTTAACTATTGGATCCCCAATTATCATTTACATGATCCTGGCATTTTGGCTAAAGATGAAAAACTACGTTCGAAGTCGACGAAGTTCTGTGTGGGATCTTTAATCTTTTGCAAAAATGCAGACCAGGTTTTTTTTATTTCTGTTGTTCCTGACAATAGTATTTTTTACAACTGTACCAGGTTCCTTTTCTCAGACATGGTATCCGCTAGGGCCCGAAACATCACCTGATATTATCAATGCAAAAGATTACTCCCTTAAGTTTGCAAATGGTATTGGAAGGGTGGCAAAGGTTACTGCCATGCCCGGGAAGGGGAAAGCCGGCAAACCATCAGATTTATTTCTTTGCACACCCTATGGTGGACTGTGGAAATTAGTTAATGGAGATACAGTATGGAGCAGTGAAAATACTTCCGGCTTGATGCACATTGGAATTGCCGACCTTGTCATCAACCCGAAGAACAATCAGGTCAGATATATATCCACCGGCGACCCTGATTGTATCATGGATCCGAATGGCCCTGCCTTGAGTAGTGAATTTTGCCAAAGCCGGGGAATTGTAAAATCAATTGATGGAGGAAAGACCTGGTCAGATACTGCTATTGGAAATTGGTATAATGCAGATGGGTCTCTTAATACAGAATTTTGGAAATGGCCAAGCAAAAAAGTAGCAAGGAGATTACTAATTGATCCTAAGTGCCCGAAACGCCTGATCGCGATCATTCATACTTAGAGTTATCAAAGTCAATCT
>DAOQWA010000012.1:0-69892 GCA_035341855.1 Bacteroidia bacterium
TATTTCTCGGTCATGGGAGTCCGATGAATGCCATTGAAGAGAATGAATTTGTTGCCGGCTGGAGAAATATTGGTAAAGGTCTTCCTAGGCCTAACGCCATCTTATGCATCTCGGCACACTGGGAAACGCGCGGAACCTATGTCACGGCAATGGAGATGCCAAGAACAATTCATGATTTCGGCGGTTTCCCGAATGCACTCTACGATGTACAATATCCTGCTCCCGGTAGTCCGCAACTGGCTGCAGAAACCAAAAGCCTTGTTAAAAAAACGGAGATCGGAATGGATCATCAGTGGGGATTGGACCATGGCGCCTGGAGCGTGATAAAACACCTCTACCCTTCAGCAAATATACCTGTCATTCAGATGAGCCTGGATCAAACACAAAACGGTCAGTACCATTATGAACTTGCAAAAGAATTGGCCATTCTCAGAAGCAAAGGTGTGTTGATAGTCGGAAGCGGGAACATGGTTCACAATCTTGGCAAAGTTGACTGGAGCAGATTGGGTGAACTCTATGCTTATGACTGGGCATCTGAAGCAAGCGACAAAATGAAAAAAAATATTCTGAACGGAGATCATTCGCCATTGATCAATTTCAGATCTCAGGGAAAAGCTTTTGACCTTGCTATCCCAACTGCAGAACACTACCTTCCCCTTCTCTATGGCCTTGGATTAAAAGAAAAGAATGATGAGATTTCTCTTTTCAATGATAAAGCCGTCGCAGGTTCACTGACCATGACATCAGTCAGGATAGGTTGAGCATTCAATATCCCTGATCAAAATAATTTCTTAACTTATCTTTTTACGCCAATGAAGAGTAAAGTGCTGAATTTTTTATTGATCCTATCATCTTGTTTAGCCTATCTGGAATGGGGCAAAGGAAACAGTTCCTTTTTGTTTGAAGCCGAAATGCTCATTCTGATCAAATTATTTTCTGATCCTGTTTCTGTCTTTCATCCTCTTGTATTATTGCCTTTGGCTGGTCAGCTCCTTTTACTGTATACATTGTTTCAAAAAGAACCGGGTAAGAGAATGAGCTTAACAGGCTTCTGGTTACTCTTTGTCTTGATGTTCTTTATTACGGTCACAGGGATCTTAGCTTTGAACTTAAAGATCATTATTTCTACCATCCCATTTTTAACAATTGGCGTATTCACAATTAATCATTATCGCAAGTTAAAAAAGTCATAGAAATTAAATCTTTTTTAAAGCAATTTAAAATAGCTTTGTTAATATCAGGATTACAAACAAACTAATTCATGAAATTAATGCATATTGTCCTTTTTGAATCAATTGATGCAAAGAATACTTGTAGAATAAGACTATGAGAATTAAATTAGCGTTGGCAAGCTAATTCAAAATTGTCATTCATTCTTAAACCGATCGAGTATTTACTTTACATGATTTCTTATAAATGTTATTTATATTATTTAACCATTGACAACACAAAATAAAAAAATTGTTTTTTCTACAATTGCCGGCACGATCGCTTCCACTGTATCCGGAGCTATCATTTTCGGTCTTATTCTGAACCCATTTCAGGCTACCCATACGATCCAATATGAGAACCTGATGAAGGTCCCCGAAAATTATGGCCTTGCCATTCTTGCTCAGATTCCATTTGCGATCATGTTCATTTACATCTTCAGAAATTGGAAAACTAAAATTTCGGCTGCTACAGGCTTTACGGCAGGTGCTGTGATCGGAGCTTCGATAGGACTATGCTTTGCCATAATGACATTGGCACAGATGAATTTGATTGATTGGGTTGTCGTTTTCACGGATGTGATCGGACATGCACTCTGGGGTGGACTGACGGCACTTGTTGTTGCATGGATACATGGTCGTGAAGATTGACCATACAATCATATCTTTAATCATGATAAAAAACTTTCAAAACTATCTTTCTTCTATATTCTAATAAATCTTAAATGTCATACATGTCATCTGCTAAAAGAAAAACGAAACCTGATAATAATGATCCTAAAATCATTGTTTACCTATTCATCTTATCAATATTTGCTTTCGCTTTTTTGGGATTGAAAGCACAACAAACTAGAAACGTATTATTTCTGGGAAATAGTTATACAGGAGTCAACAACTTACCACAACTTGTGCATGATGTTGCATTGTCTGCGGGTGACACTTTGATCTTTGACAGTTATACTCCGGGTGGTTATAGATTGTCTGACCATTATTCGGATAGTATTAGTCTGAATAAAATTATCAGCGGAGGTCGTGATTATATCGTTCTGCAGGGACAAAGCCAGGAACCAATTTTAGATCAAGGTGGATTTAATGGTGGAGGAACTGCTTTGAACAATTTCATCAACCAATATGATCAGTGTGCTACTACTATGTTCTATATGACCTGGGGTAGAAAGAATGGCAATGCTACCTACTGTCCTTCCTATCCGGTAATGTGCACATATGAAGGAATGGATACCAGTATTCGAAATAATTATATCAGTCTGACAGCTGCATTAAAAACAGAACTATCACCGGTTTCTATAGTTTGGAATTACCTGAGGCAAAATCATCCCGGTATAGAATTATACCAGAGTGATGAAAGCCATCCTTCCGCTTACGGATCCTATGCTGCCGCATGCTCTTTCTATTCGACGATCTTTAAAAAGGATCCTACTTTGATCAGCTATGATTTCGGACTAGATGCTGCAGATGCTGCGATCATCAGAGCTGTTGCTAAAACACAGGTTTTCGATCACCTGAATTCATGGGATTACAAGGTGCTTCCTGAATCTGATTTCAGATACCGGACCGGAAATGGCTTGAACGAGGTCTTTTTCACGCCTGTGAAACCGGGCACTGCCGAAATGTATTTCTGGGATTTTGGAGATGGCAATACTTCGAATATTTCGAATCCTGTTCATTCATATTCTTCCGATGGAACTTATACAGTATCATTTACAAGCAGTACTTGCGATCTAAATGGATTACATAGCAGTACTACTGATACAATAATCCAATTTTGTAGTCACACTCCCTTAGTCAGCTCCCCACATTCCTCCTTATGTCAGGCTGACACTCTATGGACGCAGGCAGCTGACAGTTATCAATGGCTCTACCAGGGAGAATTGATCCCTGAGACCAATCAATTTCTTGCAAACTATATTCAATATGGTATTTCAAATTTCAGTGTGCTAAGTACAATTGCCGGTTGTACTGAATTATCTGTTTTATTCACCGATGTTTCACAATGGTCCGGTTACTATTTTGACCTGAGTCCGGGTGCTGACCCTTGTACCGGTGACACAGTTGTTTTTTCTGTACTGCACATCAATGGCTTTCTTTCCGGAAGTGAAGTTATTCGGTGGTTTAAAAATGACTCCTTACTGAGTTTCGCAAACAATGATGATACCCTTTTAATTCTGAATGGTGGCATCTATGAATGTAAAGTGATCGCACCAAATTCAAATTGCCCGCTGGATACTACATCTTATTCCATTGAGTATTCCTGCAGTACAATTGGGATAGATGAGTTAGAAAAAAGTATTAGCTGGAAGCTGTTCCCAAATCCTGTAAATGAAATTGTAAATGTTCTGCTGCCATCCGGAGTGCTTCAGGATGAGTTAATGATATATGACCTTAGCGGGCGCTTGCAAAAACAAATTGCTCTTAGTCCGGAACCCAGCTTCAGCGTAGATGATCTTGCAGAAGGGGTATATTTTATTCGCTTAAAGAACCGGGCAGCACCTGCCCTTAAGTTCATAAAATACTAACCTGAAAGTTCAAAAACGTTTTGCTGTCAAATATAATTTGAATTTAGTTTTTTAAAATGGTCTATAATAGCAATGAACAATGGCTAAAAAGAACGCTAAAACCCTTTCCACAACAGAAGCTGATGATCTACTCAAGATACTGCATTTGCGTTTTGAAAAAAACATGCAAAGACATAAGGATATAAGCTGGGATAAAGTGGTCTCGAAACTTAAATCGAATAGCAAAAAGCTTGTTGTCTTAAATGACATGGAAAAAACCGGAGGCGAACCCGATATTGTCGGCTTTGATAAAAAAACAGGTGAGTATATTTTTTATGATTGCTCCCCGGAAAGCCCGAAAGAGCGAAGGAGTTTGTGTTATGACCGCAAAGCACTCGATGCACGCAAAGAGCATAAGCCAAAGAATAGTGCTATGGACATGGCAGCAGAGATCGGAATAGAAATTTTAACTGAAGAAGAATATAGAAATTTGCAAAAGCTGGGCAATTTCGATTCGAAAACGTCCAGTTGGGTAAAGACACCTGATGCAATAAGAAAACTTGGTGGAGCAATTTTTTGTGACTTCCGTTTCAATACGGTTTTTGTTTATCATAATGGCGCCGAATCTTATTATGCAGCCAGAGGTTTTCGTGGCTCACTAAGAGTTTGATATAAATATGTGCATGCATTCAATTTATTATCTGACGTCTCTATAAAAATTAGAACTGAATAAATAATGTCTTTGTTCAATCCGATGAAAAAAACACAAGAACTGGCAAGCCGGCTCAGAGAGATAATACTGAATGGTACCTGGGTCGCGAATACAAATTACAAAGCTCAACTCAAGGACCTTGACTGGAAAATTGCAACTTCTGAACTCAATTCATTGAACACAATTGCAGCCCTGGCACAGCATGTTCATTATTATATTGCAGGACTAACAAATGTATTCAGAGGCGGTAATCTTGAAGTAAAAGATAAATTCAGTTTCGATTTCAAAGCTATTCAATCACAAACTGAATGGGAAACATTCTTGAATAAGTTCTGGAATGACGCTGAAGAATTTTCCTCACAGGTTGAACAGTTTCCTGATGAAAAACTACAAGAGGCATTCGTTGATAAAAAATATGGAACCTATCAGCGAAACATTGATGGAATCATTGAGCATAGCTATTATCATCTCGGACAAATTGTGTTGATCAAAAAGCTATTATCATCAGAATAATTATTGTTTCAGATTTTATGTCTACTTAGGGTTTGACTAATTTTCTACTCCTCAGCCGGTCAATATGGTTTACATTTCAAACCTCACTTTGTTTCTGACGAGATTTCAATTTTCGATAAATGTAAAATATTGTATATAGGATCATTTTTTATTTTTTTAATTCATCACAAGCCTTTTCTTCATCGATTTAAATTCATTCTCCAGAAAAACCACATAGACACCTGATTCAAGATCCGGGAGATCAAGTGCAAGCTTATTAGATCCTTTGTTTGACTCTACCGTTGATGAATAAACCAGCTGTCCTTTTAAATCAATAACTCTTATGCTTGTTTGTACTACCTTCTGGCAATGATAAACCAGCACTACATCTTCTGTTGCAGGATTTGGATAAATTAAAAAGCCATCCTTTTGTTTTCTGAAATCTACACTAATTGTTTGTGAATATGTTGATCGTCCATCATAATCGGTTTGCTTTAGCCGATAATAAGATATTCCTTCATAAGGATGTTTATCGATGGTAGCATAGTCAATATTTACAGAAGAGTTACCTGCGCCATCAACGATTTGCACCGGAACAAATTCATTAGCGTCCTTACTTTTCTCTACAGTGAAATAATCATTGTTGATCTCTCCTACGGTCATCCATTTTAAATTCACCACATCAAGTTCCGGCTCTGCCGTGAACATTGTAAGTTCTATCGGAAGGACTTGACAATTCAATGTACTTCCTCCTGTTAATATCCAATCCAATGTAAATCCACTTCCTCCCGGCGACCATTTGTTTACCATCAAGTAGTATGTTTCACCTGTCAGAACTGTCTTGGTATCAGTCCATCCATTTCCGCAAACATCTTCGTTCTGATCTGATCCGTTATTTGCAGGACCACATACAGCAGTGTTTGTTGAAAGGTTCAATGCATTATCCATTCCGGTATTGCCGGTATTGGCAGCGTAAGAACATCGTGTCGGAGAGCCCAGGGTTCCACATGATGTTGCCTGATACAAAGCAAAATCATAATCATCGCTTGCTACATTAGGAATTATTCTCAAACCCAAAGTTCCATTGTTCTGAATGAGAATTTTATACCAATTACTAAAATTTTCCGCAAGAACACACCCTCCTCCTCCATCTGAAACTATTCCCGGGCCGGTACTAGCATCTGTGAAACTTTGATCCGTACATATTGGCGTAAACTGTGCACAGTCACTGTTATCAGTTCCGTTAGGACCATTTGCGCATGGAACACAATCGAATGTGGTTACCCATCCCGGAAGGTTCACTGAGCCATCCGAATTAAATCTAAAGGTTATACAACCACTTTGATCTGTTGAAACATAGGGGCCCATCCCGGCTGCCATGGTAGCCTGATAAGATGTTGCAGTTCCCGACCAGGTCGAACCTGTTCCAAACTGAGGACTATTTTGTGTCGGGCCATTAAGTACACTCAGATAATCATAACCCGACTCAGTTGAGAATGACCAGAAATTTGCCCTTAAACATTTTCCTGCCTCATCAGGACAAAATGTTCTATACACATAATTGATATTATTTGAATAGTTTGATCCGGCTCCGCTATTATCAGTATAAGTACCTCCGCAAGTTGCAACCATGTTCGTTCCTACATTTGCGTTTTGCAAACCTGAAGTCGGGTGAGTATAGGTAGTTGAACCGGGTGGCGTAGGACAAACACTGCAGGATATTGTTGCAGCCCATCCGGCATTTACCTGAGTGTTTCCGTCTGTTACAAAGCGGATGGTAATACATCCTGTACTTGATAAAATTGTTCGCGGTGAATTTGATCCTGAATAAGTTCCCACCTGCGGAGATGCCGTACTTGGCCCATCATATATCGTCATTACATCACCATTCCTCAATGAAAAGGATGTAAATATCATCTTCATGCAATCACCTGCATTTGAACAGAAGGTTTTTGTGTAATTGTCATATCGTCCATAATTTGATGATGGACCTCCGCTATCATAAAACAAACCACCGCAAGTGTTCACTGCTGTGTTATTATTTAACAGATACGTCGAACCACATGGACTACAAGAAATATTTGCAACCCATCCTGATCGGTTATTATTTCCATTTGAAACAAATCGGAAAGTAAGGCAACCTGAAGATGACACGACATTTCCGGGTGAAGTTGTTCCGGAGAAAGTTCCAATTACAGGAGAGCTCGTATTCGGCCCATCGTAAATTGTAAGAATGTCGTTTCCTCCCTGTGTCCTGAAGGCGGTAAAATTTACCGACAAGCAGTTTCCACCTGTAGCACAAATAGTTTGTGTAATATTTAAATTATTACCATAATTATTTGTTCCTCCCGGATCATAAAATGTACCGCTGCATGTGTTGATGGTTCCGTTACTCATGGTATATGTTTGAGAATGCGCAGAACTCATCAACATAAAGAAGAAGATGATGATCACATATGGAATAGGCTTAGAAAACATTTTTCGATCCGGTTGGGCATGAGGATTCGTGAGAGACTCCACAGAATACTCAATCATAAAATAACCAATTCAAAGTCCGGTGGCGATTTTATTCGTTTAATCCCTTTAAAAACTTGGTAAAATGCCTGTTAACAATGGCGAAAACAGCAAAAAACTCCTCAGAAAAATTTTATAAAACTACACTAATACCGATTCACCCACCAGTTGCCGTACTGCATTTTTAATCGCATCTGCATTGAAGTGACATTCTTCGTATAATTCCTTTTGTTCTCCATGCTCTATAAACTGATCCGGAATTCCAAGACGAATAACGCTCGCACTGTAGCCATGGTCTGCCATGAATTCTATCACCGCACTTCCAAAACCGCCCATGATACAGCCATCTTCAACGGTAACTATCTTTTTAAACTTCTTAAACACCTGATGTAATAACTCGGCATCAAGAGGCTTTGCAAAACGGAGGTCATAATGTGCAGGATGCATTCCTTCAACATTTAAATCATTACAGGCCTGAACAGCAAAATTTCCCGGATGACCAAAACTAAGGATAGCTACTTCTTCGCCATCGCAAACTTTTCTTCCTTTACCGATTTGCAATTCCTGAAAAGGCTGACGCCAATCGAGAGTAACGCCATTTCCTCTTGGGTAACGAATAGAAAAAGGTGCATTTGTACTTTCCAGTTGTGCAGTGAACATGAGGTTTCGCAATTCAATTTCATTCATCGGCGCAGAAACTATCATGTTTGGAATACACCTGAAATATGCAATATCAAAAGATCCGTGATGTGTTGGACCATCAGCTCCGGCAAGACCTCCGCGATCGAGGCAAAAAATCACGTGAAGATTTTGCAAGGCAACATCATGCACAACCTGATCATAGCCACGTTGCATGAATGATGAATAGATATTACAAAATGGTATCATACCCTGTGTCGCCAGTCCTGCAGAAAAAGTAACTGCATGTTGTTCAGCAATGCCTACATCAAAAGCACGTTCAGGAATTTCTTTCATCATGATATTCAAAGAACAACCTGAAGGCATAGCAGGTGTTATACCTACTATCTTCGGATTTAATTTGGCCAACTCAACAATAGTGTGACCAAAAACATCCTGATACTTCGGTGGCTGAGGTGCTGTCTGAGCCGGCTTTACAATCTCACCGGAAATTTTATCGAACAATCCCGGAGCATGCCATTTTGTTTGATCTTTCTCTGCAAGATCATACCCTTTTCCTTTTACCGTAAGGCAGTGTAATATTTTCGGTCCCGGAATATCTTTCAGGTCATTCATCACCTTCACCAATCTATTTACATCATGACCATCAACCGGACCGAAATAACGGAAGCGTAATGATTCAAATAAATTACTTTGCTTTAGTAATGAAGTCTTGATCGCATTCTCAACATTGGAAGCAATCTCTTGCGCATTCGGACCGAAGCGACTGATGACGCCTAACAGCTTCCATACTTCATCTTTTACTTTATTGTAAGTATGCGAGGTAGTAATATCAGTCAAATATTCTTTTAATGCACCAACATTAGGATCGATGCTCATACAATTGTCGTTCAGAACGACAAGCAAATTCGAATTCTCGACACCGGCATGATTAAGTCCTTCGAATGCCAGACCGGCGGTCATCGCACCATCACCTATGACGGCAATATGTTGTCTTGCAGTTTCACCCTTGATCCTTGAGGCAACAGCCATACCTAAAGCTGCAGAAATAGAAGTCGAAGAGTGACCAACACCAAAGGTGTCATATTCACTTTCGCTACGTTTCGGAAAACCACTTATTCCCTTATAAATTCGGTTAGTATGAAAAACGTCTTTCCGACCTGTGAGTATCTTATGTCCATAAGCCTGATGGCCTACGTCCCAGACAAGTTGATCAAAAGGGGTATTAAATACATAGTGTAAGGCTACTGTAAGCTCTACAACTCCCAATGAAGCGCCAAAATGCCCTCCGTTAACAGACACAATATCAATGATATAGTCCCTCAGATCATGACAAACCCTCAAAAGCTCAGTTTCGGGAAGTTTTCTCAGATCTTCAGGAACATTGATTTTCTTCAACAAATCTCCCGGCTTATGATCCATCATTTTTTTGCTTATACAAATATAGAAAGATTCATTGGAACGTGCTTCGGGAACTCTTTATTCTAGGCAAATTGACTGAATTTTCCCCTGTCCCTGCATGCTTAAAGTTTATCTTCTTCAAGATTCATCTTAATTTGCCTAAGCCCCTATTAATTGTCATTTTTGCCGAATAATATAAAATTATGAAATCAATACGGGTCATTGACCTTTTGCAATCGAAGGAGACGGGGATAGATGTTTTTTTACAAGGATGGGTTCGTACCCGCCGGGGTAATAAACAAATTGCATTTATCGCGATCAATGATGGCTCGATAATTCATTCCATTCAGGTTGTTGCTGAAATTGAAAAGTTCGGCGAGGATTTCATGAAGACGATTACTACAGGCGCATGTATTTCGGTGAAAGGAAAACTTGTTCCTTCTCAAGGGCAAGGCCAAAGTGTAGAGATACAAGCTGAAAAAATTGAATTACTTGGAGGCGCTGATGAAACTTATCCATTACAAAAGAAAGGTCACTCTCTTGAATTCCTGAGAGAGATCGCACACCTGCGTCCTCGTACAAACACCTTTGGTGCTGTGTTACGCATGCGTCATCATATGACCTTTGCGATCCATAAATATTTTAACGACAAGGGATTTTTTAATCTGCATTCACCGATCATTACCGGTTCCGATGCAGAAGGAGCCGGAGAAATGTTCCAGGTTACAACTCTTGACTTTGATAAAGTTCCCCGCAATCCGGACGGTACCGTAAACTATAAAGAAGATTTTTTCGGTAAGGCGACCAACCTCACTGTATCCGGACAATTAGAAGGAGAGTTAGGCGCCATGGCATTGGGACTAGTCTATACATTCGGACCAACCTTTCGAGCGGAGAATTCAAATACACCACGCCACCTTGCAGAGTTTTGGATGATAGAACCTGAAATGGCATTCTATGATCTTGCAGACAACATGGATCTTGCAGAAGATTTTTTGAAGTATCTCATCTCCTATGCTCTCAAACACTGTAAGGATGATCTTGACTTTCTGACCAACCTTTACGACAAAGAATTATTAAATCGTTTGAAATCTGTCGTCAGCAAACCATTTAAACGGTTAACATATACAGAAGCGATTGAAGTCCTCGGATCATCTTCAAAAAAATTCGAATTCCCTGTGAGCTGGGGTACAGATCTTCAAAAAGAACACGAGAATTATCTTGTTGAACATTTTCAAAGTCCGGTGATCTTATCCAATTACCCGAAGGAAATCAAGTCATTTTACATGAAGCAAAATGAAGATGGCAAGACGGTTCGGGCTATGGATATTTTGTTTCCATGGATAGGCGAGATCATTGGAGGATCGCAGCGTGAAGAGAATCATGAAAAACTTCTGGCTCGCATCAAAGAGATGAAAATTCACCAAGAAGAACTGTGGTGGTATCTCGAAACACGTAAGTTTGGAACCTGCGAACATTCAGGCTTCGGACTTGGCTTTGAAAGGTTGATGCTGTTCGTTACGGGTATGACTAACATCCGTGATGTGATACCATTTCCGCGTACGCCGAAGAATGCGGAGTTTTAATGGGGCTCGATTCTTTTCTTTGACATAACTTTTCTTAGTGTTTACTGTATTTATATTAACACTAAACAGCTAAGAAAAACGCAATTGTCAATTACTCAAAAAAGTCCATAAAGAACTCCCTTTAAAATTTTATCCTCGCATTAATTCCAAAGTCAATCCATTCCGGACCGGGCTTTAACAGGCTATAAAAGGGGTTGGCATCTATACCAATGGTAAATGGAATTTTTCGTGTATCATATTCCAAACCAACCATAACATCCATACCTGCAGCAATGGTTTGATCTTTATAAAAAACAGGCTGCCCCTCTTTGATACTGTAATAGTCGTATTTGAAATAACTGGCATGCCCACCTATTCCAAAAACGATATCGACAGGTATCTGCAACATCGAATTAAAGATCGGCAATTGTTTCACGAAATAACCCTTGGCAATGTATCCACCCTTGGCTTCTCTTGTAATTCCGGCCTGTATCTCGAATCCTGTATTTGAACTGGCATCAAAGAAATGTTTGACGTTTATACCTGTTGCGAATTTCCCGACGCGAAGCCCTGCTGCGGTTGTGTACTGTGCGTGGACTACCGAATACTGAAATAGCATCAAGGCAAATAAGATTGAAATGAATGTAAAAGTTTTTTTCATTGGTGTATGCGTTGAACTTATGGTATTCAAACATACAATCAGCAACAGAGCCGGAAGGATAATAAATTGATAAAAGCTTACAAAAAGGATTAATCGTCTTATTATTTTGAATGCCCATTTTTAAACGGGAATGGCATTGGATTTCAAGAAAAACTGTAGCAATTCAAAAACAGACCAATAAAATTAAAAAGAACAGCGTAGGTATGCACATTCGCAATAAATCTTACAAAATGTTTTTAAGTATGGTTGAAAAAATAACAAATAAATATATACTGTCTGATGGAATTTCACACCTTTACATTGGATATGAAATTCCCGGGCAGAAAGGCTAAGTTTTATTTTCTTTCTTTTCTAAAACATGATCTCAAGGCGAGCATCACGGTATTTTTTGTTGCACTACCTTTGTGTCTGGGTGTCGCACTGGCTTCAAATGCACCTGTAATTTCCGGTTTGCTTGCCGGGATAATAGGAGGGGTTGTGGTCTCCCTCTTCAGCAATTCTCAATTAAGCGTGAGTGGACCGGCTGCCGGCCTCACAGCTATTTGCGCTGCTGCGATCACAAAATTCGATTCATTGGAAATTTTTTATTTATCTGTTACAGTGGCAGGAGTACTTCAATTCATCCTTGGATTATTAAAGTTAGGTGGATTTACTCATTTCATTCCGGCATCAGTGATCAAGGGAATGTTATCTGCTATTGGCATCATTCTTATTTCAAAACAAATTCCTCCTTTGATAGGATATGACAGACCTGAGTTTTGGTCCAATGAATTTTTTAATATTATCACATTAAACCATGCATTTCAAAATGTTCATGACCTTTTAGAACATAGTTCTGCCGGTGCTATTCTGATAGCCGGAATTGCGACACTATTTTTAATAGCCTGGAAAAAATATCTTGCTCATTCACTATCCTATCTACCTGCCTCATTTCTGGTAGTAATACTTGGCATTTTATCAAGCCTGTTTTTAAAAACATATATGCCTTCGATCCAATTAGCCCCCTCTCAATTTGTGAGCATTCCGGACCAGGTGTTTTCTTCGATGAAATTTCCAGATCTGAGTATGCTGTTGAGTAATTCCGGTATTTGGCAAACTGGGGTGATTATATGCTTTGTTGCATCTCTTGAAACCTTATTAAGCCTTGCCGCAATTGACAAACTTGATCCATACAACAGGATCTCCTCTTCGAATAAGGAACTTATGGCGCAAGGAACCGGTAATTTTGTGAGTGGTTTATTGGGCGGACTACCGATCACAGCCGTAATAGTAAGGAGTTCCGCAAATGCAGAAGCCAAGGCGAAAACTAAACTATCAGCAATTTTTCATGCTATCTGGATTCTTATTGCGATCAGCGTTGCTGTTCCGCTCATCAACATGATTCCTTATTGTGTACTTGCTGTGATCCTGCTTCGGACAGGATACAATCTTGTGAAACCTAAAATGGTGAAATCAATTTACAGGCAGGGTAAGGAGCAATTTCTTCCATTCATTGTTACCGTCATTGCAATTTTACTTACCGATCTACTCATCGGTGTCTTGATCGGTATCATTCATGCCATATACTATAGTATTAAACACACCTATTTAGCAGGCTTTACGCTTACTCAAACAAACGATGGTCACAATAAACAGTTTACGATCAGCCTTGCCTTAAATGTGAGCTTCCTCAGTAAAAAAAGATTTATTGAAATGCTGGATAAAATTCCTGAATACTCTGTAGTACTAATTGACGGTTCAAAAAGCAACTATATAGATAGAGACGTACTTGAAATTTTTCAGGAGTTTAAAGCCAAGGCCAGGCAAAAACATATTCAACTTGAATTAAAAGAAATTCCTGATGTAGAAATAATTGAGTTACACTAAGAGTCCTAAAAGGCTCCTCCTGTATTCTCGCTATAGACTACATGCATAACCGTTTGCCCAACTGCTTTCAGAGTTCTTTTGTCAATAACATCCATATTGTCGGCATGGGTATGCCAGTGATTTGGAAAACCTGTACTTGAAGAGGCGTCACTTGCAATGATGTCTATACTCGGAATATTTATTCGATTCACATATACGTGATCGTCTGTTATCCAACCCCCATCCTGAAAAATAAAATAATCTGAAAAGCCGAGGTTAACACCTGTTTTCCAAACCTTTTCAAGGACAAAGGATGCAAACTGTTTCGAATTTCCTTCCATTCTGAATTTAGAATTTCGTCCACCAACCATGTCTAAAAGAATTCCATACTCAGCCGTATAACCCGGCACATGTAGGTTTTTTGTCCAATACTGTGCTCCCAGACAATACGAGTCTTCAGATTCAGGTCCTCCTCCACTCTTTCCCCAATCCTCGGCGTCAAAAAGAATTATATCTACACCAATCGTTGGCGCCTGGATGGAAAATTGTCTGGCTATTTCCAGAAGCACGCCCACTCCACTGGCACCGTCATCTGCACCTAAATTAGGTTCATTCCTTCGCTCTGTACCATGATCAGCCCAGGGGCGAGTATCCCAATGAGCGAACAGAAGCACGCGTTGCTTATTCTCAGGATTAAACGAAGCAATAATATTTTTCATATCAAGATTAACTCCATCATAAGTACGAACAGTTCCTTTCTGCATCATCACCGAACTGGTGAACTTCTTAAATTCTGCGACGAGATAATCTGCACATGCAGCATGAGCTTTTGAATTAGGGACACGTGGCCCAAAATCAACTTGCTTCTGTACATAAGAATATGCGGAATCTTCATTAAAGACCGGTACTGTGACTACAGGTTGCCTAACCTCAGTTCCACTGTTGCTTGCCGGGGTCTCTATTGGCTTATCAGGAGAAGAACATGAAAACAAGACAAGCAACAAACACAAGAAGAATACTCCCGGGGTCTTAATGAATGCTTGCGAATTTTTTAAAAAGAAATTCATAATGACAAGTGAACAATAATGACAATAATAGAAAGATCAGTCCCTCGACCATGATACCGTACCATCTTTCTCATCTTTTATCTTAAAACCAAGAGAAGCCAGCTCGTCCCTGATCTTATCAGAGGTAGTAAAATCTTTTCTCCCTTTAGCATCTGTGCGAAGGCTCAAAATAAATTTCATGAGCTTATCTGTATCAGTTGAGCTATTATTTTCTTCCAACTTCAATCCAAGGATATCAAAAACAAATTCCTGATACGTTTGCTTAAGAATCTCAAGATCGACGGCACTTATGGTCTCAGTCCCTGCATGCACGGAATTAATTATCCTTACTGCTTCAAACAAATGTGCAATAGTAATAGCCGTGTTGATATCATCGGCCATCGCATCAAAACAAGCTTGACGTAATGCCGGAATATCTGAAGTGCTGGTTGCAGATGATTTTAATTTCTGTAATACTTCGGAAGCATTCAACAATTTGCTTAATCCTTTTTCTGCTGCTTTTAAACCTTCGTTTGAAAAATCCAGAGTACTCCTATAATGCGCTTGTAAAATGAAAAAACGAATGGTCATGGGAGAATAAGACTTCTCCAGCAACTTGTGATTACCTGTAAAAAAATCATCAAGGTTAATAAAATTGCCTAATGACTTCCCCATCTTCTGTCCATTGATGGTGATCATATTGTTATGCATCCAGTAACGCACGGGTGCATTGCCGCAAGCGCCTTTCGATTGTGCAATTTCGCTTTCATGGTGAGGGAATAAAAGGTCCATTCCTCCTCCATGAATATCAAAAGTTTCTCCGAGGTATTTAGTACTCATGGCAGAACATTCAATATGCCAGCCGGGAAAACCTTCGCTCCAGGGTGATGGCCAATGCATAATGTGTTCAGGCGCTGCTTTTTTCCATAAGGCAAAATCAGCAGGATTCTGTTTCTCATCCTGACCTTCCAGCTCACGACGTTCATTGCCTGCTCCTGCTATCAGCTCTTCTATAACTCTGCCGCTTAACTTACCATAGTCATGTGTCTTGCTGTATTTTACAACATCAAAATAGACAGAACCATTAGAAACATAAGCCCATCCATTATCAATAATTTTTTGGATCATATCAATTTGTTCAATGATATGTCCTGACGCACGAGGCTCAATGCTCACAGGTAAATTATTCAAGGCACGCATTGCTTCATGAAATTTTCCTGTGTATAATTCCACCACTTCCATTGGCTCAAGCTTTTCTATGAGAGCACGTTTTGCAATTTTATCTTCGCCCTCATCCGCATCGTCAACCAAATGACCTACGTCAGTAATATTTCTTACATAGCGAACGCGATAACCAAGTTTGGTCATAAAACGAAAAAACACATCGAATGTAGTATAAGGTCGTGCATGTCCGAGGTGTGGTGCCCCATACACTGTCGGTCCGCATACGTACAAGCCCACAAAACCAGGGACTAAAGGTTCGAACTTTTCTTTCTTACGAGAAAGAGAATTAGTTATATAAATTTCATTCACCATAAAGGTTTGATTGCTAAAATAAATGTATGATTAGGAAGAACCCCGATAAGGTCAGAAAATACTAGTGAGAGACCAAAGCATGCTGAATATGATTGTACATGTCTTCGGTCATTCGACACAGATCATATTCGGCTTCCCATCCCCAGTCCTTTCTTGCTACGCTATCATCAATACTTTGTGGCCAGCTATCAGCGTAGTTCTGACGGATATCAGGATTATATGTGATACTGAAATCCGGAATATGTTTGCGAATCTCTGCTGCCAGCTCTTCCGGATTAAAACTCATACCTGCTACATTATAACTTGAACGAACTTTTACTCTTTCTGCATCTGCCTGCATCAGACTTATTGTTGCGCGTAATGCATCCGGCATATACATCATTGGCAAAGTAGATTTCGCAGAGAGAAATGATTCATACTTCTTGTTGCGGATAGCCTCGTGAAAAATGGTGACAGCGTAATCGGTTGTCCCGCCTCCGGGATCAGTTTTATATCCGATCAGTCCGGGATATCGAATGCTACGCACATCAACACCAAAATGATTGTGATAATATTCACACCAGCGCTCACCGGCAAGCTTGCTTATTCCATATACCGTTGATGGCTCAGCGATTGTAAATTGAGGTGTATTAATTTTGGGTGTATTCGGTCCAAAGATGGCAATAGAACTAGGCCAGAATAATTTGAACTTTTCCTCCCGAGCCATGTCCAACAAACCAAGAAGCCCTTCCATGTTCAGCTTCCATGCCGATTTAATTTTTTTCTCTGCTGTTGCCGATAAAAGAGCGGCAAGCAAATAAACCTGCTTCACATTATTCTTGCGGATGATCTCATTCACTCGTGGAAAATCTAAAACATCGAGCTGATAATAGGGTCCTCCATTTTTAACTTCAGTACTAGGCTCTTTAATATCTGTTGCAATAACCTGAGAAGATCCATAGATACGACGTAGTTCTTCAACCAACTCCGTTCCGATCTGGCCATTAGCACCAATGACGAGGAGAGATTCTTGTTTTTTAGTAGAGGTCATGGCTGCAAATGTAAGGAAAAGAGAATGGATGCCGGAAAAGTAATTGTAAAATACCCACGAAATATCCTCAAATTCGCGCATTTACGAAGTTTTATTATTACGGAATTGAAAGCAGGTATTGTATATTCGTGCGCAATGCGAAAATGGCTTCCTTTTATTCTCTTTGCCTTATTGCTCCCTCTCCTTTGGCTAAATGTCAAAAATAGCCACGATTGGGGTGATGATTTTGCTCAATATATAATACAAGCGAGAAACATTGTTGAAGGTAAAGCACAAACAAATAATGCTTTGATCTTCGATGAAGAAGCAGGGCAGTTTGCAGTCACTGCTTATCCTGCCGGCTTTCCTCTCTTGCTAAGTCCCGTAGTAGCAGTATACGGTATAGCCATTAAACCTCTGTTGTTGCTTGAATCTGTTTTCCTTCTAATCCTTGGATTACTTTCCTTTCACTTTTTCCGGAAATATTTTTCGGACTTGCCTGCCTTTATATTTACTCTCTTCTTATGCTATCATTCTCTCACCCTGGAACTAAAAGGGCAGATACTATCTGAGATCCCCTTTACTGCTTTGCTGACCGCGATCTTTCTCATCATACGTTCAGGGATGTTCAACTCAAAAAAATATCTGTTGATTGGCTTCATGATTGCTTTCCTGGCATCAGTACGCATTGTTGGGCTCCTGATAATTCCGGCACTTGCTATCTTTCTATTACAAGGATTCTTAAAGAAGGATGCAAATCCTCTGTCACAGAATTTTAATCGGTTGAATTTTTTTATCCGGACCACCATCAGTTCCTCTTTGCTTTTCATAATATTCAATTCACTTCTGTTTGACATCCACTTAGACGACTTTTTTAATTTTTACCTCAATGCAGGCCAGGCGCATGAAACAAAATTTATCGAAAATCTTTTTTCTTACTATGAGCAACTAGCTTATGTGTTTAAAATTCCATTCCTAAACCATTCACTGGTATCCTTCTTGTGCTGCGGACTTGTTCTTGCAGGAATGGTACAAAGCTTTAGAAAGAATGCCGGCCCTGAACATTGGTTTCTTCTGCTTTACCTATTGATGTTAGGATTATACCCTTACAATTCGGGAGGCTTCCGCTTTTTATTTCCGATATTTCCGCCACTAATACTATTCTTTTTTGAAGGAATAAGATTCTTTATTCAAAAGACAACACCCTATGTGCAATCATCTGTTTTAATTTTTGCCTGTCTGCTTTTATTCTATTCTCAATATTATCCTCTGAAACAAATATTAAAACAAAGCTCCGGGATCACAATGGGTCCTCAGGATAAGGCTTCGCAGGAATTGTTTTCATTCATTCGCAATAATACTCCTACAGATGCCGTTGTAGCTTTTCCCAGAGCCAGGGCCATGTCACTCTATGTAAATCGGGCGGCAACTTATTTGATCAAGTCAAATTCTACGGAAGAAAACGCTCAGTTAGTTGAAAGACTAAATGTTAGCCATCTTATTGTCAGTAAAGGAAATGAAACAAACCCACTCTATGATGATGCGCTGCTGAATTATATCAGCTATGATCGGGACAAACTGCAACCGGCCTGGGAGAACGAGGATTATATCATCTACCGGCGATCGGATTAAGCTAAATCCTTTATCCACATTTGAGGCTAATAATTCAATTTCCGGTCTATATTTCCAAGAAAGGATTTTCATAATTTAACCGATTCATTCCTATTCCGGAATTGGCGAAAAGCATGGCAGAAAAGAGTAAACTCTTCATATTTAATGATGGAACCTCCTTGCGAGATGTAATTTTCATTCCATTGTTTCTTTCACTTTTTCTGGTGTACCACTTTTTTCAGGATGTTGAATTTCAACTGGAAATGTTTGAAGGCCGGTCCATTTCAATTGCTACAGCCGAAGGACTCGATATTTCGAAAAGGGTAAGAAGCTTCTACAACGGAATAATAACATTCATTCTACTGGCTGCATCGTTCAGCTATGCTGTTCAGCGTTTTCGAAAAGCTATTTCCGGCCAGGATCTAAGAATGTTGAATGCCGTTTCTGCTGCCGGAACTGCCTTACTTTTCTTTCAGCTTTTCGGCGCAACAATGCTTCCTTCAATTCACCTGATAATTGCTTTGATGCTTGTCATCACCGGAGGAATCATACTAAAACTGAAATTGAAATTTCATAATGAGGAAAAAGTATACTCTTCTTTATTGATTTGGATCTGTACTCTTTCTTTCTCTTTATACTTTTTACAAATTCAACTATTTCAATTGGCAGGACTGAGTGCTACGCAGTCATTACCGATTTTCATTCTTGTCTTTTCTTCTGTATTGCTTCTGTTTTATTTTATTGCTCAACGAACAGAGCCTATGACATATGCTACTGTTCAGGGAAATATATTCATTAGCTTTCCCCTGGCATTTCTACCAATATTGAGTGTTTTGGCCAATGAATTTTATATGGTTCTGAACCAACATTCAATTCATAGCATTGGAATAAAAAGCATTTTCGGAACATTCCTTCTGTTAATATTATTCTGGATGTTCATGCGCAGAATAAATTGGAGAAGACAAAACATTAGCGAGTATACTGAATCTTTATCCCTACTAAGTAAATCCTGGTTCCCTGCAATAGTCATTGGTATATCTTCTCTGGCAGGTTACAAAGCTACAGTCAGCCCCTCGGTCGACTGGTTCGAAGACGCCAACAGAATATTACCGCTTCAACAATGGTTTGATTTCGGGAAAGTTCCTTTTTTAGACACCTTTAGCTCACATGCTTTCTCAGATTTCGGCCCGGGAGTATTATTTTCATTCCTTAACGGCTACAATCCATTGGGAGGTTTTGTTTATCAGTTCATGATCCCTGTCATAGTATCACTGGTAGTATATTACCTTTTACTCCGTGTTACAGAAAATGGATTTATAGCCTTGTTCATTGCACTACTTTATCCTTATGTCGATTTTATCCTCCCTTCTTATTACAACCTCATTCCTGTCACAGCGCTTGCACTCCTGAATCTATACAGAAAACAAAGTGTTCTTAACTATTTCACTTTCTTCCTGGTACTTGTCCTGATGATTTTCTGGAGAATAGACCTTGGATCTGCAAATCTTGTAGCAGGGCTGGGAGGAATCTTGTTCCTTTGTTTTGCCGTTCCGGGGTTCAAACCTGATTATCTTCAGCTAGGCAAAGGATTTTTTATGCTGAGTTTTATTTTGCTCGGCAGCTTATTTGTTACATTCCTGTTTTATGATGGAAGTTTATTTCATCGCTTTAGTGAAATCCTAGGATACATATCATCTTTCCAATCTTATGGAATAAAAGAATTGAGCATAAACAAGGATTTCAAATATTATTCCTTGTACTTCATCATGCCTGTGGCCGTGCTTCTTTCTGCCGCATACGCTTTCATAAGGCTTGTCCGCAACCATGAAGAGAAGAAATATGTCACACAAATTTCTTTGCTTATCTTGTTTCTAAGCGTTTTCTACTTTGCAAACTTTCAAAGGGGGCTTGTACGGCACACATTAGCAGAATATTGGGATACTGCTTTAAGCTCTTATGGTTTCTTTATTCTTTCCATCAGCATATTCCTCAATGAAAGGTTTCATAAAAATTCAACGATCAAGTTTTTTGCATTCATCACACTGGCATCCTTGCTAATCATCAATTATAAATTCAGCTCACCGGATCTGCGACAAAACAACACTTATTTCAAAGCAAAACAACAGGCATCTCAGGCTCTATTTCTTTCCCCTCTCAATGGAAAAATCAACAGAAGCCCTGAAGCCCCTGATGTTGCAGAACGCTACAATGAACTTGATGCATTCCTCAGAGAAAATTTTTCCGACACAAGTACTTTTCTTGACTTCAGCAATACGCCGATGTTATACCATTACTTACATCGCATAACACCAAATTATTTCTGTCAGATCCCACATACAGCACATAATGAACAAATGCAGGAAGATCTGTTGGAAGGTCTCAGCAACTACGATATTCCTGTAGTTGTATTCTCCAATGTACCGATGAATTTCTGGGATTTTCTTGACGGCATTCCGAATACTTTGCGACACTATCGCATCAGCGAATATATTTATAAAAATTATAAGCCATACGGAATACTGGATATGCACTCGGTGTGGATCAAAAAAGACATCGACTTAAAAATTTCAGAACCTTCTGAGATCGTGAACATAAAAAATTTAGATGTAGTCAAAGTGGAAGGTGCTGGTATTACTGATAGCATCATACTTGCTTCAACATCAGAAACTCCGGTCAAAATAAAAAATATCCTGGCTGCCCCTCTGGCATTAAAGGAATCTATGCATTATTACCTCCACTTAAAGATGCAATCCGGATCAGCCGGGGTTCTTTCTGCCCTTGTTACTTTCGGCAATCAACAAGGCAATGAAACCAGAAAGGTCGACTTGCGCCTGAATTCCGGGGACTCTGAACCCTTCATCATCCTTGACAGAAAACCAGGAGAAGAGTATATTCAAAATATCGATATCCTATTACCTTCGAATTCCACCTATTCCGTTTCTTCGATTACATTAAACGAATGTGAAACCATTCCTGACCTTTATTCTAAGCAGTTTCAGGAGCATACTCTAAAACTCATTCCGTATGTTTGGGGAAATTATGATGTTCTTGGCAAACAAAGCAATACAGAATCCTCTATCAAAGTACTGGATCAAAAATATTCCTTACAAGCAAACAGGGAAACAAGATTACTGATTCCTCCGGTAGCTGATGTATCATCAGGAAACTATATTCACATTAAAGCCAAAGCTGAAGGAGAAGCACCTGCTGAAGTAGTGCTAAATTATGGATTGGGAAATCTCAGGGCAGGAGCTTATACATTCACTATATTGCCTGAAGAATATAAAAATTACAAAATTAGAATCAGCACACAGTACAACTGGTATAATTCACAGCAGGAATGGCTGACATTATATTCCGGAGGTGCTACAATTGAGTTGGAGTCGATATCAATTGAAAAGGGAGATTAGTTTTGAAAACCAGATCAAAAGTAATTTTAGATGAGTGGCTCGGTCGCCTGATCGTTTACATCCTGAATTTGATCGCAAGAATTCTTGGCAAAATTCTTGGCATCAATCATAGCTTCGACAAAATACCGGAGCGCATTGTCGTTTGTAAATTTTTGGGAATGGGAAGTATCATCCAGGCAACACCCCTTCTTCAAACTTTAAGACAAAGTTTTCCAAATGCTAAAATCTTTTTTGTCACCTCAAAGGCCAATCAAAGTCTATTGAAGAAAACACTGTCAGTCAATGACGTATGGTGTGTTGACGATAAAAACATTTTCAGCGTAGTGTCGACAACCTTAAAAGTCCTCAATAAACTATGGAAGAAAAAAATTGATCTCTATATAGACCTTGAAACATATTCCTATTACAGTACAGCAGTTGCTACACTTAGCCTGAGCAGGAACCGGCTCGGTTTTTACAGGGCTGAAAGAAACATTCGTATGGGTGTTTATACACATATGATGTTCTTCAATTCAAGAGCCCCCATTTCAGAATCATATCTTCAAATGGGCAGACTTGTTGGTTGCAGGGAGATCGAGACCGGTTTGTTTCCGTACCGTGTAAGCGAGAAAGACAAAAATAATTGCAGGGAAATAATTAAGAGTCTAAATCCTGAGAGCGAATCAAAGTACATCGTTATCAATCCAAATGCATCTGATTTGAGAATAGAGAGAAGATGGCCATTAGAAAATTTTGCACAATTGATCACGAGATTGTCGAAAGAATTTCCTGATCATAGCTTTTATCTTATAGGAACAAAAAATGAATTTGATTGGGTAGAGAAATTATTAAATCTTATAGACATTCCGGAAAAGAAGAAAGTATTTAATACTGCAGGTAAATTTTCCTTAGGTGAACTATTTGCTTTGATAGCCGATGCAGGACTTACAATTACGAATGACACCGGTCCAATGCATATTTCCTTTGCTCTGAAGAAAGCTACCGTTTGTTTATTCGGACCTGCATCTCCATCACAGTATGGACAAAACCCTTATGCTTTTGGATTGTACAAAAACATTTATTGTTCTCCTTGCGTCCATGAATTTCTTACTCCGCCATGCAGAGGAAACAATCAATGCATGAAGCTGATTACCGTTGATGAGGTGGAAGCACTTAGCAAGCGGCTTTTAAGAGATGAGTTCATTTCTCCACCTGACTTCCCGGCTTTCCCGCAACAATTCGCTATATCAAATAACCTGGCAGCTCTCGGCCTGGTAGAACGAACATAATGGCAATCGTTAACATATCCTGTTCTTGCTGTAAAGGTGTCGAAGGTGAAATAATTCACTCCGGATTGAAATCGGTATATACTGACACACCATATTCTGTGGTTAAATGTACAGTTTGCACTAATGGAATTACATATCCTTCTGTGGAGAAGGAAGAACTGAATAAAATATATTCACAGATCTACCTTTATCCTGTCCACCTCCTTGCCCTTGGAGAAAAAAAATTCCGTGCCAGGTCAATGGCCTCATATATCAGGACAAATGCTCCGGCAAAAACTCACCACTCCGTGCTTGAAGTTGGATGCATGTTTGGCTATCTCCTTCAGGAATTGAAATCAGAATACAAAGTAAAAGGTATCGACATTGGTCGTAACGCTGTCAGCTATTGCAGAAATAAAGGACTCGATGTGGACGATATCAGCATTGAAAATTTCATATCCAACAGCAATCAAAAATTCGACATCATTGTTATCTCACACGTTTTAGAACATTTATTGAAACCTCATGAAGTCCTGAACGACCTTCATCTTCATTTGAATCCCGGAGGAAAGATCTTCATCCTTGTTCCAAACTACAAGTCATTCTCAGCAAAGGTCTTTGGCAGATACTGGGGCTGGTGGCAGATACCGGTACACATAAACCATTTTAACGAGAGCTCAATTACCGCCTTATCTGACTCTACACATTTTAAAAAAGAACTTGTAAGATATCGTGGTGGCGACAGCCTCATGCTGCTACTGAACTTCATAAACCTCTTTTCCTTTCGAAACAAAAATGAAGCTCCCGGCATTTTTCAAAAAATGATCATTGGATTCTTTACAAGTGTATTTCGCTATTGGTACTATTTGGGAAATGAAGAACTGACGGTTGTGCTTGTAAGCAAAAAATCTCCAAAGCTGTAATTTTCACTTATCAGGCTCCAAACAAAACTACTCTAAGTCCCGGCCACCAAAAAGGCGGATAAGGTATTGGCTCCAATGCGCCAATACATAATGATGGAATAAAGAGATTGATAAAAACAAGTGTCCAGGTTAGATTGTTAAAGATCTTTGTCCCGTAAGCATCTCTTATTGTCCATGCTGATAAAATAATCAAAGGAAAAGCAAGTCCCATCAAGCGGGAAATATCATATGCAATGAAGAACTGACTTGCAATAAAAACAAAACCGACGATCAATATTAAAACATCTTTGAAATTCCTTTTTGAAATATATAACAGCATTGCCAGAATAGGAAGCACCCAACCAAGCCTGAATGCCTGAAAAATTCCTTCTGCCAGATGTTCTGAGACGCGATCTCTTGTCCACCGAAGATTTTCAGGGTCGAAGTAATATGAAGTGTTAAAATCAACTTCAGAAACTGAATTGATAATACTTCTATAACTTGCATATAAAAGCACAGCAGGTACGAAAAGCAGGAAAGTCTTAAACGCGGTTGTCAACTTGTATTCATTCCCCAGCAGGAATATAAAAAAGAACGGAAACAAAAAAACTGTGTTATCGTGATTGAACAATAGTAATGTGAGACATGTCATCACAACATTTCTGCGATCTTTATAAAATAGTACAATCAGGATCAAGACATAAGAAACCGGATCACTGTAGCCGGGAAAATGAAGCTGATAAAAACTTAATGTCGAAAAGGACAACAACATGGTTATTCCAATGCAGTTAGCCGGACTAAATCCTTTCTTGCGATGAAAGTAGTATAGTAAGACCAAAAAGGCTGCAAGAAAACCGAGCATGAGGTACTTGAACAACTCCCCTTTCAAAAACAATACATAACCTAATACAGGAGCAAGTATTCTGTAACGCAAACTACTCTCAACTGACAGATCAAAAGGAGCCATCGATAAACGGGCAAAACCCTTTCCATGATAGAAAAGCTCCCATCTTGGAGTGGTAAATAAGGCTGCCAGGCCAAGCACTATCAAACCGATTAAGAGTCCGGGCAAAAAAAGCCCCCATTTCTTCTCCAGACGGTGGACTAAAGTATCAATAGTTTCAAAAAAACGCTTCATAAATGAAATTCAAGAGATATTAGTATTCTCCGGCTGATGCAAAATTCGTAATTTTATAGCCTGTTGCGGCAGAGGTTTACAATATAATCATCACTGCTTCGTTGGCAACAAATCCCCTTTTTAATTTACCATGAAAAAAATCTATACAGGAATTTGGCTTCTTCTAAGCATAAGTTTTTTGAGCATTTCCGGTCTTGAGGCACAAAACCCTTCTATAGCCATAGGTCAGTGGAGAGAGCACATTCCATTCAATAAAACTATTGATGTAACTGAGGTAGGCAATACAATTTATGCTGCCAGTCAGTATGGTATGTTCACTTATTCAAAAACCGATGGAGAGCTAAATCTTCTTACTCGGCTGAATGGACTTTCGGATTATGAAATTTCAGAGATCCGCGCGGATGTACAAAGTGGAGTTGTACTTGTTGCCTATCAAACATCAAATATTGATCTGATCTATCCGGATCATACAATTGTGAATCTCTCCGATATTAAAAGAAAGAATATTATTGGAGGAAAAAAAATCAATCACATCTTATTTGCAGCAGGCAATGCATACTTGTCATGCGAGTTTGGGATCGTCGTCATTGACCTTTCCCGAAAAGAAATCTCTGACACATATTATATAGGGCAAAACGGACAAAACACAAATGTAAATGGTCTTGCTTTCAACGGAACCTACATGCTTGCAGCCACAGATAGCGGCATGTACAAAGCAAATTTCAATGACCCGAATATTTTCAACTATACAGCCTGGTCTCTAGAAACCGGTCTTCCTGTACCTTATGCGAATTACACTTCAGTTACTGCATTAAACGGCAACTTCTATGCTATAAAAACAAACAGCAGTTTCGCCAAAGACACTTTGCTTGTATATGATGGCAGCACCTGGGCCCCATTTTTTAATGATGACTATGAAGGTGGCTACATAGATTCCTATAACAACATGCTTTTGTATCGTAATGACTATAAAGTTTCAGCTTTTGATGCAGCGGCAAACGAAATTCATCGTGTAGATCTAGGCATGTATTCCAATGGCAATATCAGCAGAGGCTTTGTTGATAATGCCGGAATTTTTTGGGTCGCAGATGCAAACAACGGACTGATTAGATATTCTTCCAATCCTTATGATCTTCAAAAAATTTCTCCCAACGGACCCAGATCCTCAGCAGTATGGGCGATGGACGCAAGAAAGGGAAACATCTGGGTTGCATCAGGCTCTTTGAGTGGTGACGCCCCGAATTTTGCGGAAAGAAATGGGACTTATCTTTTTTCTGAAAATAGCTGGAAAACCTTTGACCAGAGCAATGATGCCATATATACAGCACTGGTAAATTCAGGTTCACCTGCATTGATATCGGTAGCCGTCGACCCTTCAGATCCGGATCATGCATTCTTTGCCTGTTGGGGTGTAGGTGTTATGGAAACAAGGAAAACTGGAGGGGTAGAAATCTATAAATCTTCGAATAGCTCGTTAAAGGGAATCAGTGGCCTGGGAAATTATATCATTGCAGGTGGATTAACTTTCGACGATTCAAATAACCTTTGGGTTGTTGCCGGAGGAAACACTTCACCTCTCTCTGTCAGAAGACCTGACGGAAGCTGGCAATCATTCGTAATCCCCAATGCCGATATGGCCAGATTTGGACTTTATCAGATTATCGTCGATGACTACAATCAGAAATGGTTCATTGCCAAAGAAGGAGCAAGTCACGGCCAAGGAATTGGAGTCTTCAACGAAAATGATCCTAACATTTCAACTGACGATCAGTTCAGAAGGATTACTGCTGATGCCCAACAAGGATCTCTGGCAGATATTTATGTTCGATCCTTGGCAAAAGATAAAGATGGTGCAATTTGGATAGGTACTGATAAAGGAATATCAGTAATCTATAATCCTGCTAATGTTTTTTCCTCTCAATCATTCGATTCACAAAGAATCATTATCGAACAAGATGGTAATGCACAGTACCTATTGGAGACTGAAGCGGTATCTGTGATTACTGTTGATGGTGCAAATAGAAAATGGTTTGGAACTACAAATGGCGGAGCCTTTTTAATGTCTGCCGATGGCACCAAACAGCTTTTAAATTTTAATATTGATAACTCACCTCTACCATCAAACGGTATTACCTCTATTGCTATCGATGAAGTAAGCGGAGAAGTATTCTTCGGAACCGACAAGGGTATTGTATCTTACCGAGGTGATGCAACTGCAGGAACTGAAACATGTGGCGACTATCTTGTTTTTCCAAATCCAGTCAGACACGATTATCAGGGCCCTATCGCCATTCGTGGTTTGGTAGAAAATGCTGATGTAAAGATCACTGATATTGCCGGGAATTTAGTCTTTCACACTATTGCAAATGGAGGTCAGGCTATTTGGTATGGAACAAATTTTGGAGGTGAAAGAGTACAAACAGGTATTTACACCATTATGGTTAGCAATACCGACGGTACAGAAACCTGTGCCACTAAATTATTATTGGCAAACTGATGCTGCACAAAACCCGAGGCATTGTTTTCAGGACTACGGATTTTTCCGAGTCAAGTCTGGTGGTTAAAGTTTACACTGAGCTTTATGGCTTGCAGACCTACATGGTTAACAGCGTACGTAAAAAAAATGCACGTGTAAGATCCTCGGTCTTTCAGTCACTCAGTTTGGTAGAGATGGTTGTGTATCACAAAGAACGTGGAGGTATTCAGCGAATCGCTGAGATCAGACCGATGCCTGTTTTGAGAACCGTTCCTTTCGACGTACTAAAAAGTTCAATGGCCCTCTTCCTGAACGAAGTCCTCTACAAGTCAATTCATGAAGAAGAAGCTAATGCACAGCTTTTCGATTTTTTATTTCATTCCATCCAATGGCTGGATGTGCATGAACCGGCCAACTCCGATTTCCATTTGTTATTCTTGCTCCAACTGAGCAAATATCTCGGCTTTTTCCCTGATGATAATTTTTCTGAAGAAAATAAATACTTCGATCTGCAAGAAGGAAACTTTCAGCCTGTCAGTCCACCACATCCTTTGTTCCTGAACCCTGCTTTGAGTATGCACTTGCATCAGATTCTTCGCAAGCTGCCCGACTTCTCTGCCGGTTTTAACATTCCTCTTGGCGAAAAAAGAGAATTAATCGAAAGGATATTGGAATACTATCAGCTGCATATATCAGGTTTTGGAAACATCAAATCACACAAAGTCCTTGAACAGATCTGGGCTTAGACAGATCAAGCCTCAGGCTTCATCACTTCTTCAACCTCCGCTTTCGTAAATCTTTTGCGTATCCAGCGTGGCAATAAGATTGCTCCTATAAACAGATAAGGATAATAAGAGACCAATCGCCAGAGTAATCCTAATGAAGCTGACAAACCCTTTGGAATAAACTCTCCCAGAAAATCGGTAAACATAAATTCTGCCAGTCCGCTACCACCGGGAGTAGGGCTGAACAAAATTATTATACCCATAACTACTTGTCGTGCAAAAACTATGAACTGATCAACAGGAACATCATGGAATGCGAAGATTAGACAATTAACTATGGTATAGCGTGCAGTCCAGGAAATGAATGTCCCTCCAAATGAATGGGTCCAGAATTTACGGCTTTTATTCTTTAAACCCTTTGATGCGATCACCAACTGGTTTCCTGTTTCCAGGGCAGATGGCTTCCATCTCCTGAGGATAGGAAATGAAAAAATTTTGATCAACAACCATTTTACAAAACGCGGGTTGATGAACAAAGCATAAGCTACGAATAATTTGTATGCAAGAATGATAAAATAGACTGCCCAGAAGGAATAGAAGAATCCTGTACCAAAAGTTACCGGGCTGATATTGTCCACGTCGAGCGTTGAAAATAGCCGCTCTCTTCCAACAGTATAATATACCAGGGGAGCCATTATTGCAAGAAAGACCCCATCCTGGAATGAGGATAACATGATTGCAGTAATACTCCTGCCCATATTGATCCTCTCTTTGTTCAGAATAAATATCGCAAAAATAAATCCCCCGCCCAGCATGCCGGGAGCTAGTGCCGAGGCAAACTCCCAGAGCATAATAACGTTGAATGAATTTCTCCAGTTTAACTGTCCATCTGTAAGTGCACGAATACGAACCATGTAAGCCCAATCACGGACTACCATCATCATTAGCGCCATAAAAATCCAAAAGGAACTATTCCATGACCAGTTGATTCCTTCAAAGGCTTCTTTATCAAAATTCCGGACCAGTAAAAAAGTAGCAGCACCCAACCCAATTAAGATCGGCAAGAAAATCCGGGAAGGCCGGAACGTATTTAAGAGTTGCCTGCTATCGGGTTGCATAAAAAAGATGAAGGACTCGAAGATCAGCTTTCGCTGAGCCAGAAATTATTAAATCCTATGCCAAGAGATATCTGAACAACTTGCTCCTGGAGAAGTTCGAGAATTCCCAGGAAAGTGAAAATGGCTTGTACTTTATTCTTACAGGACAGGATGATATCAGTGAAAGGAACCTTATCACGACCACGTAACATACTCCTCACACTTTCTTTTTGTTCGGCAATAGTATATGGAAACTGTACGACCTTATGGTGCACCTTGTTTTTTTCCAGTTCAAAACGCTTGACGACTTTATTGAATGTATTCAACAATTGGTACAGAGAAAGATTCACCATCTCTTCAGCCTGTGAGTTTTGCAAGGCGATCTCGGCAAGCTCACGCTGGATATTTCCTCGCTGCGATTTCATTGCACGGTCTTCTTCCAGACCGCGCATTTCCTCGCATGCCTCTTTATACTGTTTGTATAATAAAAGTCTTTCGATCAGATCTTTCCTAGGATCCACTTCATTGCCTTCCTCATCAATCTCAGGTCGTGGCAATAAAAGTTTTGCCTTGATGCGCATCAAGGTGGCAGCAACCAGAATAAATTCACTGGCGAGCTCAATATTGAGCTCAGTCATCTGATGAATGTAGTCCAGAAAATCGTTGGTGATCTTTGAGATCTCGATGTTATGTATATCTACTTCATCACGTTCAATGAAAAAGAGCAACAAGTCGAAGGGGCCTTCAAACTGAGGCAACCTGATTTCAAATATTTTTTCCACGGGTATCGAATAGGCTTCAAACTTAGGCATTTTTTTGCAAAAAACCATGAAAAGAAGCATTGGAAAGTGGTGATAAACAGGGAGATATTATTAAATATTACCCGTCGGTTCAGTCACCTGCTTTAAAACGATTTGTTGACCTCTTAATTTTTCAAAAACGAATGAGTAAGAGGTTTATGCTACTCCCAAACCACACTCTTACTCCATTGCTCGAGACCATCGAGACGAACATGATAGATGCCGCTTCTCATGCCGCTTAAATTTAGATCCATAAACTGGAGGCCACTAAAAGAAAGTTGTTGCACTAAGCGTCCTGCAGAATCAAAAACTCTTGCACTTGTAAAGGTGGCTGGATTATCCCAGGAAAATTTATAAACCCCGTCATGAGAAGAGCGAGAAACAATAACAGTACCTGGAATTTTCAGCTCAGGTGTAGCAAGTAAAACACAACCGGCATGACTACTATCCAATACAGTGAAACAATAAGTAAAATTTGCAATACCGAGATAAGGACAATTATCATCGACTACACGCACGATCAGGCAACGGGGGATTCCGGAAACATCAGATATGTCGGGAGTCCAGATCATTAAAAGACTGTCGCGATTGCCTCCGCTTCTTATATACTGAGCGGAATTAATATCAGTATCCCATGAAATGAATGTTTGGTTTGAATAGTTCGGGTCTGTACTTGCGATGAAAATTTCAAGAGGTACATTCGGACAAACATTCATTGAAAAGGATGATCCACCATTGAGTCCGGTTAGACGGGGTAAAAAATTATTACATGCCGACGCTTCAATCTGAAAATCTCTTTCTACCTGTCCTATGAGTACACCGTTTCTAAATTCACTCACTAAAACTGCAAAGGGAGATACCTCTATCTGGTTCGGCACGACACAAAGACTACCGGTCACAGAATTGAAAGTGGCAGAGGGACTTGAATTAATCGGCTGAGTATATGAATAAGGAGCGCGATAGCTAATTGGTGTACCTGAGGCAGTTAAAGGTGTGATGAGTTGATAGCTTAGAGAGTCTCCATCCGGATCAATCGCCGTATTATTAATGCAATATTGTTGCCCTACACAAACTTGTTGCACCGGAGGCATAACGAATACAGGCGAATTATTACAATCTCCATCGCTATTGTTTAGCAAGGAAAAGACATATAAGTTAAATGTGGTCACATTGTCTACCGTAGTGATAGCACTATTTCTACAGCACTCGGCATAGCTAAACATCCAGTCTGCACAGAGTCCGGGCAAGGTGACAACCTCACTATAGATCCATTCTTCAATTCCGGTGTAGGTACCACCATTGCAAGTAGTGATGGCAGAAGGGCAAACATTAGAAACTTGTGTGGGACTTCCAGGAATTGGATACAAACTAATCTGTCCTCCCGGAAAACAACCTGAAGTATATACAACATCTATTGAGGGAGGTGCAGGAATTCCATCACAATCTCTATAAAACGAATAGTATAACCGGTACTGGTTCGAACTCAAACATTCGTAGGTCAGTTCAGCGCCCATTGCATGTGATGCCTTCAAACCTTCGGTATTGCAGAATGCCAACAGCAGGAAACAATAAAAAATTGTAAAGTGTCCTTGTTTGCGGCTCATAGGATTTCCAAAAATTTATTTAACGATGCTTTTTGCATACGGTTACGCACAAGTGTCTGATTTTGATATAATAACTGCACAATATTGTGCTTTTTGAGCATTTTAAATCGGCTTTTCAAAAAATGTAGTTCATGACACCAATTTCGAGCGTCCTGATACTTCAATTTTTAGAGGAAAACATTAACATTGCCCTCTTCTATGAAAAAGATCTATCACCTTAGTACCTGCAGCACCAACCAGCGAATTCTTAAAGAACTCAAGCCCGGAAAGGATGTTGTTTTACAGGACATTAAAACTGAAAAGATCACTGCAAAGCAACTTGATGAGATGCGTGAAAAAGCAGGAACTTACGAGGCATTGTTCAGTCGAATTGCGATGAAGTACAGAAGCATGGGACTGAATACCAAGAAGCTCACAGAAAAAGATTACAGGAAGTATATTCTTGAAGAATACACCTTTCTAAAAAGGCCGGTTGTGATCGTAGATAAGGAGATTTTCATAGGAAACTCCTCCAAAGTAGTTGCCTCTGCAAAATCTGCATTACACAAAAAATGACCGGGCACAGACAGGCTCATGTAGCCATATTCTTTGCTAACCTGATCTATGGGGCCAACTTTAGTATAGCTCGCCTTGCTATGCCTCAGTACCTGAGCCCTTCGGGATTCATAATGTTGAGAGTCCTTTTCGCAACGGTATTGTTTATTGTTCTTGATCGCTATGCTCCTTCGCCTCAGAGACTTGAAAAAAAGGATATCTTCCGCTTCATTCAGCTTGGTTTATTTGGTGTTGCAATCAATCAGCTTCTGTTCTTTGAAGGCTTGAGTCGAACATCCAACATAAATGCTGCATTAATCATGACTTCAACCCCAATCCTTGTTACGGGGATGGCTTTTCTACTGCTAAAAGATCGCTTGAATTTTCTTCAAAGTGTAGGAATACTACTAGGCTTATCCGGTGCTATAACATTAATCTTGCAATACAATACTGTAAGTGGATCACCCACTGCCTATGGCGACCTGATGGTTTTGTTAAATGCGGCATCTTATGCATTATTTATGGTGAGGGCGAAACCAATGATGAAAAAATATGGAACGATACAAGTCATTAAATGGACTTTCATCTTCGGTACTCTATTTGTCATCCCATTTGGCGCTCCTCAGCTACAAAATGTACAATGGTCAGAATTCCCGGCTTCAGCATGGTTCTCTGTTGCCTTCGTATTACTTTTTACAACTTTTGCGGCTTATCTCCTAAACACATTCGGGTTAAAACACCTCAGTCCTTCCATTGTTAGTTATTATATTTATCTCCAACCGATATTTGCAACACTCATTTCAAGACTCATTACCGGCGAACAAGTCACTCCGGTTCAGATTCTTGCCTGTATCCTGATTTTTGGGGGCGTTTACCTTGTTAACCGGCGCACCCTTGTGAAGACGGAATCTTAAACTAATTTTGTCCATCCTTTTCAAATTAAAAATATGATTCGTTCCATGACCGGTTTTGGCACTGCAACGGCCAATTACCTCAACAAAACCATCACTGTAGAAATTAAATCGGTGAACAGTAAATTCTTTGACCTGATGTTGCGCTTGCCTTCCATTTATAAAGAGAAGGAATACGAGCTTCGTACCGATCTTTCGCGTACAATAGAAAGAGGGAAAGTTGACTTTTCAATCACGATCGATTCAGTGGATGCTATAAAAAAGACGAGCATCAATCCTGTCCTCTTTAAAGCCTATTATGACGACCTGAGATCCATACAAGACAAATACAATACCGGTGAATCTGACCTGATGCGTATTGTGCTTGGTTTACCTGATGTAATGAGCAATGATAAACAGGCTTTATCTGAAGAGGAATGGAATGTTGTTACAAATACAATTGAACTTGGCCTTTCTGCATTTCACTCCTTTCGACTAGCAGAAGGTGCTTCAATGCAGAAAGATCTGGAAGAAAGAATAAATTCAATAGTCAGCCGACTCACAGAGATTGAAAAGTTTGAAGGAGGGCGTATTGAACAAGTTAGAAAAAGATTGACCGGAAGTTTGGAGGAATTCATTCAAACGCAGAACATAGACCGAAACAGAATCGAACAAGAATTAATTTTTTATGTTGAGAAGTTCGATATTTCTGAAGAAAAGGTTCGCCTACGCACGCATTGCAATTACTTTCTGGAGACCATAAAATCAGATGCCTCCAATGGCAAAAAGCTCGCATTTATTTCTCAGGAAATAGGTCGGGAAATAAACACAATTGGTTCAAAAGCAAATGATGCAGAAATGCAGAAAATTGTAGTTAACCTGAAAGACGAACTGGAAAAGATAAAAGAATTATTACTCAACGTATTGTAATGGACGTCACCGGAAAGCTTCTTTTGTTCTGTGGTCCTTCAGGAAGTGGTAAGACAACCTTGGTTCACTACCTGCTGAAAAAATATCCCCGCCTGAAATTTTCCGTCTCTGCTACGACCCGGCCTATGCGATCTTCAGAAAAAGATGGTGTCGATTACCATTTCTTATCTGTCGAGGAATTCAAGAAAAAAATTGCAGCAGATGAATTTGTTGAGTGGGAACAAGTGTATGAAGATCGCTATTACGGCACTTTAAAGTCAGAGATAGAACGGATATGGACTGACAATGGAATAGTTGTCTTTGACGTAGATGTCGAGGGTGGTTTGAAAATAAAAAAAATCTTTGGTGACCGTTTGTTGGCAGTCTTTGTCATGCCTCCATCTGTCGACGAATTGCATAATAGATTGAAGGCTAGAAATTCCGAAACAAGCGCATCCTACAAGGCGAGAATTATGAAATCTGAACACGAGTTGACCTATGCTTTCAGGTTCGATTATGTGCTCATCAACGATAACCTTGAAGTTGCACTGGAAGAAGCCGAACGTGTCACACAAAAATTTATCAATAAGTAATTTGGAATGAAAGTCGGTTTGTTTTTTGGATCCTTCAATCCCATTCATAATGGTCACCTGATCATTGCCGGATATCTTGCGGAATTTACAGATCTCGATCAGGTGTGGCTTGTAGTGTCTCCACACAACCCACACAAACTAAAGAGAACACTATTACAGGATCATCACCGCTTGGCTATCGTAAAAATTGCAATAGGAGACAATCGAAAAATCAAAGCAAGTGATATAGAATTTAAACTGGAGAAGCCTAGTTATACAGTTGTTACTCTTACCTATTTGCATGAAAAATTCCCGGAACATCAGTTTGCCCTTATCTTAGGTAGCGACAACCTGGAAAATTTTCACAAATGGAAAAACTACGAGCAAATTCTTGAACACAATGAATTGTATGTATATCCCAGAAAAGGATCATCAGGTGGCGATCTGCTGAGTCACCCTAAGGTAAAATTGATCGAAGCACCAATGATGGAACTCTCTTCAACTTTTATTCGGGATGCCATCAAAGCGAAGAAGGACGTAAGATATATGCTACCGGAGTCAGCATGGAATTATATAGATGAGATGAATTTTTACCGTTAGTTTATTTTGAATAGGATCTCAATGCCATTTCACAAAGCGCATTGCATTATACATAAACATGCAGAATTGCCTCCCCATGCAAACGATAAAATAAATTACCTTTGCCCACATGAACAACAACAGCGAATTCGGAACAAGAGCCATACATGCAGGACAAGAGCCTGATCCAAGTACAGGTGCAATCATGACCCCTATTTACCAGACTTCAACCTATGTTCAGGAAAGTCCGGGTAAACACAAGGGCTATGCTTATGCCAGAGGTAAAAACCCGACAAGGATTGCATTGGAAAAATGTATTGCTTCACTTGAAAATGCAAAACACGGACTTTGTTTTTCAAGTGGCCAGGGTGCAGAAGATGCTATATTAAAATTGTTAAGACCGGGCGATGAAGTTATTGCAACTGACGATTTATATGGGGGCTCATACCGTATGTTCACAAAAGTTTTTGAGCCTTTTGGTATTACATTCCGCTTCGTGAACATGCACGAAATGACTGAATTGAAAAATGCCATCAGTCCAAAAACAAAAATGATATGGGTTGAGACCCCGACGAACCCATTGATGAAGATCATTGACATCAGGGCCTGCGCTGCCATTGCAAAAGAGAACAAACTAATACTTGTGGTAGACAATACTTTTGCCTCTCCTTATTTGCAAAATCCTTTAGATCTGGGGGCTGATATTGTTACTCATTCTGCTACAAAATATTTAGGAGGGCACTCTGATGTTATCCTTGGGGCTCTTTGTACCAATGATGATAAGCTTCATGAAGACCTTGCTTTCATCGCCAACTCATGTGGTGCCGTACCCGGACCTATGGATAGTTTCCTTGTTCTCCGCGGATTGAAATCATTGCATGTAAGAATGGATCGACATTGTTCAAACGGAAAGGCTATTGCTCAATACCTGAGATCTCATCCGAAGGTAGACAAGGTGTATTGGCCCGGATTCAGCGATCATCCAAATCATGACATTGCAAAAACACAAATGCGGGATTTTGGTGGAATGATCTCCTTCACTTTAAAAGGAAACTCCAAAGATGATGCATTTGCCATGGCAAGCAGAGCGAAAGTCTTTTCACTTGCCGAATCATTGGGTGGTGTTGAATCCCTCATTGGTCATCCGGCCAGTATGACACATGCTTCGATTCCAAAAGAACTTCGGGAGAAAGCAGGTGTCCTTGACTCTTTGCTTCGCCTGAGTGTCGGGATTGAAGATGTTAAAGATTTGTTAGAGGACCTCAAACAAGCCATTGGCTGATTGAAACTGCGACATTTTCTTTCTTTTTAACCTAAAATCGTTTGTTTTTGCCGGCTATACTGCTACGTCAGTCTAGTGTCAAAACAGGTCATAACTGTCAGAATTTTAAAAGGTTTGAGTATCTTTGCTATGTACATTATTATATTAATTAGAAAAACCCACTCTTAATTTCATGAAGAAAATTCTACTCTTATCGTTACTGACTGTCTTTTTCGGTAACCTGACATTTGCACAACAAGGGCTCCGGTGTCATACCGATGAAGTATATCAGGAAGCTGTACGCAATAACCCTGATATTCTTCGTATTCAAAATCAACTGGAAGACTTTACTGCAAATTATGTTCGCAGCAATCAGCCAATGCAGAGAAACGCTTCCGGTGCTCCGGTGTATATCATTCCATTGGTTTTTCACATTCTTCACAATTACGGACCTGAAAACATATCCGATGCACAGGTTGTAGATGCTGTGAGAGTGATCAATGAAGACTATAGCAAAATGAATGCTGACACGAGCCAGATTTTAAGTCAATTTTTAGGTATCGCTGCAAATGCACAGATCGAATTCAGGCTTGCCAACATCGACCCGAGTGGAAATTGTACAAACGGTATTGACAGGATAGTCACAAACCTTACCTACAATGCCAACGACAATTCTAAATTAAACCCCTGGCCGAATCAGAAGTATATAAATATTTGGGTAGCCCATACACTTGAAAGAACCGGTGCGGCTGCATATGCATTTCTACCAGGAACAACATCAAATTCAAATGATGGAATTCTAACCCGTCATAATTATACAGGAAGTATTGGTACCAGCAGCAATAACAACAAAAGAACACTTACCCATGAGCTGGGTCACGTACTTAACTTGTTGCACCCATGGGGAAGCGGGAATGAAGTCGGAACTGCATGCGGTGATGATTTTGTAAGTGACACTCCTATTACGATGGGGTTTTCTTCATGCCAGACCGCTGCATCAGCTCAGGTTTGCAACCCTCCTATCGTTGAGAACTTTCAGAACTTTATGGATTATTCCTACTGTGATGTTATGTTCACTGAAGGACAAAAAACCAGAATGTTTGCTGCACTAAATTCAGGTGCCAGCGGTAGAAATAATCTTTGGACCAATGCTAACCTGATTGCAACCGGAACTGACGGTTCCCCTATTAACATATGTACTCCAATTGCTGATTTTTCTACAAACCGCAGTGAGGTTTGCGAGGGCGGTTCTATTACTTTCAATGACTTATCCTGGAATGGTACACCTACAAGCTGGTATTGGGAATTTCCGGGTGGAACTCCGAGTACATCAACGGATTCTATGCCGGTGGTGACATATTCAACAGCCGGTGTATACGACGTCTTATTCGCTTCTGCAAATGGAACAGGATCTGACACACTATCACGCGTAGGCTATGTACACGTTTCAGGAACGCCATCAATAACAATGACAGGACCATCTTATGTTGAGGACTTCGAATTGCCAACCTCATTCCCTGGTGCAGACGGCTACGTACTAAACCCTGACAATGGACAGACATGGTCGCTTGTTTCCGGTGTAGCATATACAGGAAACGGATCTATACGTATCAATAACTATGTAAACGTAGCACGTGAAATCGATGAGTGGGTGATGCCGGCCATGGACTTATCTAATGTAAACTTCCCTGTTAATATGACATTCTGGTATGCTAATGCGCAAAGAAGCAGCACATCAAATGATGAGTTGTCTGTTTGGGGGTCGATTAACTGCGGACAACTATGGTTAAACAGATGGACCAGAAATGGCTCAAGCCTTGCTACAGCCGGAATCATTTCAATAAGCTTCACACCAAGTAATACCGGACAGTGGGCGCAGGCAACCGTTTCAATGAACCCTTATGCTTTGAAGTCGAATGTTCGTTTCAAATTCCGTAATACAAGTGATAAAGGAAACAACATTTATATTGACGATATTAACATCACAGGTACTTATGTAAATGTGGACGAGATGGATGAGATCAACCTTGGATTTGCTTTGTATCCTAATCCGGGAACAGGCAATTCTAAAATTCAATTCCAGTTATCGAAAACACTTCCGGTCAGCATTCAGGTAACTGATATCGCGGGCAGACTTATCACAACTGTTGCTGATGAAACTGTTGCTGCGGGACTTCATGAGTACCCGATCAATGTTACTACACCGGGTATTTATCTTATCAACCTAATCACAAATGGTAAGTACCACGTAAGAAAACTCATTGTCAGCAACGACTGATAGACAACATCAAAGCCCCGGTTTTCGAGCCGGGGCTCTTTTTTATCCTCACTTCAGGAGCCACACCTCTTTTCATTTTTAAAACCTTACATTGCTTATTCCACGGGGCAAAATCTGCAACTATTTTTTTTTACTATCGTATTTTTGAAATAATCAGATAAATAATTGGGCATATCCATTTTTTTTTGAAGATTTGCAGGGCTTCACTTCCAGAAAATGTCATTTTACAAGTCACTCTTATCCTTCCTCAGCCTCTTTTTGGTTCATCTGACTGTTTTTTCGCAGGAAGTACCTGATTTTAAAAGAAGCGCTTTGGCTATTGACATTACTCAAATGGCTACTAATGAAGTTAATTTATCTTATGAATTGTCGTTCTCTTCAAGAAGAAGTCTGGAAATAGCGCTCGGAATAATCTATGTCAACGATGCACTCGAAGATCTTTCAAGGGATATGAGTAATTCACATTACTTTTCTGAGCATGGTTTTAGTGCCAGAGTTGCCTATAAACTTTACAGAAGGCAAGTGGAGGATTCTAAGTGGCGAGACTACCTTGCCCCGGCAATTACATACAAATACCTTTACTTCAATAACCAATGGTTTTCCAACGAAGTCACTGACGAAAATAAAGGGATTAAATACGATGAGTGCTTGTACCAGCACAGGTACAGGAGCAAATTTGGGTTTGAGTTTTTATGGGGTAAAGTTTATAACTTCAACAAAAGTCTGGCATTAGAAATGTTTTATGGTGTTGGTTTAAGGGCTACAAGTTCTGTTAGATCTGATCTCCTAAAGCAAGACATTTGCGGGGTCGACAGTTCCGCAATTTACGTACCTGACTACGGCGATGACAAAAGATTTTTCGTTCGCCCGGCCTTACGTGCCGGTTTGAAATTCAGGATTTCATTTTAGTTTTATTAAATATAATACTCATTGATTTAGACCTTATCAATGAGCCTCCAGCCAATTTTCTCCTACACCCATTCCGACCTCTATCGGAACCTTTAATGGAATTGCATTTTTCATCCGGGCTTCTACGAGCTTTTTTAATACCTCGACCTCTTCACGGTGTGCATCAAAAATTAGTTCATCATGTACCTGTAATAACATTTTAGATCTCATCTTCTCTTTCTCAAGGTCAGATGCAATTCTGATCATGGCGATTTTTATCATATCGGCTGCACTACCCTGAATCGGCGCATTAATTGCATTTCGTTCTGCAAAACCTCTGACAGTTGCGTTAGCAGAATTAATATCCCTAAGATATCTTCTTCGGCCCATGATTGTCTCGACGAATCCCTTCTTTTTTGCCTTCTCAATACTTAGATCCATGTAATCCTTCACGCCCGGATACTGGATAAAATAATTATCAATAATTTCCTTTGCTTCCGTTCGGGAAATATTCAGACGGTCTGCAAGGCCAAAGGCAGAGATTCCATAAATGATCCCGAAGTTTACCATCTTGGCATTTCGTCTCATTTCAGAATTTACCTCTTTAATTGGAACACCATAAACTTTAGAGGCAGTTGCAGCATGAATATCTTCTCCGCTCTGAAATGCTTCAAGCATGCCTTTATCCTGACTTAGTTCTGCAATAACCCTCAATTCGATTTGCGAGTAATCAGCAGACAACAATAGAAAATCTTTTCCCCTCGAAACGAATGCCTTCCTTATTTCTCTTCCTCGTTCTGTACGAATGGGTATATTTTGCAAATTCGGGTTGTCAGAACTTAAACGACCTGTCACCGCCACAATCTGATTGTATGAAGTGTGTATTCTTCCGGTATCAGGATTTACAAGCGTCGGTAAAACATCTACATATGTATTCTTGAGCTTAACTAATTCACGAAAGTCAAGAATCTTTCTAACGATTGGATGCTTGTTCTCTAATTTGCTGAGTACGTCCTCTCCTGTAGAGAACTGGCCTGTTTTGGTTTTCGATGGTTTATCTATGATCTTTAACCTGTTGAACAATATCTCTCCTACCTGCTTTGGTGATGAAATATTAAACTCTTCTCCTGCCAATGTTTGAATTTCAGATTCTACATTTTTTATGTCAACTTCAAGTTCTGCTGAAAGTGCCTTCAACGCTTTTTTATCTACAGTAATACCTTCTGCTTCCATCGCAGCCAACACAGGTACTAATGGCATCTCGACTTCATAAAACAATTTTTGTACACCTGCATTCTTAAGCTTAGGTTCGAAAACTTCATACAATTGCAAAGTAATGTCAGCATCTTCTGCAGCATATTCTGTAACCTCCTCCACAGGAACGTCCCTCATGCTCAGCTGATCCTTCCCTCTTTTCCCGATTAAATTTTCTATTGAAACAGGGGAATAATGAAGATACGTTTCCGACAGAACGTTCATTGAATGACGCATCTCTGGACGAATAAGAAAGTGAGAGATCATTGTATCAAAATACTTTCCTTTAAATTCAATGCCATATCGCTTTAGAACTGAAAGATCATATTTTAAATTCTGTGCAACCTTTACGATATTTTCATTCCTGAAAACAGCATCGAACTCCATCACAATTTTTCGGGCACCTTCGTAGTCATTCGGAACAGGTACATAATAGCCTTCGTGTTTCTTCGAAGAAAAAGACATTCCAACCAAATCAGCAGTATGTGAATCAAGGCCGGTCGTTTCAGTATCAAAACTGATCACGCTTTGTTCCAACAGTAATTTAATCAACTTTGAACGCTTTTCATCAGTGTTTGTTAACTCATAACTGTGCTTTGTTGACTCAATGTTCTTTAGTAGTGATGGTGACGGTGTTTCCGGCTCTTCGTCAAACACCTCTGGTTCTTCGGTCTCTTCTACACCAAATAATGATGCTTGTGTTGTTACAACTTTCTTCTCTTTGATGGCCTTTTTCTCTGTAGGTTTTGACTCAGCGTTCTTCAGATTTAATTGATCTGCGAGACGTCTGAATTCCAATTCAGCAAACAAGCTTTGAACAGCATCGATATCTGCATCTTGTGCTTTTAGATCTTCCAGTTCAACTTCTATAGGAACATTTGTAATAATTGTTGCCAACCATTTTGACTGCGTCGCATCCTCCTTACTATTTTCAACTTTTTCTTTAAGCTTTCCTTTAAGCTTATCCGTATTTACCAATAAATTTTCAATCGAACCGAATTGTTTTATCAATGAGATGGCTGTCTTTTCTCCTACGCCACGGATACCCGGGATATTGTCCACCTTATCACCCATTAATCCAAGGATATCCTTAAGCTGATCAACATTCTCAATTTCCCATCTTTCACAGATTTCTTTAACTCCCAGTATCTCTGCACCGACACCGCTACGAGCAGGTTTATAGATGAATGTATGCTCATCCACAAGCTGGCCATAATCCTTATCAGGTGTCATCATATAAGTTTCAAAGCCTTCCTTCTCTGCACGCATCGCCAACGTGCCGATTACATCGTCAGCTTCATAACCATCCATTGCAAGAACCGGAATTCTAAATGCTTCACATAACTTAACCACAACGGGAATGGCAGAAGCAAGATCTTCCGGGATCTCCTCACGATTGGCTTTATAATCGGAAAACTCCTCATGCCTGCTTGTTGGAGCTGCTGTATCGAATACAACAGCAATGTGTGTTGGTTTCTGTTTTTTAAGAACGTCAAGCAGTGTGTTCGTAAAACCAAATACGGCAGAGGTGTTCTGTCCTTTAGAATTTATTCTGTGATTATTGCTAAAAGCAAAATAGGCCCGGTAGATTAAGGCCATTGCATCCAGCAGGAATAGTTTCTTCTCTTCAGCCATCGTTTTGAATTTTATATAAAGATTGCAATTTACCAAAAAATTGAAGGTACTGAATGGTGCCGATCATTACATGCGCAAATAATATTGATGGCAAGCCGGATGCATAGGAATAAACATCTAAAAGCTCTTTGTCCGGTCGTTTGAAAAGACCTTTTTTAAGAATAGCATCAAACTTAAAATCAAAGTCAATTGCAAAACTAATTTCTCAAATTGGGTGCTATACGGCTAATCTTTAGTTGCCCGGGCATACAGGGACTAATGAAGATTAGTCCATATCAATTTTGCATTCTTTAACGAAACATATTCACGGCCATCACCTCTTTGCAGCATAGCTATGTGATCAAAAAGAGTCTCAACCCTATCGTATTCACACGGCGCAATGATTTGCCCACTACTCAAAGCAATTCCATACATCCCTTGCCGGGATAAAATATAGTTATTCTCTATTTTACTAATGTCATCATAGCTTGGTTCCAAAATCCATTTCCCCTCGCTATTAATTATTCCCAGTTGCTGATCCGCTTTAACAATTGCTCCGGAAGAACTGAACGAATATGCTTCTTGATATATACATGGTATTTTTATTTTTCCATGATAATCTACATAGCCCCACTTCCTGTTTTTTTGCACGGGTATCAGTCCCTCTGATGGTCTCCCCGTATTTTCATAGCCCGGAAACTGAATACGCACTCCAAGAGTATCCAGCACAGTATTCTTTCCCTTGTTATTAATTACAACATATCCATTTGAAAAAACTGCATTCGTCAATAAGTTTTCTGCAAAGCGATAATTCAGAGGAATAATAATCTTCCCCTTTGAATCCACAAAACCACACTTAGAATTTTTAGCAACCAGTGCCAGACCGTCATGAAAATCACCGACTGCATCATATTCAATTTCCAGGATCTTCTCTCCAACGCGGTTGATCAAACCCCAAGAACCATTATTTCCTACCCTGAGTAATTCAGTCGATGCCCAGGATAAATGCTCATACTCAGCTTCAAACACCAAATTGCCTTTTGAATCTATCAATCCATACAGCTCGTCAATCCCCACAATGGCAAAGCCATCATGAAAATCTGCAGCCATGTCGAAAATTAATTTGGTTATAGGGTTTCCATTTCTGCCTATGTAACCTGATTTCTCATTATTCATCACCACACATATATCCTCAACCGGCTCAGTGAGCTCTTCATATTGCAGAGGAATAAGAAATTCTCCATTCCTATTTATTAGCCCGAATTTATTTTCTTTACTGACAACGGCACAATTATTCTTAAAAGGTTCTGCGTCATCCCACATAAATGGAATCATAACTTTTCCGCTCTTATTAATATAACCATACTTATCATTTCGGGATACTGCTGCAAGTCCTTCAGAAAAATAATTCACTTCTTCATATACTGCGTCGATCATCTCAAGCCCTTCTTCATTGATGAAGCCCCATAATCCATTCTTTTTAAATGGAAGAAACAATGAAGTTTGTCGCATATAATCATTCTCCAATTCGTCCATGAATGGATAGTCCGGATAGTCAAACTTGAACTGCAGATAAGTTTGTTCATCATAATTCTGCATGCTGATCCTGTAAATTTGGCGCCAGGATTCACGTACATAACGATTGGCAGGATAACGTTTGATAAATGCTTTGTGTTCAGGCAGGCTACCTTGTGATGTCGACAAACTATATATCATTCGTTCAGCTTGCATTAAGTATGGGCTCTCAGGATATAATTCAATAAATCTTTCGTAGGCACCCAGCTGATGACTTTCGGTTTGTTCTTCAAATACTCTTTCGTGATAACGATTTTGTGCATCGTTTGCCTCCTCTGCGTCGGGATACATTTCAAGATAATTCTTATATCCTTCGGCAGTATTCAGAGCACGTGCTTCCTGGAATGCAATGGAATTACGCAAGCCGGTAACCTGATCCTCTGAGCCACAAAATGAGAAATTTGTCAGATAATGATTAAGCATTTCTATAGAAGCTCTACTCTCAGCAGCCACAAGCGCCTTTGAACAAATGCTATCCTTGCACAGCCGGATACTCTCCTGAGTTACACCCAGCTCGGCATATTTAATCTGCTGTTTTTCTTTTAACAACGGAAATACTGAGTCAGAAACAAGGATATAACTTTTGGCTGAATCAAGATTATAGAAAGGATTGTTTCCTGAAGAATGTATTTTGGCCAAACCAAAGCCTGCTGCAACAGGATCCTTTTTCATGGATTTGATGAATAGCTCCCGGGCATTAAAATAATCAAACACTTCTAATCTTTCGAAGGCCTTCTCAAGACTTCCGGCTTTTAAGCTTTGATCCTGAACAAGAAAAATGAACAGCAACATAACAATCCTCTTCATACAAAGTAGATTTCAATTCGAACAAATATAAAGGATTTCAGAAGAGCTAATTATTAATTATCCCAAAAAACCGGATCACACCGACCTGATTCTTCCTATGTAGACTGTATCATCATTTAGCTGGGATTTTAAGCTCAACAAGCTTGATTCGTAGGAATAAACAAGCCCATTGCTTATCTTTGAAGCCTAATTGACCTTCGCACATTGACTTTCGACGATTTTAATTTTTTCCCTTCTCTCATAGAAGGACTCGATGCAATGGGTTTCTCCAAACCCACTCCCATCCAGGAACAAGTAATCCCTATAATTCTTAAAGGAAAAGACCTTATAGCTTGTGCCCAAACGGGTACAGGAAAAACGGCAGCCTATCTTTTGCCAACCTTACATAGAATTGCTGCAGACAAGATTCCTCACACATCTGCCTTAATTGTTGCACCAACACGTGAACTGGCACAACAAATAGACAATGCCTTTCAGGGATTTGCATATTTTACACATGCCAGTTCTATCGCCGTTTACGGTGGTAGCGACGGACAGGTATTTGAACGGGAAAAGAAGGCTCTCGCTGAAGGAACTTCTGTGGTCATTGCAACTCCGGGCAGACTATTAAGTCATCTCAATAATGGCTATGTAAAATTCGACAAACTAGATGTTCTCATCCTTGACGAAGCAGATAAAATGCTTGATATGGGTTTTTATGAGGATATTCTTAAAATCATTCGATATCTTCCGGTGAAAAGGCAAAATTTATTGTTTAGTGCCACGATGCCTTCAAAGATGCGTGAATTGGCAAAGCGTATATTACATGATCCTATTGAAGTAAACATCGCTATCAGTAAACCTGCTGCCGGCATCCTGCAAAATGCTTACCTTGTTTACGACTCTCAAAAAATTCCGCTTACACGCGATATTCTCATTGCTAAAAATTTAGACAGCGTCTTAATATTTGCTTCTACAAAATCCGGTGTGAAAGCATTGGAGAAGGAACTGCTTCGCATGAAATTATCTGCTAAAGCAATCCATAGTGATCTCAGCCAAAATGAACGTGAAGAAGTGCTGCTAAGTTTTCGAAACAGAAACACAAAGATTCTGGTAGCCACAGACATTCTTTCACGTGGTATTGATATAGAAAACATCGGACTTGTTATCAACTACGATGTTCCAGGCGATGCAGAAGATTATGTTCACCGCGTTGGAAGAACTGCACGTGCTGCGTCTACCGGTGAGGCAATTACCCTTATCAACGAGAAGGATCAACGTCGTTTTTCTCAAATTGAAGAATTAATTGAGAAGGAAGTTCCAAAGTTGCCACTACCTGTTGAATTGGGTTCAGGTCCTGCCTGGGCTCCTCAGAAAAAACATTCCTTTAAACCTTCAGGCAGATCAGGGCGCCCGTTTAAAAAAGGGAATCACAAAGGTCATAGACAAAGACCAAAAGGTGACGGACCAAAAAAAAATTAATTAATTACTCCTTTCAAATTAAAATCTTTTTCAATGAGTTCTGCAACAATTTTTGCAGAAAGCAAGCACAGGGGAATCCCTGCTCCGGGATGCACACTACCTCCACAAAAATAAAGACCCTGCTTTCCTTTAATAAAATTTGGATGTCTTAAAAAAGCAGAGAAGACTCCATTACTGCTGTTCCCATAAATAGAACCTTTCCACGAACCTGTTTGTGCTTCTATATCTCTAGGGGATATCACTTCTTCTACCTCTATCAAATTTTCCAGATCAATATTCAATGTATTCGAGAGCTTTCTTATAATCTGCTTTCTTACCCTATCGATGAGTGTGTCCCAATTTTGTCCTTCATCACATGGAGCAGTAATCATCACAAACCAATTTGCCTTTCCTGATGGCGCATCACCGGTTGAATGTGATGAAGTGTTACATAAATAAATTGAAGGGTCATTACAAATTGTCTTTTCTTTAAATACGGCATTATATTCGAGCAGATCATCTTCACCGAAAAAAGTATTATGCAAATTAATTGAAGAAACATTTTCTTTTAACCCCCAAAGAAAAATAATGACCGAACTTGATCTTTCTTGTTTGAGTGAAAAATCATTTTTCTTTATCCCGTGCATGAGTTGATGATAAGCTACATGAATGTCGGTATTGCAAATCACACAAGAACTTTCATGAAATTTATTGCCTGCTTTCACACCCTTCACACTTCCATCCTTTATCACAATTTCATCAACCCTTTGTCCATAATTGATTTCTACTCCACATTCACCTGCCAATTTAAGCATAGCTTCAACAATCTTACGCATCCCTCCTTTGGAAAAATAAGCTCCTTCATTCATTTCGAAATGACTGATCACATTCAGAGTACCCGGAGCTTCAAAAGGATTTGATCCATTGTAACTGGCATAACGATCAAAGATTCTCACAAGTCTGTCATCTGATAAATTTCTTCTATTATAATAATGCATTGTTTGAAATGCACGAACTTTTCTAAACTGCACAATGCCTCTAACTGTAGGCCAATTAAAATAATTTTTAATTTTGTGAAGAGAGCGTTCTAAAAAAACCTTATGCGTCAGTTTGTATATTTTATGAGCATCCCTCAGCACCTTTTTGAGATTAGAAACAGGTTCTGTTGATTTTGCCTGTAACTCTTTTAACATTTTCCCCGGATCAGAAAAAGTATTTATGAAAGTCTTATCATTAAAGTAAAAACGGAATAAGGGGTCAACTTTTTCGAGACTGATATAATCATCCATGTTTTTACCGCAAAGATCAAATAGTTCTTTTAGATACTCAGGTTTGGTAAGGACAGAAGGACCAATATCAAAACGGAAACCATTGATATTCTTCTCGGCAATTTTTCCTCCTGCCTGAGAATTTGCTTCGAATATTCGAACTTTCCAACCCAATCGTGATGCTCGTATTGCAGCAGCCAGACCGGCTATTCCTGATCCGACTACTATACAAATATTACCCCTCTTATCAGACATTCTGAATGACTCTACAGTTGTACTTATTAATAATATTGCAAATCTATCAATTTCAATTTCTTGAACACAAATATTTTAGTTCTGAATATTTACATTACGGTCGATCAATTTATCATTTCTTAGGCTAAGAATAGATGATAAATGGTATTTTTGGCATTTATAAAACTATAAATGTCAGACCTTAAACCAGCCGATCAAGTTAAAGAAGCTTTGATGGATTTTCTCAGGGACAATCACGGATTCTCAGGGACAAATTTTTCTTCAGAACAGAATCTTAAAGACGCCGGCATTGATTCTTTCAAGATTATCGAATTAATTCTCTTCATGGAAAACAATTTCAATATCAAATTTCCGGAGGAGTCTTATACAGCAGCTAACTTGTATTCAGTTGATTCTATCGTCAAATGTGCCTTTCGTGAAAATTTCCGATGACCATGCCAACGATGACCGGTGCTGACAGATTTCAGTTTTTTTTAGACAAGGATGGTCGTAAAAACACCGGCATTGGTAATACTATTAAAACACATATTGTTCTTAAGGGTGTACTTACACGTGAACAGATAAGCGGGGTTATAAAAAATAACAAAGCAATTGAATTTTTATCGTCCCTCTCAGCAAAAAGAAAATTTTATTCATTCCAATTTTTCTGGAAGCAAGGAACAAGACCCGGACTCGAAAATATTTTCAGTTACGAAGTATCAAAATCCGCTCAAGTATTAATTGACAAAGCGCTAACTTACGACTGTAATCCGGAGCGGGGTTCTCCCATACTTGTTGACGTGATTGCAGATATTGAACTTAAATTAACGCACATTATTCTCTCGGTGAATCATAGCCTGCTCGATTATGCCGGCATGGAATTGTTACTTAAATCCTTTTCTGAAGACAGTGATAGCTTGATACTACACATGCCTCCTCAAAAGCCTTTTTCCTTATTCAAAAGATTTGTCCAAACTATACAGGCAACGGCTTTTGTCGCCAAAAGATCCGGTTGGAATATCCAAAGGCTTGAAAAAACCTCTGTTAATTACAAGCCTGTTTTCACAGAGTTAAGCATTTCGAACCAGGAGTTGCGATCAGAAAGTGTTTCATCAAGAAGCATAGGCATTCCCAGGTACCTGGCATGTTCGATACATGCTTTGTGCAAAAGCTCAAAAATTTTTAAGAATCACCAACTACCTGTTTTTGTGCCTGTTCCCTTGAACAGGAGAACTGAAAAATACAACAGAGTTCTTCTTTCCAACAGATTTTCATTTTTATTCTTCAGAATAAATACAAATGAATTTTCCAATGTTAAATCTTTGGAAAGGGCTTTTCTTCAACAAATGATTCTACAAGCTCAACAGAAAATTCCTGAAAAATTTGATTCTCTTCTGAGTGTTTTTTCCTTACTGCCGAATTCAATATATAGAGCGTTTCTGAACCTGCCTTCTAAAGGTCATTCTTCGACATTTGCATTTTCAAATTTGCCGGTATCTGTTCTTGATGGTAGCACATTCCTGGGGATGAAAATAATCGATTTCACACACTACCCTCCCTTTCTTTCGCCTCCTGGATTAAATCTTGCCATCATTGAAATGAAAGATGGTATCAAACTGGTAAGCTGCTATGATTCTACAAGGCTAACAACAGATGATGCCAATTTGCTTCTACAAGATATTAAAAGTAATTTGATAAGCTCTTGAATAATTCCTTCTATACAGATGTGCTCATAATTGGCGCCGGCGCCGCAGGTATTGCAGCGGCTACAGCCTCAGTTGAAGCCGGAGCATCCGTAACAGTCGTTGAAAAATTAAACTATCCTGGGGGATGCGCAACTGCTTCCGCTGTCGGAACCATCTGTGGCCTCTTTCTGCGTGGAGAAAAAGAAGTGTTCTCGATGAATGGGCTTCCAAAAGAGTTTGCCTTAAACATCTTGAAAAAATCTAAGAAAGAACCTCAACGCTTTTCAGAAAAACTTTGGTTCATTCCTTGCCAGGCAAATCATTTCAGATCAGTCGCAGAAGAATACCTCTCACACGAGAAGATTAATATTCTTTACAACACAGAAGTAAAATCAATTTCACAAGCAGGGGGATTGATTGATAAAATAGTTATAGAAAACAAAAATGTAAAACAAACGATCTTTGCTAAGGCATATATAGATTGTTCGGGAGTAGGTGTAACTCTTTCGCTTTTAAAACATCCTCTAATCCTCGATAAACAGCAGCAAGCTGCAGCAGTTGTTTTTCAAGCAAATGGAATACTTTCCGAGAATGAATTTTCTCTACATCATCTTATCATCAAATATATCACTCAGGCAATCAAGCCGGGTTCCGAACAGGAGTTTTACAAACTAATTAGCATTATTCCGGGATCTCTTAAGAATGGTTCTGCTCAATTTAAATTAGGTATCCCTTGGACTCCTGAAGGTGATCCGGTTGAATTGAATTTCCATGCACACAAATTCATTCATGAAGTACTTTCTTTTCTTAAGTCCGGAATGCCACAGTTTGAAAATGCAAGTCTTGCCTGGATAGCTGACGAGGTAGGGCAACGTAGTGGCGCAAGACCTATAGGAAGAGAAATACTGAAAGAAGAAGATGTATTGACTTGCAAAAAAAGAACAGACGAAATATGTAAAGGCTCGTGGCCAATCGAGTTTTGGGAAATTGGAAATAAAAAAGTTAATATGACCTACTTCCCGCAAAATGACTACTATTCTATACCCGCTTCTTGTCTGATATCAAACACCTTTACAAATTTGTTTTTTGGAGGCAAATTAATTTCTGCTTCTGAAAAGGCAATTGCAAGTGCAAGAGTTATTGGTACATGTTTAGGTACAGGTTATGCAGCAGGAATACTCGCAACATATAAGTCAATGGGAAAATCAGAACAGGAAGGTATTTCCTTTATTCAAAACCGCATCTCAATTTAGTTCTAATGTCTTTTCAAAGCTTTGACATACTAGAGTCGTCTTGTGCCAAATGGCCAAACAAAATAGCTATATACCATAACGATGATAAGATCACTTTCCAAAAATTACATGATAAAGCAAAAGCACTTGCAGACTTAATTTTAACTTCGCATAGCAAGGAAAGAAACGGAAAAGTTATAGGTTTACTGGCGGGAAATAATGCAAATTTCATTTCAGGATTGTTTGCAGCATCTGCAGCCGGCTATGTTGTGATGCCGGTTTGGAAAGATCTTGCTCCAATTGAAATTGTAAAAGTATTAGAACAGTCATACACTAAGCTTTTACTGATTGAAAAAAACATCTCTCTACACTTTCCTGTGCAACACGAAAGAACCCCGATTGACGGGAACTATGACATAATTACATTTAATGAATTAGCTGCTGAAAGTATCTATGACAAATTCGACGATGCTGCATTCATTCGGCCCAGTTCCGGTACAACAGGGAATTCAAAAGGCGTAGTAATTTCTCATCAAGCAGTTCTTGAAAGAATAATTGCAGCCAACCAAGGACTCGAACTTGGTCTCGATGACAAGGTTCTCTGGGTACTTCCAATGGCTTTTCACTTTCTTGTCTCTGTATGTCTATATATTTATTCCGGTTCCTCTATCATTATCATAGATGATTTTTTTCCGGAGAAAATTATTGAAGAGTCAAATAGATTAAATGCAACTCTACTTTATGCATCACCATTACATTATCGTTTACTGGTAGCTTCAAGCTTAAAGGAACATTTTCTTACATTAAAAAAAGCTATATGCACCTCTGCAGAAATTGAACCGGACACGGTGAAAAAATTCAGGGAAAAATTTAATCTAAATCTTAGCCAGGCATATGGAATCATAGAAATTGGACTTCCTCTCATCAACCTGAATAGGGATCCCGCAAAAGAGAATAGCATAGGAAAAGCACTTGAAGCTTATCAAGTAGGTATACTTGATGAATATTATAATTCAGTTGGAATTAATGAACCCGGCATGTTTGCCATCAAAGGGCCCGGTATGTTTTCCGGTTACCTTTGGCCTTTTCAAAGCAAGGAAGATGTCTTGCGAAATTCATGGTTTTTAACCGGAGATATCGCCCAAATAGATGAAGACAACTATGTCAGAATTTGTGGAAGAATGAAATCCATGATAAATGTTTCGGGCAATAAAGTATTTCCTGAAGAAGTAGAAGCCATCCTAAGATCACACCCGGAAATCACTGACGTCAGAGTGTTTAAAGGGTCACATCCATTGACCGGTGAAATTGTAGAAGCTGAAATCGTACTAAAGGAAAAATCAACTTTGACAACATCGGAGATAAATCTATTTTGCAGAAAACTTTTAGCCTCTGTTAAAATACCTCAGCGAATAAAATTCGTCAGCGAAATACAAAAAACAGTTACGGGCAAAACACTCAGGGCTTAAGACTTGTCGAATAACCCAGACTCTCAAATGCAAAAGCCCAGCGTCTAACAATTTTTTCTTTCTCCGAATCATTAATTTTAAAAACATTCTTTTCGTAATTCTGATAGGCTTTCAATTCATCAATAAAAAATGGTTTAGCAGAGTCCAGACCTTCGAGTTCCAGTTTTTCGTAAATGTACTCCAATGATCTTAGTGGATCTATCTCGAAATCTTCATATCTAATTTCAACTATATTATTTTGTGCAATCAACTTTTTGTCCTTGAAATATTGCTTCATTAAAAGTTCATAGCTGCCCATCACAAACTCTTCTACGTCTTTTATCTGTACTTGCTGAAATGAAAGTAGTGGCAAGAGCTTTCTGTATAGATGCAGATTACTTTGATACACATGATAAGGATTCCGGTAAATATGTATGAAACGTGCATCCGGATACAAATCAAGAATCTGCTTAATCCTTCCGGTATTTCCTGGGCTCTTTAAAAGCAGAGTACCTGCATTTGATGAATAGCTAAGCTTCTTTAATAAATTATCAAAGTTATTTTTCCACCTGGATTCAGCTTTTGACCCGGTATTTAAAAACACAACATGATCACGAAAGTTTTTCATGAAGTTTTTTGGAAAATAATATCCGGCTACCAGGCTCTCAGCCCCAATGCCTGCCATTGCAAACTCTTCCTCCTTAGGTAAATGTGCTCCCATTTTTAAATTATCCATTGGTCGTCTGCCCGGCAATACGCCTGACAACAATGCAGGAAATAATTTTGATCCGCTTAAAAATAAATGAGGGATCATTGCCTGATAGGTACTGCAATAAGAAAATCCCGGATCCTTGCTCATCAAATACTGCAAAAAAGTAGTGCCGCTTCTGGGATGCCCTATGATGAACACAGGATTTTTTACCCTAACCTTCGATACCCTCTTTCTATACCAAAATTTTTCTAACAATCGAAATGGTGTAGACAGAGCTATTGTAAGGCTGATGATAAAAACTTTAGGAACATACCCCGCATCGATAGCAAACTTGTTGTTCGACAGTGTTTTTAACCAAGCCATCAGTCCCGAGCCATGAGCAGGGTGGCTGAAGAAAGAAAAATAATTTCGATAGCTGAACTTCAAAAGACTTTTTGTCAAAACTACATAGAAAAGCAATAATATTTTCAATTATATATCTCATTCCCGCTAGCTATTCATTATCCTGAGTATAATTAATTTTGAGTATGGATATAAGTATCTTCACAGATCACTATTTTTGTCAAGCGTGAAATATTTTCGTCTACTCCTCCTTGTTCTGCTTCTTATATCGGCTCAGAGTGTCTTTGCTCAAAATACAGGCATCAAAGGGCGGGTAATTCATGAGTATAATGAAGAACCTGTGCCTTATGCAAATGTTCTCCTAAAAGGCACAAGCAGAGGTACTGCCTGCGACAGCCTCGGAAGATTTCAGTTTACCGGTACAGGCAAACCGGATACCATCATGGTTTCTGCCATGGGTTATCTGGAACAACAGGTCCCGGTCTCACCATTGGCCGGCCAAACTCTTATTATCCGTCTTACCCCTAGCGAATATAATTTGGCAGAAGTCACCATAAAGCCCGGCGAAAACCCTGCATTCGAAATTCTTCGAAAGGTCATTGCACACAAAAAGCAGAATAATCCGGATGAACTGGATGCGTATGAATATGAGGTTTATCACAAAGTTGAATTTGACTTGAATCATTTCACGGAAAAGATCAGAAAGAATATGTTTCTGCGTTCATTTGGTTTTATTTTCGATAACACAGATACAACTGCAGATGGTGTTACATACTTGCCAATACTATTCAATGAGTCAAATTCTGAAATTTATTTTAGAAAAAATCCGCGTATTAAAAAAGAATTTGTTAAAGGAAGAAGATCCGTTGGACTAAAAGGTCCTAAGATCATTCAATTTGTACAGGACATGTACCTCCACCCGAATATTTACGATGACTATGTAATTATACTGGATAAAAATTTTCCTAGTCCGCTAAACGATAACTACAAATCAAATTACAAATTTTACCTCATCGACAGTCTTAACCTTGGAAACGATCGCTGTTACCACATTCAGTTCGTCCCAAAAGTAAAACAAGACATTGCATTTACGGGTGAAATGTTTATTGAAGATTCCGGATACTCTGTAAAGAGAATTGATTTGGAATTTAGCATTGAAGCAAATGTGAATTTCGTGCGCAACTACTGGATCAGACAAGAATATGAAAAACCTGATGGTGTCCACAGTATGATCAACAAAAGCCAGGTTATTGCCGATTTCACCGTTGCGGAAAATTCAGAGGAGCTTACAGGTTTCTTTGGAAGAAAAACTTCCTCTTTTAGAGATTACAAGATAAATCAAGTTAGAGACGACTCTTTTTATAAAGGCCTTGATCTTGTCAGCTTCCACGATAGCAGTGCTTCTAGAACAGATGAATATTGGAACACAAGAAGACAAGATAGTCTGAGCAAACAAGAAAAATCCGTGTTCAGTATGATTGACACACTTGAAAAGAATAAAAAATTCAAACTACTCAAAAACTCAGTAAATACTTTCACCACCGGTTGGCTCCCGCTAAACCCGATCGGCATAGGAAATATTTACACTTTTTATAGCTATAATAACGTTGAGCATTCTCGCCTGAAATTTGGTTTTCGCTATGGGAAAAATAATTTTGATAAACTCTATCTGAAAAGTTATCTCGCCTATGGTTTGGGAGATGAGCGTTTCAAATACATGGCAGAAGCTAGCCACGTTCTATATAGTCATGGTAGCAAGAAGACTATCCTTGGAGGAATGATCAAAAAAGATGCGCATCAACCCGGACGCGGATCCAATATGTTTAGCCTTGATCACATCCTGAATTCTTTCACCAGCACTGCTTCAATGCACTTTCGTTCATACGTGGAAGAATATAGGTTCTATGCAGAAAGACAATGGATCACAGGGTTCAGTTCTCGCCTTTCCTGGTTTCGATCTGATTATAGTCCATTCGGTTCATATAAGTACTGGCAAAGAAATTCTGATGGAGCAATTTCAAGTAAAAAATCCTTGGTCAATGCAGGTTTGCAAGTATCTGCACGTTTCGCCTACGGTGAACGAAACCTGACGTCCAGATTTGGGGACGGACTTGAAGCCCTATACTTCCCAAAGTTTCCTGTAATAAGTTTGGAGTATAGCAAAAGCTTCAAGGATGTTTCAGGATCAGAATTTGATTTTCAAAAAATAAGATTAAGAATTGAACAAAAAGTCCGCTTGAAAAAAATCGGCTTCTCACTCCTTCGCCTGGAAACAGGAAAAATATTAGGAACTGCACCATGGCCATTATTGGAAACACCTATTGCCAATCAAGTCATCTTCAACGATGAGACAGCCTTCAATCTGATGAATTACATGGAATTTGTTTCTGATCAATACCTGAGTCTGATGATTGAACATCATTTTGAAGGATTGTTCTTTAATCGATTACCCGGTATTAACAAACTCAAGTGGCGTGAATTTATTTTTGCAAAAGCTTATGGCGGAACATTAAGTGAAAAAAATTATGGCACAAGCTTGTATATCCCTTTCGGAATAGGAAAGCTTACAGAACCATATTATGAAGCAGGATTTGGTATTGAAAATATTTTTAAAATCTCAAGAATTGACTTTATCTGGAGATTAAACTACATTGATAAACCGGGGGTGTACTATTTTGTAGTAAAACCGTCATTCTATTTTAAATTCTAGTTATTTTCTTAGAGTTTTTCTTTCGGTTGTTTTCTTGCGTAATTTTGCATCGATCTTCAAATTACCAAACAGTTTGTCATGCAATACCGGAATCTGATCAGGCTTGTCTTCGTGCTGAATTTAATCTTGCTCTTTATCCCGGCTAACTTGGTTTCTGCCCAAAGTTTGACACTGGAAGAAATTAGAAGGGACTTTCCGAAGGCATCTAAGGACGAATCTGCCTGTGGCGAACTTTATTCAAAGATGGAATTATCCGCCAATAAAACAGACCCTATATGGATGGCATATCACGGAACCATAACAGTAATGTTGGCAAAATACAGCATGAATCCATTTAGAAAATTACAGTATTTCAAGTCCGGAAGAATTCTTATTGATCAAAGCCTGCTGAAAGATCCAAACAATATTGAACTCCGATTTCTCCGTTTTACCGTGCAGGATCATACTCCATTCTTTCTCGACTACCATGAAGATCTGGAAAATGACAAGAAATTTATTCTGGCGCAACTTGAAAAGGTACCATTTCCGTTGTTAAAAAAAGCCATTATTCACTATATTGCAGAAAGTGACAGGTTTTCTGCCGAAGAAAAAAAACTGGTCTCCAAATTAGGCGGATCTTGAGCTTTGAATAATATGCAAACCATTTTAGTAAATATTGCGATAGTACTTGGCAGCTTTATAGTAATGGAAGGAGTAGCCTGGTCATCACATAAGTTTTTAATGCACGGATTTCTTTGGAAAGTTCATCAAGATCATCATACAGGAACGAAAAGTTTTTTTCAGAGAAACGATCTCTTCTTTTTCATCTTCGCTATTCCGAGCTGGCTCTTTATGATGTTCGGCATTATGGCAGGATGCGACTATCGTATGTGGATAGGAATTGGAATTGCCCTGTATGGAATAGCATACTTTATGGTTCATGAAGTCATTATTCACCAACGCTTGAAATTTTTCAGCAGAAGCAATAACAGATATATCGTTGCCGTTAGAAAAGCCCATAAAGCACATCACAAACACCTGGGAAAGGAAAACGGTGAGTGTTTCGGCATGTTAATGGTTCCTTTCAAATATTTTAAAAGACAATAATTTAAGTTTTTTTGAGGCATTTCAGTGTAAATCTGAACTTTCTATTTCCTTTTTTGTTTTAGCAAATGTTTTCACTCTTACGCCATTAAATCCCTATGCTTCAGAAAGTTTTTCTTACCGTCTTAGTTTTGCTTGCTTTTAGCTGCCTTTCTTGCTCTTTAACTTCCAATACCAGCAGAAATTATCTGATTGATGCCATACATAGACCATATGACATCATTGTTGTCCCGGGCGTTCCTTTAGAGAGTGAAGAATGGAGCCTGACTATGAAAGCCAGGATATATTGGTCAAAATACTTATTCGACAAAGGCATTACAAAAAACATTATGTATTCAGGTTCCTCCGTATATACACCCTACTATGAAGCGGAGGTCATGTCCTTATTTGCGCAAGCAATAGGTATTCCGAAAGAAAATATTTTTACAGAAAAGAAAGCCGAACACAGTACTGAAAATATTTACTACGGCTACCAAAAAGCTTGTTCTCTGGGTTTTCAAAGAGTCGCTCTGGCATCTGATCCTTTTCAAACTAAACTATTGAGACGATTCACAAAAAAGAAAGTGAGCAAAGATGTCGGACTCATACCCATAGTATATGATACTCTCCGAAGCATGGAGCCATTCATGATCGATCCGAAAATTGAATACCAACAGGCACACAATCCGGATTTTGTATCCATTGAGGAAAGAGAATCATTCTGGCAGAGATTAAGAGGAACCAGAGGATTGAATCTGGACGAAAATGCATATCAGTGATTTATTATCATGATCATTTAAATTCCTAAAGAAGCCGGGTACCGGCAAATTTTTAAATCCTTGGTCGCCCATAAAACCGGGAAGGAACACCATGCTGGAGCTATTTAGTGCCCTCAGAAAAACTTGAAAACAACCAATGGGGGTACCCGAAAATCTTCTCAGGAATATTTTTGTCATTTATTTATTCTTTTAATCAAAATGTTTTCTTCGATTATGTATTTTGTAGCCTCAGATCACAGAGAATTGCTATCCTGTTTGTAAGACGATCAAATCTCATTTTGCAAATAAGCAACACAAGCACGCAATCTATCTGCGCACTAATCTTTTTTTTTATGCCAAAGAATAAAGAAGCTTATACCCGCTATCGCCTCATCGATGAGGCTTTGAAAAACAAACAAAAGCCATTTCCCAGCCTTAATGAACTGGCTGAAAAGTGTGAGCACCTTCTTGGAAAACGTGTTTCGGAGTCAACAATGCAAAAAGACATATATGCCATGCGTTTTGATGAAGGGTTAAATTTTCTTGCTCCTATCAACTATAGTAAAGCAAGAAAAGGTTATTACTATACTGATCCTGACTACTCCATCAGTAAATTACCTTTAAAGCAGGAAGATCTTTATGCACTGGAATTTGCAGCAGGATTATTAAGGCAATTCAAGGATTTCCCGATTCTGAAACAGTTTGACAATACCATCGGACGTTTATTACAAGCCGTACAGATAAGTCGTTCTCTTTATGGCACAGAAATAACAGATTTCATCCAGGTTGAACGACCTTCACACTCTGATGGAACAGATCATTTAGAGAAAATCCTCAAAGCTATCACCAATAAAGTGGAGATCCAGTTTCAATATTTTAATTTTTCCAAAGCAACTACCAGTCATCATAACCTTCATCCATACCTGGTAAGAGAATACAGAAACCGATGGTATGTCACTGGACACTCGCCTAAGCATAACAGGATCCTAACTTTCGGACTAGATCGCATTAAACATCTGCAGGTAACAGGAACAATGTTTGAAAAAGATGCACACTTCAACGCAAAGAAATTCTTTCATCATTCTTTCGGAATCACTGTCAACGATCTTATCCCGGTTAAGGTTGAATTATCATTTACTCCACTGGAGGGCCTATACATAAAAGCTCAGGCTATCCATCACACACAAAAAATACTGAAAGACAATTCAAAGGAATTAAGAATAAGTATTGATGTCATCCCCTCTCATGAATTAAACATGCAAATTCTGAGTTATGGCGATAACGTAAAAGTTATTAAACCAAAGGAGCTGAGAAAAGAAATCCAGGATAGTATTAAAAGTGCTTTGAAGAATTATACCAAGTGAGTTTAACCCCAATCTTTTCTCAGTTCAAAATATCCTCTCTTGTTAATTTCAGGAATAGCGATAAAAGAATCCCTAAAGCCTGATACGCATATACAATGCGTAGTGACTCATTATTTTTACAATCTCAAAAACTCTGATGCGTCACATTCTATCTAAATCAACATTCCTCTACGGTACACAGTGCCCAAAGCGTCTTTACTTTTATAAATTCAGGCGTGATTTGCTGGGAGAAATTTCTGCATCTCAACAAGCAATCTTTGACAGAGGCACCTCAGTGGGAGAACTGGCAAGGGATCTATTTCCGGGTGGCGTGGACGCCTCGCCTGCCTCGCCATATGACTATGCAAAATCAGTCCTGGTCACAAAACAGATGATTGATGCAGGTGAAAAAATTATTTATGAAGCCGCCTTCCAATACGAAGGTGTTTTGGCTGCCGTTGATATACTGGTAAAGAAAAACGGAAAGTGGAAAGCCTACGAGGTAAAAAGCTCTACCTCTGTGAAGGAAGTGAATATTCTGGATGCAGCACTACAATACCACGTAATCACTAATTCCGGGATAGACCTGGCAGATATATTCATTGTCCATCTTAACAACGAATATGTTCGCAAAAAGAATTTAGTGATAGAGGAATTATTCTCAATAGTGTCAGTAAAAAATGATGCACTGGAAAATCAAACTTTTGTCATCGAAAAAATTTCTGAATTACTCGATCTGATAAAGTCAAAGAAAGAACCTAAGCAAGATATCGGACCACATTGCTCAGATCCGTATACCTGTGATTTCATGGATCATTGTTGGAAACATATTCCCGAACCTTCTGTTTTCAATCTTACCGGTATGCGTAGCGCTAAAAAATTTGAGTTTTATGAACAGGGTATTATAAAAATCTCTGACCTACCCGATAGCACACAATTAAGCGACTATCAACACATCCAGATGGAAGCATATTTGAAGAATAAAAAAAATATTGACAAAGAAAATCTACGCGACTTCCTTAAGGACTTCAGATACCCATTATACTTTATGGACTTTGAATCTTTCCAGCCGGCAGTACCACTTTATCGAAATAGCAGACCCTATCAACAAATTCCTTTTCAGTATTCATTACATTATTTGAAAGACAAAATGTCGAATGCTCATCATTCAGAATTTTTAGCAGAGTCAAACGGTGATCCCCGTATTCCTTTCATCGAAAAACTACTTGAGGATACAAAATCTGCCGGAAAAATAGTCACTTACAACATGTCTTTTGAACGAATGATTCTCAATAGCATTGCCAATGACTTTCCGCAGTATGCAGAGGATATAGAGGATCGCTGTGAACGCTTACTTGATTTGATGCCTCCTTTCAGAAAAGGCTGGTACTACAAACCTGAAATGGATGGATCTTATTCAATCAAACAGGTATTACCTGCTCTGGTACCTGATCTTACCTATGATGAACTTGAAATTGCCGATGGCGGCTCCGCAAGTCTGGCCTTCGAACAAATTCTATTTGACCCCAATGCCGATACAGAAAAAATCCGCAGCCAGCTTCTCGAATATTGCAAGATGGATACATTAGCCATGATCAAACTCCTGGCTGTTTTGGAAAAAGTATAAAGCTGATGATTACCGTTCTTTCAATTAGCTAGCCACTAATCTCTAGTCTTGTTTTAGCATTAGAACTGAACGAACAAATGTTTTGCTTCGTAATTCTACCAGATACAAACCATTAGCTAATTCCTTCCCGGCACGAATAGTCCCGGTTTTGTTTTCTATTGCCTCCAACATGCGTCCGCTTTGATCATAAACATATAAACTCAGATTTTCATCCGTTTCTATATTAAAAGTGCTACTGAACGGGTTGGGGTATAAAACTATTGCATCTTTCATGCCGGCTGATGGCTCAAGACCTGTACAAATATCCAGGGTCACTTCAATAGTATCTTTGCCAATACATGAAAAACTATTTGATACACTAACCCTGAATGAAAATGTTCCTGTACCTCTTCCATTAGTATCAACTGTTATCACCTGAGTATTCTGTCCGGTGTTCCATAGATAGCTTGAAAATCCTGCACCTGCATCCAATTCTAAACTTTCATTTTGACAAATAGTTGTATCTGGTCCCAAACTAACAACAGGAACTGCATTTACCACGATATTCTGTGTATCTCTGCCTGCACAGGTATTTGAATCAATATAAGTGTAAATGATTGGGTGCGTTCCTGCACCTGCAATACCGGTGTAAAAGGTAGTTCCCCCTACTGCATTCCCGCTGTAAGTTCCACCACTTGGCATACCGGAGTTTAAGCTTACCGGTCCGGTGTTGGCACAAACACTTGCAAATGTCCCTAATGTAACCTCCGGAGAGCTATTAACCATAATGACAGATGTGTCTGTATTCACACAACCGTTTGAATTTGTATATGTATAGGTAATTGTATGAAGACCTGTATCAGCAACAGCAGGTGAAAACACATTAGAACTCACCCCATCGCCACTATAAACACCACCGAGAGGATTGCCTCCGCTGAGTGTAAAAGGGCTAGCACTTTTGCATACATCACTAAGCGAATTAAATGTCACAGAAGGCAATCCGCCAACTTGCAGGGTTCCTGTAGTTGAGTCAGAACAACCTGATGCATTGGTAAAACGATATGCTATGGTATGTGTGCCTACTCCTGCAACACCAGGATCAAATTCACCGGCACTAACCCCGGGACCTGAATATACTCCTCCTGTAGGAGTTCCTCCGGTCAATGCAAATGGAGCTGCGTCAATACAAACAACGGCAAATGTAGCCAGGCTGACAGTTGGTGATGCATTAACTGTGATAGACGAACTGGCAGAACTCGAACAACCGTGGGAATCGGTATATTCATAGGTGATCGTGTGTGTTCCGGTTCCTGCATCTACAGGATCAAAAACACCTCCGCTGACTCCGCTTCCACTATAGCTTCCTCCGCTGGGACTACCACCACTTAAAGTCACTTCTCCGGCATTATAACATCTGTTGGGAAATGATGATAAGGTTACCGTTGGCAAGCTGTATACGATAAGAGTTCTTGTAGCAAAATTCGAACATCCCTGAACATTCGTATAAGTATAGGTAATCGTATGAAAACCCGTTCCTGCATCATCTGCGCTAAAGGTGTTTCCACTCACACCTGGACCACTATAAACGCCTCCCGATGGAGAGCCTCCACTGAGTGTACGCGGGTCATCATCAATACATGAACTGGGTTGTGATGCAAGCGATACGGTTGGTTTTGGATTTACAGTCAATGTTATTCTTTCATAAGCCTGACAACCTGAACCATCAGTACCTAAGACCGAATATCTTGTTGTTGCACTCGGTGAAGCAACTACAGACGGACCAACAGTAGTTGACAAACCACTTCCCGGCGACCAAATATAAGTACTGGCACCAGAAGCATCCAAATTGACTGAAGAGCCAGAACATAACACTGTATCGGATGCTGTGATTTCAATCGATACTCCAAATGGAATAGTATCTGCTTCAGGATAAATTGAAGTAAGATAATCACTTCCTCCTCCTGTGCCGTTAAACTCGAAAATCGCAAAATAGTAGGTCTTGTTTGCATTTAGGGCCGTTACAGTGACGCTACTTCCGGTTGCACTATATACTACATAATTATTGCTTCCAAGATCGGTCCCTGAACCAAATATATTTCCTGCAACATAACCGACTCCATCAACAGGGAAACTACTCACAGGACTTCCGGATGAACCAACAACTAATCTCCTCGTACCGTCTCCCTGCACCCAACTGATGTCGACTTCATTGCAATTGCTAACCGATAAAGTCATCAGGGAAGAAGGAATGGTAGGCTCCACAGCCTGACTATTATTTACACTACCGAATATTGAAAGGATAATTAAAAGAAACAAACTGAGGGTGGTTGTATCTTTTTTAATAGAAACTGGTTTCATGATTGGTTTGATTGGTCATTGGGTCAGAATTCTTCTTACTAATTTGAGAGTGGAAAGTTCCGTTTTATCTGTATTGATTTCTTGTTTTAAGATGATAGATCCTCTACGAAATTCGGATCATTCAGGATAGCATCGCCGGAAGCACTCATTGAGTAGCCATCTTCTCCTGCATCCGGAATATTAAATATACTCAAAATTAGAATTCCTCCAAGGCTATTTGGATGAAACAAATGCTTTACAAATGAAAAATCATGAATTTCCTGAAACTAGGCTGCCAAGGACAACAACTCAACAATGTTTAATGGCTTCTTGAGATAATTCAATACATATGGGTTTCTGATAGCCCGGTAGTAGTCGATCAAATCTGTTGAAGATGTTAACATGATGATACTGGTATTAAATCGAATTGAAGGGTCCAGATCTTCAAACAATTTCAAAAACCCAAAACCGTCAATACCCGGCATTTTTATGTCCAAAAATACAAGGTCCGGCGTCTTTCCGAAACGTCTAAACTCGTTCTCCAGGTAAGAAATACCTTCATTAGCTGAAGTGACACTTGTAACAGCAGAGGCAAAATTATTTTTTAGGATAATGGATCTGTTGATCAGGTTGTCAGACTCACTATCATCAATCAATAAAATGCTTTTATACAAAAACTGATTCTTAAGAAACATGCTTAATCGAATTTCAAAACCCTTCAATAAAAAAGATAAGCAAAACTAAATCAGATAGGACTGAATTAATCCATCTTCCTTACACTTTTATCAACATTAAAAGTCTCATAGCAATCCGGCCGAAAACACCGTTAAAAACAAACAAAAAATCTGCCTGATAATTAATTTGCAAGCTTAATACTATACACAAAAACAAAAAAGGTGTTCCTTGAACACCTTTTTGTCAATTCATTAAATAAAATTATTTAGACGAGCTCAATTTTTTCAATCTCATCCCCTTGTCTTATCTGATCAATGACCTCAAGTCCTTCAATAACTTTTCCAAAGCAAGTATGCTTTCTGTCTAGATGGGCGGTGTTATTCCTACTGTGGCAGATAAAAAATTGCGAACCACCGGTGTCCCTACCGGCATGCGCCATTGACAAAACTCCTCTGTCGTGATGCTGATTGCCACCATCCAGTTCACATTTTATTTTGTATCCGGGACCGCCGGTGCCTGTCCCTTGTGGGCAACCGCCTTGTATTACAAAATCAGGGATCACTCTGTGAAATGTTAATCCGTTATAAAATCCTTTTTCAATTAGATCACAAAAGTTCTTCACCGTTCCCGGCGCATCTTTTTCAAACAATTCGACCTTCATTAAACCTTTACTGGTATGGATATTGGCTGTTTTCATCGTTATATTATTTTTATTGAAGGGACAAAGGTAAGAATATTAAGGGTGTTTATTAGCCGGCATGAGCCTTACCTCGTATTTGGAAGCCATTCTTTCAAGCATTTCATCTGATATGCCATGAATATTTCTTCCTCCATGCCTGTTTTCAACAGTCACCACATACACCCTGTACTCATACTCTCTTGCTAAGTTTTCATAAGGTTCCATCTCCCAGTCCATCGTAAAGGTGTTGTCAACTAAGATCTTTTCACTCTTAGCTTCCATACTTTTCCGTGTATTTTCTACACATTTTGAATAGGCAAGGTGATTGAGCTTATGGTCGAAATGATACTTCCCGCTATTTTTATCTGTAAAAAAATCGTCTACACAATAAACAGGGTACTTGCCCCCTTCTGAGAGAACTTGTGCCAAACTGCTTTTTCCTGAACCGGGTAATCCCCTGATTAATATTAATGACTTCATGTATTAAAGTCTCGCATTTTATATTAGAATGATATTATATAGCCATATATAAACATACAATATAACTAAATTGCATTTTTGATTATTTAAAGAATTGCTCTTCGCCCAAAACAATAAACCGTAATACTTCCCCTCAAATGGGAAAATATTACGGTTTTGGGTTCCTGTGATTAACAGGTCCTAAATAAATTATCGCCTATAGTTAATCTCCATAGACTTGAATTCTTTACCCTCTTGAGTAGCATACATCTCAAAAATGTGATGATTGTCAGCAACAAACTTGTAAACTTCGCGAGTCTTAACTTCCTTTCCTGTCATAGGATCGATGTAACTACCTTTGAAAGTAATTGAATTTGTCTTCTCATCATAAGGACCTTCAGAATACATGATACCTGTACCCATATTATCTGACCAGGTGTTTACAAACATGTTTTTCAGGTTGTCATAACCAACAAGGCCACGTCCTTCATATGGCATACCCATTACGCTGCTTTCATATTTTGACTCCTGGTATCTTCCGCCAAGAATCATTTCATTCATACAGCTACCGGTACTGGTTTGTGGTTCTGCATTAGGAGCCATCCACATTTTCATGTCGGTCTTCCACTCTCCTGCTCCCGAGGCCAGCAATTTATGCATCGGTCCTACTGCCATTGCTTTTTCCCAGGCAGCATTTTCAGCGTCACTCGGACCACCTTGAGCTTTGTCAGCTGCCATCTCAGCATTATCCTGAGCCATCAGACTCGTTCCTGCGCATAGCAAAAATGCCATCGCCAATGATTTTAAAATAGTTTTCATGTGTTGTGTTTTTGGATTAGGGCTTCAAATTACTAAATAAAGAAAATTAGCACAAACTTATTAGTTTTAACGCCGTAATTTGTGTGAATATCAAGCAGTTACTTGGGACAAACAAAACTAGATACACTCACCTCTTTTGATTAGAAAGATCCAAAATCGGTGTTATTCTGTCACCTTCAGACGTACTCCTGATCCAAAACACAAGGGATACACTCAATAATTAAAGCTTTATGAAACGTAAACCTTCTGTCTTTCCATTTGCACTATTGATTATTCTCACAAAATATATTCCGGAATTAAAATCCTTTGTGTCAATACTTAGCTCCACAGAAGTTTCAGAAAGTATGCCGGTAGATAATAACTTCCCGCCAACAGAATAGATTTCCACTTTCACAGGATAAGTTGTCACATCACCGAACTTAATATTGATCTTATCAGAAGTCGGATTCGGAAAAATTTCAAACTGACCTTCTTTGGGTTCAGGCACATTTGTGAAAACAAGATCGTTGACAAAGATCGGAACACTTACAAAATTTTGCCCTGGAACATCTGTTTGAAAATTCAACCATCCTCGCAAAGAATCTGTCGTGGAAGAAAAGTAACGGATATCCAAAGCTAATGACTCTCCGGGATTTAATGTGGTGTCATTTCCGGAAGAAGCAAATGATAGTTTTCCCGGATGACTCAGGCTAAATTGACTTAGGTTTATTGCTGTATTACCTTTATTTACTACTACAAAGTGATAATCTGTGTTGACACCCGCTTGCACACTTCCATAGATCATCGTATCCTCGACAATATCAGCAGATATAACAGTCGCTGATGTGGAAAAGCCCGACAAAGAACTTATCCTTTCAATAAACTGAGGATAATCAACGAACGGATTTCTATTGTTCTGGAATGAAAAAATATCATCGTTCCTTTTAATATCAATTGCATCCGGCGGAAAGTTTTCATGCCAGCTACGGAGTATACTTTCCTGAGAATTTAAAAAGTTAGAATAGTTCTGATAGCGAAGCACAAAATAAAACATAGCTCGGGCGGATCTCCCCTTTTGATCATCTCTGGGTTCAAACGTTGTTGAATTCGATTTTGACCCGCCAACAGACCATGAAGGGCTGCTCACCACACCAAATGGCTTATCAGCACGCATACTGTTAGATGCATCATCCGTCGGAAACAAATGATGCAAGTCTGATTTCATCGGCTCAAGACTGGTAAATAATGATTGAGGGAAAGTATGCTCAGTATTGAACAGAAAACTATTTTGTGCATCTGTACGATCTGTATAACCTACGGCCTGTACACCTGTATAAATACTTTCGATCGTATTCTGACCCGCACCTTGACCATTGACACGTTTATTATCTATCACCATAAACATTTCATCACGTGCAGGTCCGTACAATAATGAATTATAACCATTACCTGTAATGGTACCGAGTGATATCTTCAGGTCTTCTTCCGATTTGTTTTGACTAAGATTATAATATGATTTCGAATATGTACAATTACCAACAAGGTCAATACTCAAGCTTCCACGGAGACCATCATTTACCACGACCATTTCAGAATTGTGAAATATATTGTGCCTTGGTGTGAACCAAACGCTAAGTGAATAGTCAGCCCCCGGTGCAATAGAAAATGAAGTTGAAGTAGTAGAAAAAGCCGGCGCACCGTAGGTGGTATAAAAGCGTACTTCGCTAACATTCACGGCTCGGGAAAGTGTATTCGTGATAATAACTGTTCGGGAACTTCCGCTTATTTCATTTACTGTACCAAAATTTATTTGATTCAGGTTGGCAATCAATCCTTGTCCGTTTAGCTGAATGTTAAATGAACAGAAAATAAAAAACAAACTCACTATTGAAATACCCTTAATGCTTGACTTGATCATGCTCATTTACCCGGAATGTATTGTGAAGCCCGCATACTTTAGTATTTGGGGGCATCAAAGATAACATTTCGCCCTCTCTAATCACAAAATTTGAATTCATACCTTTGTTTATCTCCAAAAAATTCATCCTATGTCACTAAGTCATGACCTTGGCCGGTCAGTATTTGGAAATATTTCAAACAAAGGGAACTTGATTCCACGATCAGAAGCGGAAGAACTATTAAGCTCCTGGGTATTAAACGAACGACTGCGTTTGCATATGAAACAGGTCGCACATCTGATGGAATGTTGGGCACAAGAAAAAGAGGGTCTGCAACAGCAGGAAATTGAAAAATGGTTTCTGTCTGGTTTATTACACGATGCTGATTGGGATCAATGGCCACAACTTCATTGTAAAAAAATTATTGAAGAACTTGAATCAAGAAATATTGATCCTGAAATAATTCATGCTATAGCATCTCATGGCCCAAGCTATTTTGGTGTCGAACCCGAAACGAAAATGGATAAAATGCTATACGCATTTGATGAACTGTCAGGGTTTATTCATGCCTATTCACTGATGCGACCGGAAGGGTATCAGGGCATGGCATTAAAAGGTGTCAGGAAAAGATTGAAAGATAAAACCTTCGCTGCCGGTGTTTCAAGAGATGATGTTAATGATGCCTGCTTGCGTGCGGGGATCTCATTAGATGATCTGGTAAACTTCATCATAGAAAAGCAAGGTGCATTTATAGTGTAGATTTTGTCAAGGGAAATTATTTACTGCCCAATTTTTGACGCTGTGTCATAAAATCTTGCCAGCTTTTTACCTTGTATTCATCGTCTCCAAAATAATGCAAGATGTCATTCAAGGACGACGGTGGTAAATAAAATGGAATACCGTCGACAATCTCCAACTTCTCATTAAGAATAATAACTGAAGGAAGTGCAAAATTATTTCTGCATAAAGCTAGTGCCAGATCGTGAAAAGGAGCTTGTGCTGACTTTTGGTTTTTAAAAGTGTTTCCTTTGAATACAATTTCATCAGCATAGTCAGCTGGAAGCTCTACAAGATTAAATTTTTCCTTTACATATTTGTTGACCAAAGTATCCGAAAAGCTTGTTCTCTTCATCACCTTGCATGCATTGCACCAATCTGTATTAATGAATACCAGTGTCTTTTTATCAGAATCATTATTCTTTGAGAAAAACTCCCCGGGAGATTCCCATGTCACCGAATCCATCCTTGCCTGCAATGTGCTATCATAAAAGGCTTCATCAAACCTCAACCTGAATTCATCCAATGTTGAATTCCGATTTACATTCTCCAATGTAAAAACTAAAATGGGCTCAATCTTTTTATCTTCAAGAAAACCACTTGCCAACATGCTCAATCCGAATTCCTTTTTATCCTTGTCATAATTATTTAAAAATAATGTCGACGGATAGGATAATTTTCCCTGCAAGAGCTTAATAGCAAGCTCATGGGGTGCTCTTTTTTCAGCTCCTGTCGGTTTATAATCCTGTCCTAAATAAGTAACAGTATCCTTGCCTTCTGCATCAAATTTGATAGGATAAAAATTGGTATTAATGTATTGCGCCAATCCCGGATTCGCATAGGTTGTCTTCATCATGTGCTTACACCAACCGCACCAATCGGTATAAAAATCAATTATTACAGGCTTGGGCTGTTTTTCCGCTAAAGCCATACCCTCTTCAAGGCTAAGCCATTTCACCAAACTCCCCTCAGCATCCGGAACCTGTGCAGGCAAAGTGATAGTGCCGGAAATTAGTAAGCAAATTGATAGTATTAACTTTTTCATGGGACAAATTGTGTTACAAAGATACTAACTATAAATTTTTTACAATCTACTCTGAGATACCGAATTCCTGAT
>DAOQWA010000013.1:0-66418 GCA_035341855.1 Bacteroidia bacterium
ATCTTTTTTATGTTTCTGCTCAAGAGGTTACTTACCACAAACAAGATTGGTACAGTCAGCAGAAATACCGGAGCAATCATCCAGTTGATGGTGAAGGCATACCATAATACGAAGATTATCCCTACAGAAGTTTGAAATACTATTCCGATAAAAGCCTGAATGAATTTCTCGGAATCGCTACGCACCTTTTGAAGACTCCCTAATGTTTCTCCACTTCGTTGATCCTCAAAAACCTGATAGGGCAATTCAAGCGAATGCTTAATGCCATCAGTATACATTTGTGCTCCTGTTCTCTGAACAATAACACTGGTAAAATAATCCTGAAAATTCTTTGCTATTCTGGATACCATCGAGACACCCATGGAGGCAAGCAGTAAAAGTATAATGTCTCCATAAAAATCCCGTGACGGATCGTTTTGGTAGTCACTTATGTGAACACCAAATCTATCCATCATTAATCCGGCTATTAATGGATCCATCAGGGAAAAACACTGGTTCACAGCAGCCAGTAACAGCGCAAGAATGACAGTCCCTTTGTAATTTTTAACGTATGATAAAAGTAGTTTCATAAATGGATTTCCTGCCGAAAATCCCCGCAAATATAGTATTTATTACTTGGCCTGTTTGACGTCCGCCGCTTCATGAAAAATAATTTGTACGGAATATGTTGAAAATTATTTCAATCTTCATGTCATGTCTAAATTTCAGATAGTACTTTTATAAAAAAAATACAATGACTAAAATATTATCAACCATAATTCTTGCCATTGCCTTGAGTTTTGTTTGTAATGCTCAGCATTCTGTGGTTTTAAAATCAGGTGAAAAGATGAACGGCAATGTGAAATCTTTGCAAGGCGGAATTCTGGAATTCCAGTACAAAGGGAATGTAATGAAATTAAATATTTCGGAGATATATTCGATCAATTTTGTGGAGTTGCAGTCAGGTCAGGAAACAGTTGGGACTGAATCGACATCAAAACTTCAGCGTGAAGTTGGAGAAAAACAGATCACAGCAGGGTCTTACTTGGTAAGATATAAAGTTGCTGACAGGGTGATCTCAAAAGCACCCCGTATCGACAATTTGACTCAGGATAAAGGTACTGTCGTTGTAAACATTTCAATTGATAAGTACGGTCATGTACTGAAAGCAGAACCCGGAGCCGTAGGCTCAACAACAGACAATGAATACCTTAAAACTAAGGCTAAGCAAGCTGCCGAGAGCGCTATTTTCAATAATGTACCGACAGCACCTCTTGAACAAAAGGGTTATATGATAATCGTTTTTTAATCGGGTCCTGACCACCAAGAGTAAAATAGACTTTATCTGCATTGATCTGGCTTGCCTACTGCAAATTACTTTACTTGAGTGGGAGGGAGGCGCGTAGCAAAATCTTCTAATAGCTTTAGTTGGTTTTTTACATATTCCTCCCAACGCTTTTGTTCTTTTTCTATTATACCATGCTGACTCTCATCATCATATAATGCCTGTGCCTGTTGATAGTCAGCCCATGCCTGATTGAATTCAACTTTGATCAATTCAGCAGGTTCAATAATAGGGAATGTCATCGAAGAGATTTTCTTTCGAAGTTTGCGTATGTACAATTCGCATATATCGAAATGCAATTGCTCATGTTGTAACAGTGCATCTTGTTTCTTGTCAGGAACTACCCAGCTTGCTTTTTTTGTGAAACACGGATACAGGAAAATTGAAAAGCGCATGAGACCGGACTTGTATTCTACCATTGACTTAAAAGCAAACATGCAATTGCTCTGAGCGGAGAAGGGAGAGCTTTTATCAGGCTTTCCCTGGAAATCATCCCAGTTTAGTTTGTAGTCTTCTTTCCATCGGATCGTATCAGCATCTAAGTAATTGGTGTATTCGTCATTATAGATGAGAATGGACTCAGATGAATTGCAAAATGCAGGTTGCTCAGAATTTTCGTTGGCGTATTTCTCAAAGCCCGATAAGAGTGCATCCAGTCCTTGCATTAGCAGTTTTTCTGCGAGTCCTGTCGTAACTCCCGTTGAAATAAAACTGGGTCGGCCATTTGTAGAGTAAAGAGAGATCTCCTGACCTTCTAAATAGCGAACAATACTCAGCTTGAATTCCAGACTCAGAGTATGTTTTGCCACACTACCGACATCAGAAAAGTGGAGTTTTTCAATGAGTATGCTAACCGGGGCAAGATTTGTATCGCTGCTTATCTTTGCATCTGCGTACTGAAAAATAGATGTTGCAAGATCCGTCTCAAAGGTGACCGGAATCTTCTTTCCATCTGAAGACAAGATGTTTCCATCACTTTTATGTACTCTCCTGTCAATTACTGAGGCCGGATAATATAATTTTGGAAAGATCTTGGTCTCAGGGACCTGCAAACTGATAGAATATTCAGTTTGAGCTATAGCTTCGCTGTTCATTGATGCCGAAACCATGACGGTCAATAAGACCGGGAAAGTTTTATAAAGCTTTTGCAGAAAGTTCATTCAGTATTTTCTTTGTCATTTATTAGGCAATAATCAATTAAAAGTCTTCAATATAAATGTTGACCTGTCTTCTCCCGTATACCATGATTTATTTGTAATTTTACAAAATACATAGAATATGGCACAAATTATTTTTTTATTTTTTGGACTAGCTGCAGGAGCTGTTATTTCCTTTTTATTCCTGAAGTCATCAGCCTTTAAAGCTGAACGCGATTTGCTTGAAAGAGTGTCTCAACTTGAATCGGAAAAGGCTGTTTTAACAGAAAGGGCAGAGCAATATAATTCCTCTGCAACAGAGACTTTAGGGAAATTGGATTCTCAGCGTGAAGAGTATTTGAAGATGAGCAATTCTCTTGTGCAACAGCAATCTCAAAACGAATTCCTTCAAAATAAATTGGATGAACAACAGATTGAACTGTCAAGATTGCAAGAAAAGTTTACTAAGGAATTCGAGAATCTTGCAAATAAAATACTTGAAGAGAAAAGTCAAAAATTTACAGAGCAGAATCGAACCAATCTTGACATAATCCTGAATCCATTAAAGGAGAGGATAAAGGAGTTTGAATTGAAGATTGACACTTCCTATAAAGCAGAGGCTGCAGAAAGGAATAGCCTCAAAGGAGAAATTAAAAATCTGGTTGAATTAAATAAGCAGATCAGTGAGGAGGCAAACAACTTAGCAAAAGCTTTAAAAGGAGATACCAAGAAGCAAGGTAACTGGGGTGAAATAATTCTTGAGAAAATATTGGAGCGATCCGGTCTTGTAAAAGGACAAGAATATGATGTCCAGGTGAGTACCAGCAACGAAGAAGGCAAGCGTATTCAACCTGATGTTGTCGTCTACTTACCGGATGAAAAACATTTGATTGTTGATTCAAAAGTTTCATTGGTTGCTTATGAGGAGATGGTCAATTCAACAAATGATGAAGACAGAGAATCTGCATTGAAGAACCATCTTCTTTCTGTCAGAAATCACATTAAAATATTAAGTGAGAAAAACTATCAGAGTTCCTCTGATTTTACTTCCCCTGACTTCGTACTTTTGTTCATGCCTATTGAATCTTCTTTTGGTTTAGCGGTTCAAAGCGATAATGAATTGTTCAATTATGCCTGGGACAGAAAGATAGTAATTGTTAGCCCAACAACATTGCTCGCAACACTTCGGACCATCTCATCTGTTTGGAAACAGGAAAAACAAACCAGAAATGCCTTGGAAATAGCGCGACAAAGTGGTGCATTATACGATAAGTTCAAAGGATTTCTGGATGATCTGATCGACGTAGGTAAAAGAATGGACACAGCGAAATCAAGTTATTCAGATGCGATGAATAAATTATCAGGAGGTACGGGAAATATTCTGAAACGAATAGAAGATATTAAAAAACTTGGCGCAAAAACCTCAAAGGAGATCCCGGCTTCGCTCCTTGAACGATCTGAAGAAAATAGCAACAATGATATTTAGAAAAGTCCTTTATTTTATGGTGCTCATCGCCACTTGCCTTGCCTGTTCAGGACCAAGAGATATGAGCACTCAGAATCTTTCTGACTTATATAGAGGCCAGGAGCAATTTTATCATCCGGAATTTTCGTTCTTTCACTTAAATGATTCTGTGACCAGGTTCTATATTCATATTAAACCGGAAGAGTTTTTGTTTGTTCGCCAGGACGATAATTCATACAAAGCTGAAATGAAAGTAATGCTTCTGAAAACTTATTCATACGAGGCTAATTTTCCACTTGATACTTTTTATTCTTCTTTTTCATTTGATATGACAGAGAAAGGGAAGTTCAAGACTGTTTCATTTGATTTTATCCATCATACCAAAGGGTCTTTTCTCATGAGGGCTTTTATATCTGATGTAAATAAAAATTTCCAGGAAGATTTCTTCATCCCTATGAACAATGAAGGATTTCAGGGAAGGCAATTCTTTTTAGTTCATGATGAATATGAAAATATCATGTTTAAAAACTTCATAGCAGAAGATGAACCGATAAAGATATCTTATCGTGACACTTCTGTAAAGAGAATTTGGTGCAGATATTATCACCGTGATTTTCCATTAGCTTCTCCACCCTTCAGTTTTGATACCCGTGAGGGGTTCAATTATGCGAGTGATAGCGTTTTTGAAGTCGATCTCTATGGAGAGAAAGGAATTGTCTTGCCTGCAATTGGGTTTTATCATTTTCAATTGGATACAAATATTAGGGATGGATTAACAATCTATCGGTTTGAAGGCACATTCCCCTCAGTGACCACACCGGCTCAAATGTTGGAATCGGTAAGGTACTTAACTTCAAAGAGAGAGTTTGAAGAAATGAAATCAAGTCCACAACTGAGAAACGCTATCGATGCTTTTTGGATTAGTAAAGGAGGGAACCCTGAGAAGTCAAGGATGTTAATTCGTAAATATTACACGCGTGTTCAGGATGCAAATGCTTGGTTTACTTCTTTTATTGAAGGTTGGCGAACTGACCGGGGTATGATCTATGTGATTTTTGGCGCACCAAATACAGTTTATAGAAGTTCCTCAACCGAAACATGGATTTATGGTACACCCAACAGTACCCTGGCATTAAATTTTATGTTTACGAGAGTGAATAATCCGTTTTCTGACAATGATCTGGTGCTGTCCCGTTCGCCGATTTATGAAAGCAATTGGTATCGGGCAGTAGAAACCTGGCGACAAGGTCGTGCATATAACAGTATTTATTAATTAAAATTCTGATTTTAATGAGACCATCCAATAAGCCAAATTTCCGTCAGCGGGAATCAAGAGAAGAAGGACAGATGATTTACGGATTAAGACCTGTGATGGAAGCCCTTGAATCAGGTAAGGAGATTGAAAAAATTTACCTTGGAAGAACTGCCAGGGGAGAGTTGATGCATGCACTAAAAAAGGCGCTGAAGGAAAGGGATATAATATGGCAGGAGGTTCCGAATGAGCGTCTTGATAAATTCACACGCAATAATCACCAGGAAGTTGTATGTTTTATCTCACCTGTCCATTATCATGCTCTGGCGCAACTGGTTCCCGGCATTTTTGAAAGAGGTGAAACACCACTTATATTAATTCTTGATAGAATTACCGACGTAAGAAATTTTGGAGCAATAGCCAGAACTGCCGAATGTGCAGGTGTACATGCGATCGTTATTCCTTTAAAAGGTGCTGCACAAGTTTCTGCTGATGCGATACGGACATCTGCAGGTGCGCTCAGCCGGATTCCTGTATGTCGTGAAGCTGTCTTGAGAAATACGATCAAGTACCTTCAGGAATCCGGATTCAAAGTGATCGCAGCGACTGAGAAGGGGAGTGAATATTTATATAAATCCGACATGACGGGGCCTTTAGCTATTGTAATGGGTTCTGAGGAAGACGGTGTGTCTGATGATATAATAAGAACATGCGATGACATTTTACGGATACCTATTCTTGGCTCAGTTACTTCACTCAATGTGTCGGTTGCTTGCGGTGTGATGGTGTATGAAGCTGTAAGGCAAAGGATGCAATAAACTATATTGTGATTAACTCTGCAGTGATCCCGGCGAAAGTACAAGTCAGCAAAGTGAGTGAAAGAATTCTACTCTTTGCAATACTTTTATTCAGTGCTTTGTTTAGAATAATATCCGCTTATGATCTCTCTTTATCGAACGATGAACTGAGTGCGTTGACGAGAGCTCGTTATAGCTCGTTTTCTGAAATGATCATAAATGGTGTGTTGATCGATTTTCATCCTGCAGGCGTCCAATCCTTTATATATTATTGGATTAAAATTTTTGGCGATAACCCCTTTTTGTATCGTATCCCTTTTGTCTTAGCCGGAATCGCTTGCACTTACCTCATTTTCCGGATTGGCAAACTTTGGTTTAGCAGCTTCACAGGCTTGATAGCGTCTTCCATCTTCGCTGTATTTCAGTTCTCAATTCTGTATTCTTTTTTTGCAAGACCCTATAGCCCGGGATTGTATTTTGCTTTGCTGGCAACCCTTTCCTGGACCTACTTGTTTTTTCCAGGATTAAACACCGGAAGTAAAAGATCTGAAAACTTTTGGTGGCTGATCTTTACCCTTGCTATGATAGGATGTATTCATACGCATTATTTCTCTTTGGTATTTGCAGCCACACTCGGATTGACCGGCTTGCTTTTAATAAGGAAGAATTTACTTTGGAAATATTTGATCTCAGGAGCTCTGATCATAATTTCATTTTATCCGGAGCTGGACGTTTTTAAAGTTCAGATAAGCACAGGAGATATCGGAGGTTGGCTTGCCCCACCAGGAAAGTGGTATTTGAAAGATTTTATTTTCCATGTGTTTAATGACTCGGCCTTGATTTCGATGGTTCTAATTTCTCTTTCTGTCTCAGGTTTAATAATTTTAATAATCAATAAGGAATGGAATAGACTTCATGCTATTGCTATTTGCTTATTTCTTTTTTCCTTTTTGACGGCTTATCTGTATTCAATATGGAGGCATCCGGTCATACAATATTCTACACTGTATTTTACTGTCCCATTCTTGCTTTTTCTGTTAGCACAGGGCATAGAAAGGATAGTATCAAGGCTTCCGCGAGTTTACTTATTGATTCCGGTAATATTGATTTCAGGAAGCTTACACACATTGATAGCTAAGGACTTGTTTTCAAAAGCACAGTATGGGGTATTTAGTGATATCGCTGAGGATTTAAAAAATTGGCAATCAGAGTTTGGAAAGGATAGCGTCCCGGCGGTCATTAATGTGGTGAATCCGGAGTACTTAAATTATTATTTTAGAAAAATTAATTTTCAACCAAAGGTTTACCAATGGCAGATTGATAATAGTCAAAAAATTCATCAGTTCAGGGAGAAGTTTGTGACCTGTAATTCTCCTTACTTTTGTTTTGTCTGGACAAACGCCTCACATCCGTATGAGTTGATTAGAATTATTAAAGAGCGTTATCCCGTTTTATTGAAAAAGAAAGTTTATTTTAATTCTGCCTCTTATCTCTTTTCAAAGGAAGGAGAATCTCTTGACCCGGCTCCTGATATTGCAATTAAATATGATTTTAATTCAAATGCCTGGCTGGATCTTGAACAGTTTCCTGTTGGTCAAGAAAAAATAATGCTTATTGATTCCTTGATAGATTATGGTCCGGGTTTTCGTATGAAGATTTCAGAATTGAACGAAGAATATCATATTCTCACCGCTAAAATTGATTTCAGGTCATCAGATGCGGATATTAATGCAAGACTTGTGATCTCCTTTGATTCTGCCGGTGTTCCTGTTCACTACTCGGACCTGGATCTTGATGTTTGCAACCTTAAGCCCGGAGAATGGCAGCCAGCATACCTTACGCGCGTTGTTCCAAAAAAATCAGATCCGGCTTTGGATATAAATGTTTACATCTATAATCGTGAACGTAAATCATTTGAAATAAATAATTTTGAGATCACGATTGAAGAGTGGGATGATCCTTACAAGCAGGGTAAGTATTGAGAAGTTAATGGTCTTCAACTACAGCGCCACCTTTATAAAGCTGCTTCCGATATTTAAGAGATGGAGATGGAATCAAAGGACCTAAGCCAAGGCGATCCCAAATCTCATCAATACGTTCTATCGTTTTTTCATCGGAAGCGAGGATGTTGGGCCAGTCACGATCAAAGTCATCCAATTCTTTTGTTTTTCTTGTACCATCAAAGGTTAAATGTGAGACTGAACTGTCATGAGGGTTCGTAATCAGATAATGATCCCGTTTGGGATCTGCATTATTGGCAAATCTCCAGACTGAATCTGCAATATCTGACACTTCCAAAGTGTTTTCTAAAAAGATGATCACTTTAATATTGACTAGAAATTTTAAATCGAATAATCTATGGCTCAATTCCTTTATGTGATCCTTTCTGTTCTTTTTTACAGAGATGAATACTAAGGAAATATTTTCTTCTAACAGAGCATCATTAATTTCTTGAATTTCCGGAAAAGATTTTAAGAGAATATCTTTTTCTTCACTGGTAAGTGCCTTGTTTTTTATTTCGGCATCCCGTGTAGTTCTCGAGGCAAGTTCTTCAACAGTTTTTTTTGTTCCATCAATTCCTATCTTCCCACCGAATGCCATTACACTGCAGCTGTGATCAAGTACATCGACCGGTCCTTGCGTAAGGTATGTATCATGTGCAGGATCGAAATTTCTGCTGATGTATTTTGCAACTTCTTTCTGATTATGAATATTAACGTCCTCATCAACAATGATCATAATCTTCGTGAACATCATTTGTCCGGCACCCCACATACTATGCATCACCTTTGATGCCTGTCCGGGATACTCTTTTTTAATTTTTACTATTACAAGATTATGAAATACCCCTTCCACAGGTAATACCATGTCTACAATTTCAGGAACCATAGTCATCTTTATTGGTGCAAGGAATATTCGTTCTGTCGCTTTACCTATCCATGCGTCTTCCTGAGGTGGTATACCAACAATTGTAGCAGGATAAACAGCATTTTTTTTATGAGTAATACAGGTGATATGAAATTTCGGATAAAAGTCGGCCAATGAGTAGTAACCTGTATGATCTCCAAATGGTCCTTCCAGGATGTAATCTTCCTCAGGGTCAAGATAGCCTTCAATGATGATATCTGCATCGGCAGGTACCTGGACATCTTGCGTTAGGCATCTTACAAGTTCAACTTTTTTCTTACGAAGAAAGCCGGCAAGAATATATTCATCCACGCCATCCGGTAATGGTGCTGTTGCGCAATACGTGTATGCAGGATCGCCTCCTAGTGATATTGCCACCGGCATCTTTTGCCCGAGCCTTTTATATTCTGCAAAATGTCTTGCACTAACTTTATGACGATGCCAATGCATAGCTGTCATTGTTGGCCCGAAAACTTGCATTCGATACAAACCAACATTTCTTATGCCTGTAAGTGGATCTTTTGTGTGAATAACAGGTAAAGTTAAAAAAGGTCCTCCATCTTCAGGCCAGCATTTCAGAACGGGAAACTTTGTGATATCAGGTGCAGGCATAATTACCTCCTGACATGAACCTTTCCCTGAAATGACTTTTGGCATCCATGATGCAAGTGATCCAAGCTTGGGAAGCATTTTAAGCTTGTCCATCCATCCTTCCTTTGGAGATGTCATGTCTTTAAATATCGCTTCAATGTCTTTTGCGATATCGTCAAGTTTGTTTGCACCTAAAGCCATGGCCATTCTCTTTTCTGTGCCCATAGAATTTATCAATAGAGGAAATTCTGTTCCTGTATTTTCAAACAATAATGCCGGACCATAAACTTTTGAAATTCTGTCTGTGATTTCAGTGATTTCAAGGTTTGGGTTGACGTATTCCTTGATCCGAACCAGTTCACCCGCATCTTCGAGTGTTTTGATCCAGTCTTGAGTGTTATTGTACATGTTGGACTAATTATATTACAAAGTTAGCAAGAATGGTGCAATATGATTTGCGAATTATATCAATCCGGTTTTCTAAGCAATTCTCCTTCCATAATGCTATAAACTTTTTGCTTCAAAGCAGGAATATCTTCCTCTGTCAGTCCTTTCGTTTCAATAATCGGAGACCAAACACACTCAATCGTTCCCGGCCTGAGTTCCAAAGGACTATTAGGAGATAATAATTTTCCACTATTGAGAATGGTTAATGTCGCTATTGGTACTTGAGCTGAGATCGCTAAACGAAATGCACCATCATGGAAATTCAAAAGAGGCGCTTTGGTTTTATTGCGTGTGCCTTCAGGACAAATGAAAACGGATATTCCTTCGCGGATGGATCTGTTCATGTTTTCCATGCTCTTGGCCCTCGCTTCTTTGTTCTTACGATCTACGCTTATATATAATTTCCTAATGATATAACCAAGAACAGGTATTTTCATCAATTCTGCTTTTGCCAAAAAACGAAATGTGTGATGGCATGCCAAAGCATAAGCAGGTATATCAAGCATAGATCTGTGATTGGCTACAAACACATACGTTTTAGTTCTGTCTAAAAAGTTTTCGTTTTTAATACGCAGACGCACTCCAAAACTGAAAAAAAGAAAAGCAGCCCATATTCTGGATACTTTGCAGTGAGCTATATGAGGAGCTTTTTTTGAATTGAAAGTGCTGAATATTAAAAAATAGAATATGCCGGCAAGGACCATAGAAATTGTGAAAACCAAGGCAGCCCACAGGCCAAACAATGATCTCAAAAGTTTAAGCAGCATAGAACATTTTTTTAACCTGCAAACATACTTAAATCCTTGCCATGCATCGCAATATTTTTATGTGCTTAATCCCCTTGGGATTGGGGGGAGGCAGTTGCTTGTTGCCGAACGTGAATTTGAAATTTTGACAGTCAATATTGCATAAAATAGAGTGTATTTGCTTGTTTTCCAGTCTGTAATTTTATTTGGCATAACGGGAGATTTTAACGTACTTTATCTAAAATAAAATATAATCATGGTAAAAGCATTACTAACCATCGTTCGCCGAAATTTCACATTCCTTCTTATTATTTACGGTGCTAATTCAGGTTTTTCTTCAGAGATCAATGATTCGAAGAATAAAATTTTATTTCAATCCGGAACAATAACTACGGAGAACAATTTTGCAGAATTAAAAACCCTGTCAATTTCTCCCGAAGATATTGTGAACAACAGATACTACAGGATCATTCATTTTGAAGTTCTGCCTTCGGATGAAGTAAAGGGCCGATTGTTAAAGGAAGGAATCCGACTGCTAAACTATTTGCCCCACAATGCATTCTTTGCATCGATTGCTGTTAAATCTGATTTTTCTAAGTTGGATAAATGTGGTATCCGGACAATCCTAAAGCTTGAACCACATCAAAAAAGTAGCAGAGCCATCAGAGAGAATAATATTCCTGATTACGCAAAATCCGGTGAAGGTTTAGTGAGCTTAATTGTGCTCTATCAAAGTGATGTAACAGCGGATTTAGTATCCGAAACTTTTTTTGAAAAAGGATATGAAACAATTCGTGCATATCATCAGGGATCTCAGATTCGGCTAAGAGTTCATAGCGACAGGATTCCGGAATTGTTATCTATTCCTTTCGTAAAATATGTTGAAGAAATTGATGCACCTCCTCAGCCTGAAGACACGAAGGGGAGATCTCTTCATAGAAGTAACCTGATCAATAGCGAATATGCTACCGGACTGCATTATGATGGAGCCGGTGTCAGCATTTCACTTGCCGATGATGGAGAAGTTGGGCCTCACATAGATTTTCAGGGAAGAATCACAAATCTGATATCTACGGGGCCAGGTGGTTCTCATGGTGATATGACATCAGGAATCGCTGCAGGAGCAGGCAACCTTAACCCTTCAATGGAGGGAATGGCATCAGGAGCTCATTTGTATATTCATGACGTTGATGATGGAACAAATCCTTATGACCATGTTTATAATGCTCCAAATTATTATGCTGCACATGGTGCAGTGATTACTTCTACCAGTTATAGTCAGGGCTGTAATGATTATAACACAATTGCCAGTACTGGTGATCAAATCGCACATCAATATCCCTATATGAATTTTGTTTATTCGGCAGGAAATAGAGGGCAGAATGATTGTGGCTATGGAACAAATGCTGCCTGGGGAACTATTACCGGGGGTTTTAAGCAAGGTAAAAATGTAATCGCGTGCGGAAATTTAGATGCCTATGGAGTGCTCGATGCCACAAGTAGCAGAGGACCGGCTGAAGATGGTAGGGTAAAACCGGATATTTGTGCCAACGGAAAAAATCAAAATTCAACGCGCGATGATAATCGATATCAGGTTGGCGGTGGAACCAGTGCTGCTTGTCCGGGTATTGCAGGTATAACGGCTCAATTAATTCAGGCTTATCGTGAAATGTTCCCTGGAACTGAAGCTCCTTCCCCTTTATTGAAAGGTTGTATGTTAAATGCAGCAGAGGACATTGGAAATCCCGGTCCTGATTTTACTTACGGCTGGGGCAGAGTGAATGCCTATCGTGCCTTGACTACTTTAATGGAAAATAGATACCTGCTGGATTCTTTATCTCATGGATCTTCCAATCAACATGTAATTCAGGTACCGGCAAATACACGTAAGCTTAAATGCATGGTGTATTGGATGGATGTAGAAGGTGACCCTCTTGCCTCAATTGCTTTGGTGAATGATTTGGATATGACTATTGAAGATCCTTCAAACACTACGTTCGAACCTTGGATACTAGATCCAACTCCAATAGTTGCAAATATTACAGCTCCTGCTGTAAGGGGTGTAGACCATCTTAACAACATGGAACAGGTAACAATTGATAATCCGGCAGCGGGTAATTATACAGTTGAGGTAAATGCAACCTTGATCCCTTCCGGTGTTCAGCAATACTATGTCATATGGGAATTTATTTCAGATGAAATTAAGCTTACTTATCCAAATGGTGGCGAAGGATTCGTCCCGGGTGAAACTGAAGCATTGAGATGGGACGCACCTTCATCTACCGGTACATTCGACATTGATTATTCAACAGATCTGGGAGGCTCATGGACAAATGTAGTAAGTGGTGTTCCTGCTGATATAAGGCAGTTTGATTGGATCGTTCCATCAAGTATCTCAGATCGTGTAATTGTGAGATTAACCCGTGGCCTCTTTTCAGATCAAAGTGATGTTCCTTTAGCCATTACTAATGTTCCTTCTGATTTAAACGTGGATTTTGTTTGTTTAAACCTGACACGGTTTAGCTGGACTGCAGCCCCGGGAGCGACAGAGTATGAAGTGAGTCTGCTTGGATCAAAATATATGGACTCGGTGGCTACTGTAAGTGGAACATTTGTTCAAATCCCTATAGCTGATACACTGGATACCTGGTTCAGTGTCCGTGCATTGGGAGCTAACGGTGGTAAGGGCAGGAGAGCAGTTGCTGTACATAAATTTCCCGGCGTACAGAATTGTTCTTTCGCTGACGACCTTAATTTAGTTCGGGTAAATAATCCTGCTGCAGGCTTGCTGTTTCCTTGTCAGGATCTTACTTCAGTCCCATTGATTATTAACATACGTAATGATGGAATCAACAGTGCATTCGATTTCGATCTTTCTTATTCAATCAATGGTGGAACTGCAGTTACGGAAACTTATTCGGATACCATACTGCAGGGTGCCAGTATAAATTACACCTTTTCTTCCCTGGTTGATTTGAGTGCGCAAGGTCCATATCAAATCGATTTTAGTATCACCTACACTGCTGATGCTAATGGCACAAATAATACGATAACTCACCTGATAGATGTTCAAAATTCAGGAACAATTCCACTTACGGAAGATTTTCAAGGTGCTGTCTTTCCTCCTGATGGCTGGGATCTGACAAATTCGGGAACGACGTATAACTGGGCAGAAAAGTCAGGAATAACCGGCGCTGACGGTAATACCACGACGGCAGCCTGGTTTGATAATTATAGTTACAATTCGCCCGGTGCCAGAGATTACCTGCATACAGTATTAGCTGATTTTACAAGTGTCTCCAATCCGCTCCTTACCTTTGATGTTGCATATGCCAATTATTCAGGTAGTTCAGATGGACTGGGAGTAGAAGTCTCACCTAATTGTGGCCTGAGTTTTATACCAACATCATATCTAAAAGCTGGGGCAACGCTGGCGACAGCACCATCTACTTCAACAGACTGGCAACCTACACAAGCTAGTCATTGGCGTAAAGATTCACTCTTTCTCTCAGCATTTGCCAATGCTAAGATTTTTATACGATTTGTAAACATCAATGATTTTGGGAACAATTTGTACCTGGATAACATCAATCTGGAAGATAACTTTAACCCGGGTATAAATGATATTTCTTCTCCGGTTCTGCTTTCCTTATTTCCAAATCCTGCATCCGGATTATTTAATTTGAACGTGAATAATCTTCCTTCTGATAATTTAAAAATTAGTGTTTATGATATAAATGGGCGTCTTGTGTTTTCTGATCAGTATAATAATACTACCGGAGCATTTCAATCTGTCATTGATTTGAAGGATCAAAGCAAAGGTGTTTATGTAGTTAATATTTCGAACGGAGAGAAATCCTATCTCCTGCGGGCAACCATTCTCTAAATTTATCGATGATGAATGCCAAACTAAAAATCCGGACTGAATATTCAGTCCGGATTTTTAGTTTATAGTAATGCGGAGTTTAAGTTATAATTATTTTGCCTTTACATGATCCCACTTCTTAATTTGCCAATTTACTTTTGCGGTACAAATGTGATTCTTCTCCGTATCATAAGTCTCGATTTGAATTTCTATAAATACAGCATCTTGATCTTTTAAAGGAATGTAAACTTCTTTTTCTAATCGATCTTTTGGGATAATACAACTAACCATCACGTCAGTCTTGCCTTGATAATGGTATACCATGTTAAGATCTTTCATGATCAATCGATATGCATCAGAACGCATACAATGTGTTAAGGTCATTCCGGCGGTAAATTCAGATAAAGTTGCCAGTGCGCATGCATGCAATCCTCTCAAATGGTTTTGATTTATTCGCCTATAGGGTAGTCGTGCTTTTATGCCCTCATCAAACACTTCTATGATTTTGATTCCATGGGGTCGATTATATGGGATTGCCCGGTTTGTAGCCAGATTCAGGATGGTCCGGCTAAAAGAAGAATGTCTTGCTTTATCAAGAAGAGAAAAAAGCTTTTTCATGAATATTGCTTTGAACTAGTTTGTAATTCGTGAGTTTAACTCATTATATGCCTGAGCACACTCTGTCTCCATCTGTGATACTATCTCTTTCACCGGCTTTATGTCATGAATCATTTCGACAGATTGTCCTGCACACCACAAGCTTTTATATGTCCCCGGCTTAACAGCACCTTCCAGCCAGTTAAAACCTCGTCTTTGAACAAGCATTTTAAAGTACTTTTTTGTGCGTGGGTTTTTGCTGAGTAATTTTTCAAGCCAGTTCTGCTTCGTTCCAATCTTTTTGGCAAAATCAGTATTGATAATACTGCATGGCGTTCCACTGATCTTTTCCGTCATCACAATATCATCCATCCTGTGATCTACTATTGCTTGCTTGTATTCTTCGGAAACTGTTGCTTCAGTACTGGCAATAAATCGTGTGCCACAATAAGCTGCAGATGCACCGGATGCGAGAATGCTAAGTATCGCACGTCCATGTGCAATGCCGCCTGCAGCCAATACAGGTGTTTTAGGGAATGCTTGCTTCAGAGCTTCCACCAGAATAATCAGGGGGAAAGGACCTGCATGTCCTCCGGCTCCCTGTCCAACAGCTACAAAGCCATCGCACCCTGAAGCATGACACTTTTCTGCATGTTCGAGATTGGTTACGTCGCAAAAAACTTTGCCACCATATTCATGAACTGCATCAATCGTGGATTTAGGATTTCCTAATGAAGTAATAACTACAGGTACTTTATTCTTGATGCAAATTGAAAGGTGCTTATCAAACCATGGGTTGGCCCTCTGAACGATCAGGTTCATACCATAGGTACCGGGCTTTCCATTCATGCCGGTCAGGTGACTATTCAGTCGTTTTAGGACGCTGTCCAGCTCATCTTCTGAACGATAATTTAAGGAAGGGAAACAGCCTAAAATACCTGATTCCATTGCCTGAATTACCATTTCTTCATTGCTGACAAGAAAAAGAGGGGCCATCACCAGCGGAAATCGCAGATTAAGCATCCGGGTAATGTCGTTTTGTATGATCATAGTTTTTGTTTGTATGCTGAATGACTGTCATTTTACAAAGTAAAGGAACCTTCTAATTGTTAATATCCAATGAAAAAATATTTTTGCACGGATTCAAAGCGGTCATTCTATAAAGTAATTTGGCACAATATCATACTCTTAGCCAAAAGTTGATCTTTTAGACTCCTTCAGGCGAACTAAGTATATTTGTAAAGAAAATTAGATCAATGGTTTCCAGAATATTTGACATTCCATTTCACTATCATAGCAAATTTCCTAAAGAGAATGCACTGGCAGCTAAAGTGAATGGAGAATGGGTGCTTTATTCCACAGCAGATTTTATCAGAAATGCAAATTCGGTAAGCTGCGGACTGATGAAATTGGGTTTGCAGAAGGGTGACAAGGTTGCTATCATCTCCAATAATCGTCCGGAGTGGAATTTTGCGGACATAGGAATGCAACAAATCGGAGTGGTCAATGTCCCTATTTACACAACTCTTAGTGAGACGGAAATTGCATTTATTCTGAATGACTGTGAAGCAAAGGCAATATTCGTAAGTGATGGAGCACTGCTAAAAAAAATATTAAAAGTAAAGGAGAGTGTCCCTTCACTGAAAGAAATTTTCACATTTGAACTTATCGCCGGAGCCAGACATTGGAAAGAGCTTTTGATCCAACCCGATGGAGCAGACCTCGATCAACTCAGTAAAATTAAAGACTCGGTTCAAGCTTCAGATCTTGCAACCTTACTGTATACCTCCGGCACTACAGGGACTCCAAAGGGAGTCATGCTAGCGCACAGTAACATTGTGAGTAACGTATTGGCATCAGAAAAGCTTTGCCCTGTTGATAGTCGTCACAAGGCACTTAGCTTCTTGCCGCTTTGCCATAGTTACGAAAGAATGCTCACATATCTCTACATGTATATTGGCGTTTCGATATACTATGCAGAGACGATGGATACTATCGCTGACAATCTGAAAGAAGTCAAACCGGAATTGTTTTCTACCGTGCCCCGACTTCTGGAAAAAACCTATGACAAGATCACAAAGAAAGGTGCTGAACTGACCGGTATTAAAAAATTACTGTTTTTTTGGGCGCTGGATCTGGGTTTAAGGTATGAAATGCACAAGAAGAATGGATTTTTCTATGAAGCTCAGTTGAAGCTTGCTAACAAATTAATATTTTCTAAATGGAGAGAGGCATTGGGAGGTAACATTCGTGTCATAGTGAGCGGAGGTGCTGCTTTACAACCACGATTGGCAAGAGTTTTTTGGGCAGCGAATATCTATGTCCTGGAAGGTTATGGTCTTACTGAAACATCTCCTGTGATCTCAGTGAATAATCTTGAGCCGGGTGGTGCCATGTTTGGAACTGTTGGAACCGTTATAAAGAATGTTCAGGTTTCTATAGCTCCTGATGGCGAAATTTTATGTAAAGGCCCAAATGTTATGATGGGATACTATAAACGTCCTGATCTGACTGCAGAGGCGATCGACAAAGATGGTTGGTTTCATACAGGAGATATCGGAGTGATGATTGACAACCGTTACTTAAAAATCACTGATCGAAAGAAAGAGATTTTTAAAACATCCGGAGGAAAATTCATCGCCCCGCAGGCACTTGAAAATAAATTTAAAGAATCACCATTCATTGAGCAAATAATGGTAGTCGGTGAACATAAAAATTTTGCAGCTGCATTGGTGGTCCCTTCCTTTGCTCATTTGAGATCATGGTGTGAATTGAAGGGGATACCAGATGGATCTAATGAAGAGCTAATTAATAATCCGGAAGTGATTTCCAGAATTGAAAAGGAAATTAAAGAATACAACCTCAGCTTTGGAAAGACAGTGCAATTAAAGAAAATAAAATTACTGCCAAAGGAATGGACCACTGAGTCCGGAGAACTTACGGCAACCCTGAAATTGAAACGGAAAATTATTGCAGAACGAAATGCAAAGCTCATAGATGAAATTTATTCAGGATAAAAACCAGATAAAAATTTAGCATTTTGAATGCTGCTAAAATCAATGCATTCAGGTTTATTGAAATAATTTATTGGAATGTCAAAGAATCGAATTATTAAAAGTGTAGCTGTTTTGGGTAGTGGAATCATGGGCAGTCGAATTGCTTGTCATTTTGCTAATATTGGTGTGGATGTATTATTGCTTGATATCGTTCCGAAGGAAGCAAATGAAATTGAAATAAAAAGAGGCCTCACGCCGGAGAGTCCGGAAGTTAGAAATCGTATCGTCAATGATGCTTTGCAAGCTGCAATCAAATCATCTCCTTCACCTTTATATAAGAAATCATTTGCAAAACATATCCGGACCGGAAATTTCACAGATAATCTGCAGGAGATTGCATCGTGTGATTGGGTACTGGAAGCTGTAGTAGAAAACCTTGATATAAAAAAGTCAATTTTTGCTGAAGTTGAAAAGTATCGGAAGCAAGGAACGATCGTTTCATCAAACACATCTGGAATTCCAATAAAACTGATGTCTGAAGGGAGAAGTGATGACTTCAAAAAGCATTTTTGCGGAACTCACTTCTTTAATCCTCCAAGATATTTACGTCTTCTTGAAATTATTCCGGGACCTGAAACAGATTTTGCAATATTAGATTTTCTTAGGAACTATGGCGATGTGTTTTTGGGTAAAACTACAGTCCTTTGTAAGGATACTCCGGCTTTCATAGCTAACAGGGTAGGCGTCTATTCGATCATGTCACTTTTTCATCTTATTGACAAAATGGGCTTGACTATCGAAGAAGTAGACAAGCTAACAGGACCGGTATTAGGACGACCAAAATCAGCAACATTTCGTACTTGCGATGTCGTAGGACTTGACACCTTGGTGAAGGTGGCTAAGGATGTCTATGAAAGATGTCCAAATGATGAGTCAAGAGATGCATTCAAATTGCCCGGGTATGTTCAAGGCTTGCTGGATAATAAGTGGTTTGGAGATAAGTCAGGACAAGGCTTTTATAAGAAGGTGAAAGGCTCCGGTGGTAAAAGTGAAATACTTTCACTTGAGTTGAGCTCGATGGAGTATAAGCCAAAATCAAGATCAAAATTTGCTACTCTTGATCAAACAAAAAATGTTGAAAAACTTCAGGACAGAATTAAAATTTTGCTAGCCGGAAAAGACAAAGCAGGAGAATTTTATCGTGTCTCATTTGCTTCATTGTTTCACTATGTCAGTAACAGAATTCCGGAAATAGCTGATAACCCTCTTCAAATTGACGAGGCAGTTAGTGCAGGCTTTGGATGGGAGCTAGGGCCTTTCGAAACCTGGGATTTGATCGGAATAGAAAATGGTATCACCCTGATGAAGTCGCTTGACCTGAAGCCTGCGGCATGGGTGTCAGAGTTGTTGAAGAATGGACATCAGACTTTTTATAAAATAAAGGAGGGCTCACGTCATTTCTATAATCCTCATACCGGAAGTTATGACAAATCTTCTACAGGAGTCTCGGTTTTAATTCTTGATAACTTGCGTGAAAAAACGGTTTGGAAAAATGCAGGGAGCACTTTGATTGATATTGGTGACGGAATATTGAACCTTGAATTCCACACAAAGATGAATACTATCGGAGGAGAAATTATTCAGGGAGTTAATACAGCCATAGATATCGCAGAGAAAGATTTTAAAGGTCTGGTAATAGCAAACGAAGGTCAGAATTTTTCAGCAGGTGCTAACCTGGCTATGATATTCATGTTCGCAACTGAGCAGGAATTTGAAGAAATAGACATGGCAATTCGTGCATTCCAAAACATGAACATGCGCGTACGCTATTCATCTGTGCCCGTAATCGTGTGCCCTCATGCTCTTTCTTTAGGCGGAGGTTGTGAGATGACCTTACATGCTGATAAAGTCGTAGCATCGGCAGAAACATACATAGGCTTGGTTGAATTTGGCGTTGGGCTCATTCCGGGCGGCGGTGGAAGTAAAGAAATGGCACTTAGGGCCTGTGACGAATTCCGTGATGGTAATTTGGATGAGCAGACCTTAAAGGAGTACTATTTGAATATCGCTATGGCTAAAGTGTCTACTTCAGGTTACGAAGCATTTGACTTGAGGATTTTAAAAGAAGGTCGGGATGAAATTGTTGTCAATCCCAGCCGTGTAATTACCGAGGCTAAAAGAGCTGCCCTGGAACTTAGCCACGATGGGTATACAATGCCAAGCCAAAGAAAAGATATTAAGGTGCTTGGCAGAAATGCCCTTGGTATGTTTTTTGCGGGTTCTCATGCAATGGTTTCCGGAAACTTCATATCACCTCACGACCAATTGATATCCCAAAAACTTGCCTATGTGATGTGCGGAGGAGATCTTTCATCAAATACATTAGTTTCAGAACAATATTTACTCGACCTGGAACGTGAAGCATTTCTGTCACTTTGTGGCGAAAGAAAAACACTCGAACGTATACAAAGTATTTTGATTAGCGGTAAGCCATTGAGAAATTAATTATACTTCATGCCAGCATTTTATAAGACAGTTTTTATTTTATCATTCAAATGAAAAAGATACTACCAATAATTATGATGATGTTTATGTTCATTCCGGCTCTTTGTAATGCTCAAGCCAGTGAAAAGAAACCTAAATATGCGCCAGGAAGAGAAAAGCATAGAAATAAAACCGATGAACTCGGACGTAAACAAGGTACCTGGATTTTCTACAATACCTTCGGGGAGAAAATTTCAGAGATTGACTTTGTCAATGATAGAAAAGAAGGTATAGAACGTAAGTATTATGGATATAACAAAGTTCGTGAGGAAACAGAATTCCTTGGAGCGCAGAAAGACGGACAATATACCCGTTATTATTTCTCAGGTCAGGTTGCTCAGGAAGGTTTTTATCTTGATGGAAAAAAAGATGGCAAATGGACACGTTATTTTGAAGATGGGTCTATAAGGCAAGAAGGAAGTTATAAGTTGAATAAGAGGGATGGAGTATGGAAAACCTATAATCGTAAGGGGCGTGTAATAAATGAGTCTACATATAAAAATGGAGTCGATATAGCGGTCCTTGAATTGGAAGCTCAAAAGAAAAAGGAAGCAGAGAAAAAGGAGGCAGAAAAGAAAGCGGCTGACGCCAAGAAAAATGGTGTAGTTATTAAAAAGGGTGCAAAGCCTGTTACTAAGCCTGAAGAAAAGGAACTTCCTAAAAAGAATTAATACAGATTAATTTTTCGGGCAAGAATTGAAATAAGCATAATAGAATTATCAAACCATGAACGCATATATAATTTCAGCATACCGTTCCGCAGTAGGGAAAGCTCCCAAAGGAAAATTTAAAAATTTAAGACCGGATGACCTGGCTACTGAAGTTATTAAAAAACTTATGGCTGCCGTTCCTCAACTCGATAAAGATGAAGTTGATGATGTCATCGTTGGAAATGCTACACCTGAGGCGGAACAAGGACTTAATATAGGACGAATGATCTCCCTTATGGGACTTGACACAGTCAAAGTTCCGGGCATGACTGTTAACAGATATTGTGCTTCAGGCTTAGAAACTATTGCTATTGCCTCAGCAAAAATTCATGCCGGGATGTCCGATTGTATCATTGCAGGAGGAGTTGAATGCATGTCTCCAATTCCTTTTGGGGGATGGAAGATCGTTCCAAATTATAGTGTCGTCAAATCAAATCCTGATTATTACTGGGGAATGGGCTTAACGGCCGAAGCAGTTGCTAAAGATTATAGTGTTTCCAGAGAAGATCAGGATCGGTTCGGTTATGAATCGAACATCAAAGCTTCTCAGGCAATTAAAGACGGAAAATTTAAAGATGAAATAGTTCCTGTGAAAGTTTCTGAAGTTTACCTCGACGAAAAAGAGAAGAGACAAACCAGGGAATACATTGTGGACACCGATGAAGGTCCGCGTGCTGATACCACGATTGAAAAAATGGCTAAGCTTAAGCCTGTCTTCGATATAAGAGGGACAGTGACGGCAGGAAATTCTTCTCAAACTAGTGACGGTGCAGCATTTGTTCTGATCGTAAGTGAACGTATGTTGAAAAAGTTAAACGTAAGTCCAATTGCCCGACTGGTCGATTATGCCGTTGCAGGTGTTGAGCCAAGAGTGATGGGTATCGGTCCTATAGAAGCTATCCCAAAAGTGCTGAAGCATGCCGGCATGAAACAAAGCGATATTCAATTGGTAGAGCTTAATGAAGCCTTCGCATCACAATCACTTGCAGTAATGCGTTCGCTCGAACTTGACCCGGCTATCGTGAATGTTAATGGAGGTGCAATTGCTCTGGGTCATCCTTTAGGTTGTAGCGGAGCTAAGTTGTCTGTCCAACTGTTTTCGGAGTTGAGAAGAAGAAAGCAAAAATACGGCATGGTCACCATGTGTGTTGGTACCGGTCAGGGTGCAGCGGGTATTTTTGAATTACTTAACTGATCCTTAACAGAAATCATACTACATTGGATTTACTGGTCTCCTAACATAACTATTTTGTAAATCTGTGTTGGATTCTTTTCAGTAACTTTGACTATAATCCTTCATTTCAAACACCTGTAATTCAGGTAGATGGGATTTATTCTTTCCAAATTGCAACCATTCGCAGATTATCTGATAAAACCATTATTCAGTTAAATATATACAGAATAAACGACGATAATAATGAATCAACCTGTTAGCACATCAGAAACGATTAAAGGCGGCGAATTTTTAATTAGAGATACCAAAGCAGAGGATGTTTTCATTCCGGAAGAATGGAGTGAAGAACAATTGATGATTGCTCAGACTTGCAGAGATTTTCTTGATCAGGAAGTATATCCTAATTTGGATCGTATCGATGCTCAGGAAGAGGGCTTAATGCAAAGCATTCTGGATAAAGCAGGCGAATTGGGTTTGCTTGGAATATCTATTCCTGAGAATTATGGTGGCTTTGGGAAAGACTTTGTAACGGGTATGCTCGCAACTGAAAATCTTGGAGCCGGTCATTCCTTCTCTGTTGCTTATGCTGCACATACAGGGATCGGAACCCTTCCGATATTATACTATGGAAACGCTGCTCAAAAGGATAAATACATTCCGAAACTTTCTACAGGTGAATGGAAGTCTGCTTACTGCCTGACTGAACCGGGATCCGGTTCCGATGCCAATGCAGCAAAAACCAAAGCCGTACTTTCAGGGGATGGGAAGAATTACCTTATCAATGGACAAAAGATGTGGATCACCAATGGTGGTTTTGCTGATATCTTTATCGTTTTTGCAAAAATTGACTCAGACGAGAATCTTAGCGCATTCATAGTTGAGAAGAGTTTCCCTGGAATTTCTCTGAACCCTGAAGAACATAAAATGGGTATTAAAGGTAGTAGTACCCGTCAGGTATTTTTTAACGATTGTATCGTTCCGGTTGAAAATTTACTGAGTGAGAGAGGGAACGGATTTAAAATTGCAGTAAACATTTTAAATCTTGGAAGAATAAAATTGGCAGGAGCGGCCATCGGTGGTTCTAAGCGCATTTCAACACAATCGGTTGTCTATGCAAATGAACGCCAGCAGTTCGGTCGCCCGATATCGAAATATGGTGCCATCAGATACAAACTTGCAGAGCAGGCAATAAGGATCTATGCTTGCGAATCGGCAATTTTTAGATGTAGCAGAAACATGGAAGACGCCATATCTTCCTTCATAGCTTCAGGCATGGAGGAAGGGAAAGCAAAACTTAAAGGCGTTGAACAATTTGCTGTTGAAGCAGCAATTTTGAAGGTTGATGGAAGTGAAGTTTTAGATTATGTTGCTGATGAAGGTGTTCAAATATATGGCGGAATGGGCTACAGTGCGGATGCACCAATGGATAGGGCTTACCGCGATGCCCGTATCAATAGAATTTTTGAAGGTACCAATGAGATCAATAGGATGTTGGCAGTCGATATGATGTTGAAGAAAGCTTTGAAAGGCGATTTGGATCTGATGGGCCCTGCAACCAAAGTTGCATCGGAACTTATGCAAATTCCGGATATGAATTCAGTTTCAGATGGTACCTTCCATCAGGATAAGAAAGCCATAGCTGACTTTAAAAAGGCAGTGCTGCTGGTAGCTGGTTCTGCAGTTCAAAAGCTCATGATGGAACTTGCTAAAGAGCAGGAAGTCCTCATGAATATTGCTGATATGCTTATCGATCTTTATGTTGCTGAATCAGTACAACTGAGGGTTGAGAAATTGTGTGGCATCAGAGGCGAAGCGGCTTGTAAAGAACATATTGATATGATGCGTGTTTATCTCTACGATGCGGCAGATCGCATCAACAAGGCAGGAAAGGATGCTATAACATCATACTCTGAAGGGGATGAGCAAAGAATGTTATTGATGGGGCTTAAAAGATTCACTAAAATGCCATCTTTAAACGTGAAAGAAGCGCGTAGAAGCATAGCTGCTAAACTTATTGCCGAAAACAAGTATTGCTTCTAGTATCTCGAATTATTTCGTCACGATCCGCAATCGGAACTTGTCTTGGTTTTAAAGCTATTCATTCTTAAAAAGCTTGAATTTATTGGGCATAATTAATGTCCATTTTTTTGACGTTTTCAGTCTTTTCATCCTAAGAACTAGCATTCTTAACGAAATATTAATGAATGATTTAGGCGTTTTCATACCTTTGCAGCATGCGTGGACTCAAGCGTATGAATTCGATACTATTCATGCCCTACACTCGGTTTGTTCTGTTTTCTTTCCTGTTTTTTTCAATAGACTTCACGCTTCAGGCACAACCTTGTTTTGAACGAGTATATGGAGGTTTATTGAACGAAGAGGCTAGCCTGGTTCGACCAACTTTCGATCATGGATATATCATCATCGGTACAATAGATGATACCATTAATCACACCAAAGCTTATTACGTATTAAAGCTGGACAGCCTGGGCAACGAAGAATGGTCTAATTCTTACGGTGATGCATTTAATCAAACCGGCTCGTCAATTGTTCAAACTCCTGATAGCGGCTATGCTTTTGTTGGTTCTCACCAGGCAGCACTCTACAATGCGGTGGCCGAAGTTGTAAGGATTGGTCCTAATGGCAATCGAATAAATTCAAAAACTTATCCTCCGTTTGATGGCTGGGCGACACAAGGTATAGGGATCATTGCAGCTTCTGATTCTAATCTTACCATATCAACTTACACCGATGGATTTATTTCTCAGAATTATTATTCACTGATAAATCTTAATTATGATCTGAGTACAAACTGGTCAAACTTTGTCTCCTTTGATGGGTCTGTTATGAACGAACATGATGCCGCTTTAGGCCCAAATTCAAGATATTTTACATTGGGTCATTATTCGAACTTTTATTATAGCTCTCCACCAATTTTAAATGTTACTGAAGTCAGACAGATGAGCTCAGCAGGTACTCTTCTCCTGGATACCTTATATACCTGGAATACGGTTTCAAACTCAATATCACCCTCCAGAGATGGAGGAGCTATCATTTGTGGCGATATAGATAGCGGTGGGAACAAAAATATTTCGTTGAGCTTGCTGGATAGCATTGGTACAGTCTTATGGCAAAAGGAACTTGGAGGACCTAGAAATGAATCCGGAAGACATGCGCGACAGACAAAAGATGGAGGATTTGTAATTTTGGCAAGTGTTCCTCACTTGTATTTCCCGTCATTGAATGATATTGTTTTAATGAAGGTCAATGCTCAAGGTGATAGTTTATGGACCAGGACCTTCGGTGCAACCTTCGATGATGTCGGTATTCATGTACAAGAAACATATGATGGAGGTTTTATCATTCTTGGAAAAACAAATAGTTTTGATTCCGCACACATTTATCTGATCAAGACTGACAGTATGGGAATAATATCTTCTCCTTATACGATCAGTGGTCCTGCCAATTATTTCTGTAAAGGGGATACGGTAGATCTTAGGATCATTCCAAAGCCATCTTCCGGCTCAGTAATTCAATGGTCCACTTTGGAAAGTGCTGACAGTATCGTTGCTTTTACTAATGGAAATTTCACGGCCCTGATAACTGATAGTCTTGGTAATTCTTACAGGACTCCAAACTATTTTTTGTTTTTTGCTACAATCACAGATGCAAGCCTTGGTGTTAATGACACGATTGGAATTTGTACCGGAGCAAAGATTGAAAACCTGGCTCCTCCAAGTTTGTCTTTTGAATATTCATGGTACCTTGATGATACTTTGTTATCAGCAATTCATACAAACTATATCAAGCCCACCCGTACCGGGAAGTATACACTTAAAGTTGATAACTATTGCGGCAGCGACGCCGATACCCTTATCCTGGATTCTTTATACGCTCTGCCTGCAATTCCTTCTATGAACTTTACAGGCAATAAATTTATTTGCCTTGGAGATAGTCTGCAACTGCTTACTCCCGATAATGGTCTTTCTCACCAATGGTGGTATTCACAGGTGGGAAGTGCACAACCGGTTTCAGGAGCCACCGATACTTCATTTGTTGCAAGAACCGAAGGGATTTATTTCGTGCAGGTATCGGATGCAAATAATTGCAAATCATATTCTAATCCACTTAATATTTTTATTGATAATTATGCTGCATACGTGAATACATCGGGACCACTAAGTTTTTGTCAGGGTGGTCACGTCATATTATCAGCGCCCTCAGGTGCAAATTATTTATGGAATACAGGCGACACAGTTAGCTCTGTGCTTGTCAATACAAGTGGAGATTTTTGGTATACTATGACGAGCATGTTCGGTTGTCCAAAAGTGTCAGATTCTGTTCGCACTTCGGTTTATCTAAAACCCTACATCAACCTTGGACCGGACTCACTACTTTGTAATACTTCTACTTACCTCATAGATGCAGGGCCAGGTTATAGTACATACACTTGGCATGATGGTTCTACAAATCAAACTTTTCTTGCTTCTACCAGTTCTCCGGGTATCGATTCACTGCTTTGCTTCGTTCAGGTCACAGATGTTAATTCTTGCTCCAATCGTGATTCTGTGATGATACGTTTTGATGTTTGTCAGGGACTGACACAAAATCAGCCGGTAGCAAATGTCAGATTTCCATCTCTGATTTTTTCAGGCCAAGATCTGTTGCTTGATAACAATTCCGGTCAGAGTGTTGAGTTGAATGTTTTTAATAGTGCAGGTCAAATGGTTTATGAAAGCTATCTGCATAACGGCAGAACAGATTTAAGAAGTGGCCATTTTGATTCGGGTATTTATTTTTACGTTCTCAGGTCATCAGACCGGTCTTATAAATCCGGCAAATTTATTGTCCAATAACCTTGACAATCAGTAAGTTCATCATTTTTTCATACTTTTTTGTATTTTTGTAGTTCATGGCAGTCACAAAACGTCTTATTGCTTTTTTATTAGCCTTTGTGGTTTTCATCTCTTCCGGAGGTGTAGTAATGGCCGTTCATTACTGTTCGATGAAATCCAGTAAGGAAATATCGATCTTTAATCAAAAATCCTGCTGTACCGATAAGGCTAAGACCTGTGAAAATAACAGAGCAACAGAACTCCGGAATAAAAAATGTTGTGATCTTACCGTCACTTACCATAAGATTGATATCTCAACAATTTTTTCAGTCATTGAACATGTAGACCTTCAGGTTCCCGCATTTGATTATTTTTCTTTTAATTTAAATCCTGCCAAAACCTCTTTCTTTGACAATATATTATCGAATAAGGCTCCACCTTATTTCTCAGGAGGAAAAACATTTCTGATACTCTCACAACTTTTCTTGATTTGATTTTGGTGAATCGCAAGACAATTGTGTTATTGACACAATGATCATCATTTATTGTTGCATTCACTTAAAACGATCATCTACATGCAATCAAAATATTTAATAAACCATATTTATTCCGGAATTTTCCGGCTGAAATACAGCCGCCTTCATAAAAGATCTCATCTCTTAATTGAACAGAAAGAGGTTTTTTCAATTTCATTATTTGGCCAATTTTTCAGACATGCATTTGTCCTTTTAGTATTCAATCTCCTGCCTTTTATTTTATCTGCTCAGGCAATTCTGAATGGAAAAGTTCTTGAGTACAATAAAAATAGTAAAGCAGAAAAGACTCTGCCCGGTGCCAATGTATATTGGCTTGCAACTAATGTTGCTGTCACAACGAATGATAAAGGGGAGTTCAGTATTTCTGTGCCGGATGAACTACCGGCAAAACTTGTGGTCAGTTTTGTGGGTTTTCAATCGGATACTCTTGTGATTAATTCAGTTGAAAGTAAGGTTATTAGATTAAAAAATTCCGTAGAACTCAAAGGTGTTAATGTCACAGCAAGAAAGGAAGCAATCGGGATCTCAACGGTTCAGACTATCAATGTTGAGAATCTAACCGGTAAGGAATTGCTGAAAGCAGCTTGCTGTAATTTGTCAGAAGCATTTGAAACAAGTCCGACTGTCAATGTTGCATACAAAGATGCCGTGACCGGTGCAAAGGAAATTCAAATGTTGGGATTGGCAGGTGTCTATTCCCAATTGCTGACTGAGAATATTTCTTCTCTTCGTGGTATTAGCGGTATTTATGGATTAGCTTTTATACCTGGTCCCTGGATGGAATCAATTCAAGTAACAAAAGGCAGCGGTTCGGTTATTAATGGTTATGAGTCAACAACAGGACAAATAAATATCGAATTCTTAAAGCCGCAGTCGACAGAAACACCACGATTTTTTTTAAACTTGTTCGGAGAATTGAATGGAAACTCTGAGATAAATACGCATTATAGAAAAGTGCTAAACGATAAATGGAGTAGCATACTCATGCTACATGGAAATTTCATGGGAAGAGAAATGGATCATAATGATGATAATTTTAAGGACCTTCCAACAGGAAATCAGTTTAACTTGTATAACAGATGGCAATACCATAGCGGGAATAAGCTGGAGTCTCAAATAGGAGTAAAGCTTCTGACCGATAGCAGAATAGGGGGGCAAACGAAGAATAGTATCGGTACCGGTCCCGGTGGCGAAATTTATTCAACCAATGTTGATAATAAGAGGGCAGAGGCCTTTGTGAAAGTTGGACTGGTCTTCCCTGATAAGCCTTTTAAAAGTATCGGAAATATTGTGGATGTGGCGGTTCATGAACTTAACTCCAATTTCGGATTGAAGTCCTTTGATGCAAATCAAAAAAGTTTGTTTGTTCAGAGTATTTATCAGAACACTTTTAATGCAACAAATCATCAATATAAAATAGGCGTAACTTATCGTTATGAGATCACTGAACAAAAATATAATTTGGAATCTTCCGATCTGATAGAAAATGTTCCCGGGTTCTTTGGAGAATATACATATAACCACCTTGATAAGCTTACAATAATTGCCGGGGTACGCGAGGACTATCACAACAATTACGGATGGATATTCACGCCCAGATTTCATGCTAAATATAATTTCACAGACAACTTGCTAGTCCGTTTAAGTGCCGGGAAAAGTTTTAGAGTTCCTTCGATTTACGCTGACAATATCAGCATAATGGCATCTTCAAAAACACTAAATGTTCTTGAAGATATTCAGCCTGAAAGAGCATGGAATTATGGATTCAACACAACTTACAAGTTTATCCTGGCTCAAAGAGAAGCATCCATTAGTGCCGACTTCTATCGCACTAATTTTATAGATCAGTTAATTGTTGATCCTTATTCTGATCCTGCATCTATTTTGTTTTATAATTTGAATGGAACTTCATATTCAAATAGTATGCAGATTACCTTCAATTACGAATTGATACCACACTTGGATTTGCGCCTTGCTTATAAGTTCGATGACGTAAAATCAACTTATCAGGGAGTGTTGCAAAGCAAGCCTTTAGTTTCTAGAAACAAAGCATTGGTCAACATTGCTTATGCTACGAGTAACGAGCATTGGAAATTTGACTTCACGGTAGTATGGGATGGTCAAAAAAAATTACCTTTAACAAGTGGACACCATGATCATGGAAGCATCAGGAATTTTTCTGATGACTTTATGATCATGCACATTCAGGTGACTAAAGTATTCAGGAAGTTTGAAGTATATGCCGGAGCAGAAAACTTGTTGGATTTTACACAACATCAACCGGTGATCAATGCTGATAATCCATTCAGTAATGAATTTGATGCCTCAAGAATATGGGGGCCAATTGACGGAAGAAGGATCTTTGCCGGTCTTCGATATAAGATAAGGTAATATTATAATTTAATTTTAAAATATAGGCTATGAAAATGATCATCAAACTTGCTTCTCTTGTTTTAGTTTTTCTCTTGTTTAGTTTGCAAGGGAAAGCTCAATTGGATACTGTAAAAATCATTACATCATCACTTTGTTCTACTTGCAAGAAAGCCATTGAACATAATTTATCCTTTGAAAAAGGTGTGAAGAGCGCAACCGTTGACATCGATACCAAAGTTCTTACTGTAGCTTATGATCAGAAGAAAACAAACCCTGAAAAGATCAGAATAGCAGTGACAAAAATTGGATATGATGCAGATTCATTAAAAGCAGATCAGAAAGCTTTCAACAAATTGCCTGAATGTTGTAAGGATCCGGAAAACCATCATTAAAATCTGAGCTGTAAATTATTATGCGATGGTTTGAGAGGGACTTGTTATTTGAATTTGTCAGATTGAAACATCTTTTCACCATTGATAAAAGTGAATAGTACGTCAACTTTTGGAATTTTCTTCTCAGGAATTTCTAAGATATCTTTGTCCAAAACCACAAAATCTGCAAACTTCCCTTCTTCCAGGCTTCCTTTGAAATCATCTTCAAAGCTTGCATACGCTGCCCATATCGTCATTCCTCTTAGAGCATCTTTTTTACTTAGTTCATTTTCTTTTTGGAATCCTTCATCAGGATAACCATCCAGGTCTCTTCTCTGTACTGCTGCATAATAAGTAAGCAGAGGTTGAATACTCTCTACAGGAAAATCTGTACCGAGTGCTATGATTCCATCCGAATTTTGTAAGAGATCATTATATGCATAAGCATATTTTATTCTTTCGGCTCCTAGTCTTTCTTGAGCCCAGTACATATCGCTGGTTGCATGAGTAGGTTGAACAGATGGTATGATAGAATTGTCTCCGAATTTTCTTAAGTCTTTAGGACTAACAACCTGACAATGTTCTATTCTCCATCTTCTATTATTTTCCCCGCTCACATAATTTGAATAAACATCCAGGATAGTGCTGACAGCAGAGTCGCCTATGGCATGTGCACACATTTGAAATTTATTATTCTTTGCCAATTCACATAACTGCTCCAGGTAGTTTCTGTCTTTAAGCAAGAATCCAAAATGGCCCGGTTGATCACTATAAGCTTGCTTCAAACAAGCGCCTCTTGAACCCAAAGCCCCGTCAGTATACACCTTAATTGCCCTGACGGTTAGTCTGTCGCTAATGATCGGTCCGGTTTGAATGAAGTGGTCTAAAGTCGGTTTGTCATCCGACATCATGGCATACACTCTGAGTTTTAGTTTATTTTCATTTTGTAATTTTTGAATTACTTCTATTGAATCCTTTCCTAATCCTGCATCTGAGACAGATGTCAATCCTGCAGCTACACAATTTTGTTGTGCTCTTAACAGTGCCTCTTCGACAAGTTCGGCACTATATTGTGGAATTTTGACTTTTACAAGATCGATAGCATTGTCAATAAGGAGGCCGGTCAGTTTTCCATCGGCTAAGAGAATTTCCCCACCTTCAACTTTCGTTTCAGGAGTGATTCCTGCCATGTCAAGAGCAACCTGATTGCAAAGAACTGCGTGTCCATCAATTCGCAGCATGAAAACAGGTTTATCAGGAAACAAACTATCAATTATATTCTTATCCGGATATTCCTTTATGGTCCAATCGTTCTGATCCCAACCACGGGCCAGAAGCCAGTCGAATTTATTTGAAATAGAAAATGTCCTGAGTTGATCAATGATTTCATCAAAAGATTTGGTACCAGTTAGGTCACATTTTAACAGATCCGTTGCATAACCAAAAAAGTGACTATGTGCATCAATAAACCCGGGATATACAAAATTCCCTTGTAGGTCTATTGTATTCTCTGATTGATAGTCATCAAGGATATCATCTGATCTTCCAAGGCTAATGATTTTTCCATTTTTAATGGCCATAGCCTGCGTTACTGAAAACATGGTATTCACTGTGTAGATCGTTCCATTGAACACGATCAGATCCACAATGCGTTTATAATGACAGGAGGAGATCAGTAAAACAGCAATCAGGCTAAAAAATAAGTATTGAATACGTAGAAATCTCATTGTTCTTGTTTAAATTTGATGTTGAAAGTAAAAAAATAATCAGCAATCTAAAAATTGGATCATGAAAGAGGTTCCTGAAATAGAAGTATTGAAGTATCCGATAGGAAGATTTAAAACTCCTTCAGATTTTTCCGGGGCTAATTTAAAAATGTGGACCCAGACATTAGAATCCTTTCCTGAACTTCTTAAGAAGGAAGTGGAAAATCTCAGTCAAACGCAATTAGATACACCATATCGTGAAGGTGGTTGGACTATAAGACAGGTGGTTCATCACCTTGGTGATAGCCATCTTAACTGCTATTGCAGGTTTAAGTTAGCTATGACAGAAGATAAGCCGGAAATTAGACCATATTTTGAAGATCGATGGACTGATTTGGAGGATGCTAAATCAGCTGATGTTACAGAGGCATGCATGTTTTTGGAATTGCTTCATTTAAGACTGGTAAGATTTCTTAAAACCCTGTCAGCTGTTGATTGGGATCGAAAATTTTATCATCCGGAATACAAAAAAGAATTTGACTTAAAAACAACTCTTGCCTCGTATGCCTGGCACTCAGAACACCACTTGCATCACATAATACGATTGAAGGAAAGAAATAACTGGATCTAATAAAACCAAGCTGAAACTATGACAAAATTTTGCAAGAGTATTTTTACCGGCATTGCATTACTTGCTATGCTGCTGGTTTCCCTGTCATCTCGTGCAACACAGAACGCAGATGCGAAAGAAGAGCAGGATGAAATGAAGCAGTACTTTTTTGTACTTCTAATAAAAGGTGAGCACCGTGACCAGGATTCCGCAACTGTTAGTGTTATCCAGAGTGGTCATCTTGCAAATATTGATCGCTTGTATAAAGAAGGGAAAATCGATATTGCCGGTCCTTTTTTAGATGATACTGATTGGCGAGGTTTATTTATCTTCAATGTTTCTAGCGAAACTGAAGTAAAGAAGCTGCTTGAAACTGATCCTGCAATTTCTTCCGGCAGACTTGATTATATCATTCATCCCTGGTATGGTGCAAAAGGTTCAGTACTTAGGTGAAGCTTAGACTTTTTAGCAGGTCAATTGTGAATTATTTAACGTTAATTAATAAATATCAGCATAGTTTTTTCCGTTCTTACGCATTCTACGAACTATACAACAAATAATTAAGTAGCTTAATTGAAATGATGAAAAACATGAAATGGTTTAAACGCCGAAAGAAAGCCGTGGTTATCGGTGCCATTGTGCTGAGCTCAGGTATATCTCTTGCCTTCGTCGAAGATTATTATTTCGAGGTTAGTAAAAACCTCGATATATACACTACACTTTTCAGGGATGTCAATATGTATTATGTTGATAGTGTTCAGCCCGGCGAGCTTATGAAAAAGGGCATTGATGCTATGCTGGGGTCGCTGGACCCTTATACCGTTTTCATTCCTGAATCAGATATAGAAGAGTATAGAATGACTCATGTTTCTGCAGAATACGGTGGAATAGGTGCACTTGTGCATTTAAGAGACGGTAAAATTGAGATCAGTGAAATATATGATGGCTTTCCGGCTCAAAAGAGTGGATTGAAGGTAGGAGATCAAATACTTTCTGTTAATGGAAATTCGACGCAGGATAGACGGGTTGAAGATGTTACAAACTTCATGAAGGGGCAAAAAGCAACATCTGTCAATCTTAAGATCAAGCGGGAAGGAGTGGAACTCCCCATTGAGAAAACCATTGTACGAGACGAAATTAAATTCAAAAACGTTCCGTATTATGGAATGCTAAATAGTACAACCGGTTATATCAAACTGACCCAGTTTCTGGAAAATTCTGCTAATGAAGTAAGACAGGCTTTAATTGATTTGAAAAAAGATTCTGCTATGACTTCTCTCGTTCTTGATTTAAGAGGCAATGGCGGAGGCCTCCTGAGAGATGCTGTAGATATTGTCAATTTGTTTGTTGATGAAGGCCAGAAGATTGTTTCACAGCGAGGAAAAATTCGTGAAATGAATATGGAATACTTTGCTACTAAAACCGCAGTAGATCCTCAAATACCTCTTGTTGTTTTGATCGACCGTGGCTCTGCCTCAGCTTCTGAGATTGTTACCGGTGCCATGCAGGAGTTGGATCGGGGTGTTGTCATCGGGCAAAGAACTTTTGGAAAAGGCTTGGTGCAGCAGACTTATAATCTCTCTTACAATACCTTGATGAAAGTGACCATCGCTAAATATTATACACCGAGCGGTCGTTGTATTCAGGCATTAGATTATACTCACAGATCATCTGATGGTAGTGTTTCAAAAGTGCCTGATTCACTTATTAATGAGTTTAAAACTAAAGGGAATAGACTGGTTTATGACGGTAGTGGAATTTTCCCTGATATTTATACTGATCCTCGTGCATATAGCAGCGTAACACAAGCCTTGTTTAGAAACTACCACATTTTTGATTATGCGAATAAATTTGCGCGCGAAAACGTTTCAATAGCTTCTGCCCGCGATTTTTCCTTAACTGAAGATCAGTATCAGGATTTTATCAGATACCTGGATGGCAAATCTTATGAATACACTGATAGAAGTGAAATGCAATTGGAAGAATTTAAAACTGCGGCCCAAAAGGAAAAACGTTTCGCTTCACTGGATGCAGATTTCGACGTGATGAAAAAGAAACTCCTCGAAGATAAAAAGAAGGATTTGCTCAAAAGACATGATGAAATAAAGAAAATTCTGGAAGGTGAAATTGTATCAAGGTATTATTACCAAAATGGGAGATTGGAAACCGGTTTTAAGAATGATGTTGAGATCCAAAAAGCAATTGAGATTCTTAATGATAAAACAACTTACTCATCCATTTTAAATGGTGAAGGAAAATATGCGGTCATTGGAAAGCCCGGTAGTGAGTCCCAGGTAAAGTCACTTGAGGAGAGAGAAGACGACGAAATGCACTAGTTTATTAGCTTCAGTTTTTACACAAGAGTAAACTGGCAACATTCGTATAGTATTTTAAATCAGCGAGATAAGCTTAAGTATTCGCACGGTCATTTTAGTATTCCTGTGAAACGGTTCATCTGGTACAACTACCTTTGCATATCATTAGCTCAGATTTTATCCACGTATAGCGCCTTTCTCAAATTTGTGAATATTTATAGAATCAATTAGGTTTGTGGCCTGAATATTAATGCTGAATTTATGGGAAGAGCTTTTGAGAAGCGCAAACATAAAATGTTTGCCAGGTATGATAAAATGGCTAAGGCCTTTACGAAAATTGGTAAGGAGATAGCCATAGCTGTCAAAACCGGAGGTCCTGATCCTGATAGCAACTCCAGACTGAGGACAGCTATCCAGAATGCCAAGGGCTTAAATATGCCAAAAGATAGGATTGATAATGCAATAAAGAAGGCTAGTTCGAAAGAGGAAGGGAATTTTGAAGAAGCAATCTATGAAGGATATGGGCCCCATGGAGTAGCAATTGTTGTTGAAACGGCAACTGATAATCCGACAAGAACAGTAGCCAATGTTCGTATGTATTTTAATCGCGGAAATGGAACACTTGGTAAAACAGGATCGCTGGATTTTCTATTTCAAAGAAAAGGTGTTTTCAGAATAGCGAACGATGGAAAACTGAACACGGATGAATTAGAGCTGGAGTTGATTGATTTCGGTTTGGAGAGTCTTGAAGTAGATGATGAAGAGATAATTATATATACACCTTTTGAAGAGTTTGGTAAAATGTCAAAGGCACTTGATGAGCAGGGGATTGCCATCACAAAATCTGCACTTGAAAGACTGCCGCTCACTACTGTTGAATTACCGGAAGATCAGCAGGATGAAATCTTACAACTCATCGATAAATTTGAAGAGGATGACGATGTTCAGGCTGTTTATCATAACCTGAAATAAAAAAGATCCGGAATCAACTAATTCCGGATCTTTTCTTTTAATGCCCTTTAGTTTTTATTATTGTGTCCAAAGACAATCAAATTTAATGACATTAAAAAACCGGAGTGTGAAGTCTCCGGTTTTATATGTGAAATTTTACTATCTCATAAGGTACATCTTACCCCATCCTTTTTTGAAAAATTTATCCAGCTCCTCGTTAGCACGATGTTCAATCGATTGACCCCGAATATCAGTGATAACACGGTAAAGGTACAGCCCATTTGCGAGCTGATCTCCATACTCATCTTTTCCATCCCATGCATAATCAGTGATGTTTCTTCCTATATGAATATTTCCAAGTTCGTTTTGCATGATCTCTCTGACAATTTTTCCACTGATAGTCATGATTTGAATCTTCATGTAGGTCGGAACTTCATTACCTGTCAGGGTAAATACAAAGCGGGTAGAAGTTGAGAATGGATTCGGGTAATTTAATACTTCAGTAATTGTTGAACGATTTACAACTTCGAAAGAAATACGGTAATTATATTTTCCACTCTCATTTTTAGAAGCATCAGTCGCCTCAACTTCAAAAACATATACACCATCAGTTAATAATTCCGGATTCCAGTCAATTTTACAGCTATTCTTAGGTAAGACAGCAGAAGTAAACCTCATCGTAGGTGCATAGACAGCAGAGTTAAAATATACCCTTTGGAAAGTATTTGAATTTGGTGCTTTAACATAGACTTTAAAATTTGTCGTATCGTTGAGTGCCAGGAATTTATTTTCATCATGTAACTGAATAACAATATTGGGTTTACCACTTACAATGTCCCCATCCAAAATGTGCACACCATCAAAGGTAACATCAAGAATAGGGTTGACAAGATCCCGGTTAACATTGAACTTAACTTCAGCTATATTATTAAAATGATACTTTTCAAGCTGATGTGTTGTTCCAAATGGATTTGCTTCTACCCAGAGGCCGTTGTTACCGGCGAGTCCCAGGGTTGAATCTATGACCAGATTTGCAATTAAATATTGTCCAATCCTCAACGAATCCATTTTTGCCACAGGGAAGTCATGCCGAACACGATTGTTATCATAGAGATAGAATTTCATGTGTAAACTGTCCATTGGTAAATTTCCAAGATTGTCTACTGCCATTTGTACTCTGATCGTATCACCTTCCTGTAATGGATCTTTATAAAAATAGAATGATCGATTTGGATTTAATGCACATTCCGGCACATCATCATAATATACTCGCCAGTACTTCATCTGTGCTGGTGAACGTAGACTGTCATCTTGTGTGAAAGTTTGTAATTTGAGGTATTTGTAAGTCGAAGCTGAAATCCAGGCGAGCGAAGTATCTTTCCCTGTAGAACTGTATAAGATCTCAGTTGATAATGTATCCCAGTTATTCGTAATGTCATTTAACCCCAGAATATTCAAGTGTACTATATCATTGCTAGGGTTTTCTGCCGGCACCTGATTCCAATGTAATGATTCCCATCTTGTGGTCGGGCCAACAACTTCAGTTGTGATGTTTCCTCTGTTCCAGGTACTTGATAATAATTGCGTCAAGGTTATTGCGTCCCCGGGACTATTCCCGAAAATTTCTTGCTTGGTTGCTGGGAAACCTTTTTTCATAAACAAAGCAAATGGAGTATCATCCTGCAAAGAACTCATGGTGAATCCAAGATTACTGAAGCTGTTTACAAAAGTCGGATCCGCAGTAGAGTAAGGGTAGGTGAACCAACTATAAGCAAGTATGTAGTGACCATCAGGAATCTGATTAATAAAATTCTGAATTGCCTGAATTTGTGTAGGGTCATTGTACCGGAAGAAAAAATAATTTTCAGGACGTGTTCGGTTACATCCGGGGATGTATCCACTTGCTGAATTAGTGCCACAAACTCCATTTGTCAGGATAAATTGGTTGGCTTGTCCAAAATAATTGTCACATGTTGACCAGGGTTCAAGAGATATTGAGTCGAGAACTGCAATCATTACAGCAGCCGTAACTTGACAGCCATTATATTCTACAACTGCATCATTTAAATAGTAACCAATTTCATCAAAATCCAATGGAAGTCCTTGAGTATTTATTCGAAGAGTTTTATTATTTTCTACAAATGTGAATCTCCGATTTAATGTGTCGTATTTTATATTTTCATATTGATCACTCTTATACTGATAAAAATGTGACTGAGAATATCCTGATTTGCCAGCGATATATGTAAATGAACTTTCCTGCCATTTAAACTTAACAGGATCATCATGTATTGAATCGTTGGCTACTCTCCAAAAATACACTGTACTATCAATCAAGGTTAGGTTAGGAGGGGTCCAGGAAATTACACCACCGCTATCAGTAATTATAGAGAAACGGTACATAGGGCTTCTCTGCATACCCGGTGTTGAATCAATGACGGTCATGTCGACAGTATCAATTTCAAATTTGTATGTACGGACGTCTGCTAGCGGATTTGCAGTCGTAGCTTTTAGTGTGACAGTATTATATGGATGTATCGCGAATTTCGAAGGGTATACCGGGATTATATCATTCGAAGTGATGAATAAAGAGGTCGTTGCAGAATTATTTGTATAGTTTTCATATTCTCCAATTGAATCGGGAATGTCAACATCAATTTTAAATCGATTGATTCCAGCAGCATTAAAGCCTCCTGTCTTTACATTAACAATAAGTTCGTCATTGTAATAACAATGTCCTCGTTTGATGGAATAGACAGAATCTGTCCCGTCAGGAAATGTTCTGGTTACATTAACATAAAATGAGTCCGGTATGGCTCTTCCCAAATTCCTGGTATTAATATGAATAGAAAAAGTATCAAGATCTGTGGTTATACCTGATGGAGTAAATGAAATTCCCGGTTCTGTTATTGAATATTCTGGTTTGCTGAAATTGTTTAGTTTGAGTGATGGATCGCCATGTAATGACATTTCATTACAAACAAGCTGGATGTTTGGAGAGCCGGGGATCTGGATCGTTTCAATTGCTTTCCTCATCAGGTAGCCGATAGATCTGCCGTAGCTCAGTCGTGAAGCATGCTCAAAAAATGCATTGGAATATGCAAAAAGATCCGGTGGTACTCCTTGTCCTACACTTGCTATAAATGCAATTGCTGCCTTTTCCGGTTGGAGAACAAATTTTTCACTAACGCTTTGTTGTGAAGTGTGTATATCACCGGCAAAACATGAATTTGCTATAATCACAGGATACTTTCCATGGTTTCCATATTCAGTGGGCTCGTCCGTGCTCTGATCAAAACCTGATCCTGATGCATGTCCGAAGAATGTCATTAACGAAACTCCATTGTCAATTTTCTTTTGTAATGTATCCGACTGGTTTATAACTATAGGGTTGGTGCTAGTCTTCAAATAGGTTGTAACATTTCCTCCATAAAGGCTGTCTTCTAGAACGGATTCAAATATTTTAAGATAATTGGCAAGTTGTTCTTGTTGAGCCGGATTGTCACCGCCTCCAAAATGTAATATTTCTTTCATCCATTCTTGAGGAGGACCATTTTGGGCAGTTTCGTATTCCTCTACTTTATGAAGATAATTCGTAACATCAGTTCCGTTCTGTGCTCCGATCCTTCCGACAGGAATAAGTGGTTCGTATAATGAACCATTAATTCCTGATGTCAATAATAAATCTGAAGTAGGAACTCCATAGGAAGGAACCAGACATGCAGAAAATAATCCCGGGTTATGACGAAAATCTGCAGGGCTGATTGATTTGCCTAATAAAAATAAATGCTGTGGTGGCGCGACCGAAGTCCATGCATCCAGTAAGAACCGAGAAAAATTCTTGATTGAGAGTGGATGCTTTTGAATGCCATAAGCAAATTGATCATAAAGCTCCTCGATATCACACAGCAGTACCTTGCCGGAAGTAGTAATATCTCTATATGCCTTGTATGCTAAAGCCTGACTCCACAAAGATTTGTGACTAACAATTATAAATGCAGAATCTTTGATATTTTGACTTTGTAAATAATTATTAAAATAGCCGAAGTTATTTGATACATAATTTATTCCGCTAACAGAATTTACATTTTGAATTTGGGAAGATGAGCTGATAAAGCAAACCTTTGCTTGTGCTTGTCCATCATTATCTACCAAGGCCTGAAAAATATTTCCTGAAGAGACAACTGTAATACGTTTATGATTTGTCAGATCATACATAACCGGAGCAGCACTTCCTCCATTGAAATTGCTGATGTCCATCCTGGTTTTTCCCTGAGAGTCATCCTGAACATACATTTTGAAGACTGATGCATTTTCCAGGTCGTAAGTGTGCGGATATTTTATCGAAAGCCAATAAAATGAACTATAGTCAGGTGTAGTACAATTCAACGGAGTTGTAACGTCGTATAGAAAACTTGTATTCGCTCCTGTAAAAGTATTCGGCGGTACGGAGAATGAATAATTATTGAGTTGTTGTTCGAAATTGACGTCAAAAAAATTAGTTCCAGGAAAAGAAATATTGATATTGTGTTGCAGATTGTTAACACCTGCTATCGCTGTTGTAATTTCAATATTGGGTCCGCCTGTATAGATGTTTGCAGTATTGGCTGAAATTGTTAGTGGATGCTGAGCACAAGAGTAATTTCCAAATACGCCACTCCATCCTTCACTCTCCTCATATTCTATGCCTTTATCGTCCATTCCTCTATTATACCCAGAAACTTGTTCGATATATGTCTCTTTCGTGAAATAATTTGCTGGGGAAAAAGATGAGAAGTTAGTATTGTTTTGAACGGTCAGTCGCCTACCGTTTGTAGTCGTGTTCCAGGTGATAAAATAAATTGCTGTATCGGTAAACAGACTATAGTTTGGGTTCGCATGTTTGGTGGAGTCAGCATAAAGTGGCTTGTCCAATGAGCCATCATTTTGTTTGCCGTAGAATTCAATAAAGTCATTCGTGTCGAAAACGCCATCTGATTCTCCTTCGAGATAGATGTATTGTTCTTCTCCGTTTCTAAACATCTGAATTTTTCTTGGGTCAAGAGAGCTTACAGGTATACCGGCAAATAGTAATGTTTGACGGTTAATACGATAAATTCCCTCTTGCCAAACCTTTACCTTAAAGTACTGCTGATTGTAATTGATCCAGGAATTTCCATAATCCTGTGAATATGCAGAATCAGTAATAAATAAAATAAGAAAAATGTAGTAGAGTTTTTTCATGTGCAAGGCTATGAGTTTCCTTTGAAATGGCTTGATCGGCCTTAAGATTGCTTTATTTGCGTTTGTTTATGTCTAACTTCAATGAGAATACATTGGAATATGGTATTTCCTGACTACCGATGTTTGCAAGTGCATAATCAATTGTCAATCTTCCTAACTTTACTCCAAGACCCATGTTGGGTTGAACAATAGTTGATTTCGATCCATCCTGTTCTTTTATTTCCTGGATGTTTTGGATTCCACCTCTGAGAAATATAAAGTTTGCATATCCGAGCTCAAGCCCGAAGTGCGGATCCAAACTGACCGGATCACCACTAATCATTACGTTTCGCTTTCCATCAAATGTCATGTCCATGTTTAACTCGATAAGCGCTGTGATTTTTTTTGTGATATTGCTTTTGTGGCCAATACCAAAAATCAATTTAGGTAGGGTGATTTCTGTTGTATTCTTTGGGATCTCATTTTCAGTTTTAGTGAACGTTTCTTCCAGAAGATCTGTGTTGTAACTCCATGAGTTGAATGTAGAAGTCACATCCTTGGCCATCAAGCCAAATTGCCAATTGTTTTGCTCATACTGAGTACCAAGGTCAAATCCAAAGCCCCATGCTTTGCCGAATTCACCGACTTTACGATGAATAATTTTCACATTACCACCATAACGGAGGCCGGGAATCGAAGATATCTTCGAATAAGATAAAATGAATGCATAATCGGCAATTGAAAAAGATTTTAATTTAGAATAGTCAATCACACCTGATGCATCAATCAGCTCAAGGGTGTTAGGGATATCATCTGTTGCAAAACGTACAATGGAGAAACCAAGGCTTCGGTTCGTATCGATTTTGGTAACAAGTGATCCATAGTCAAATTTAGAAATACCGGCAAAGAGTTCGGTATGCATAACCGCAATTTGCATGTCGGTTTCTATTCGTGTTAATCCGGCAGGATTCCATGTGGTAGCAGTCGCGTCATTGCTACTGGCTGCAACGGCTCCACTCATTCCCATTGCACGTCCACCTATACCGATGGACAGAAATTCATTACTATACTTCGGAGCCTGTGAAAATGCGGGAAAGCTTATTAACAAGGTCAAATAAAGGAGGAAATGTTTTTTCAAATTCATCTTAGCGATTCTGGTTAGAGACAAGCACACAAAACGAATATTATTGATTGATATTGTCTTAAATGCATTTTGTAAAGTTAACAAATACAATCTGATAGGGTTTGTCTGCTCACCCATATTTATAATGTTTTTACCAATTGTTATACCCATAGCTATAGTAAAAGATACGGCGCTTCGGTGATAAAAAATGCAAGGAAAATCTCATAATTCTTACAGTTTATTAACATTATCAGAATGTGAGTTTGTAAGTTGAATGGAAAAAGTACTTTTGGGCAAATAATCACTTGGAATGAAGAAACACCTGCCAAATTTTTTTACTTCAATGAATCTTTTGGCTGGATGTATGGCTGTTGTCATGGTTTTTCGGGATCATATGGACTGGGCAGCTTATCTGATTTTTCTGGCAGCCTTTTTTGATCTTTTAGACGGTTTGGCAGCACGGATCTTGGGACTTAATTCAGCCTATGGAAAAGAGCTGGACTCACTTGCTGATATGGTTAGCTTCGGTTTGGTACCGGGATTAATAATTTTCAAAATGCTGCAACAGTCAGATCTAAGCCGACTGCCGCTTTCTGATTCTGTACTTGGGTTTGTGCAATTTGTGCCATTCATAATTACCGTATTCTCCGCTTTAAGACTTGCAAAGTTTAATCTTGATACCCGACAAAAGACAACATTTATTGGATTGCCGGTGCCTGCGAATACACTTTTTATTGCATCATTACCGATGATATTAATTCATGAAGCCGGCAAATATGAGATCTTATTGCTCAATCCTGTGGTATTGCTCCTGCTGAGCATAGCTCTTTCGCTTTTGCTCATTTCTGAAATTCCACTTTTTAGCCTTAAGTTGAAAAACCTTTCACTAAAAGATAATATGTTTCAGTTTATTCTCCTTGTATTATCAGCCATCCTTATTCCAATATTTAAGTGGACAGCCGTTCCTCTTATTTTTGGTTTATATTTTCTTTTATCATTTTTCAGCAGCTTTAACTCAAAAAAGAATTGACAGCCAGGTAGGGTAGACGATAGTATGATAAACTGTGGATTGGAATTTGTCTTAAAATAATTAATATTGATGAACTTGAAATTAAAAAATGAATATGAAAAAATTTACCGCCGAAATTGATGTAATGCCACTCAAAGCTTTGCTTGATCCGCAAGGCAAAGCTGTTGGGCATGGGTTAAAAAATATGGGTATTTCTTCTGTTGACAATATCAGAATAGGGAAGCACATCAGCCTTGAAATTGAAGCGTCCGGTAAGGATGAGGCAACTAAAAAAGTCGATGAGGCTTGTAAAAAACTCCTTGCGAATCCGGTAATGGAAAGCTATCATTTTACACTTACCGAAGCTTGATTAGTTTTAGCGACGTAGTTCAAAATTTTGCCCCAGATACACCTTTCTGACCTGTTCATCCTGGGCAAGTTCTTCTGCAGTTCCGGCTTTCAGTATTCGCCCTTCAAAAAGGAGGTAGGCCCTGTCTGTTATTGTCAGTGTTTCATGAACATTGTGGTCTGTGATCAACACGCCAATATTTCTTTGTTTCAATTGAGCGACAATTCCCTGTATGTCCTCAACTGCAATAGGGTCAACGCCTGCAAAAGGTTCATCAAGCAGGATGAATTTGGGGTCAACAGCCAGAGCCCTTGCGATCTCGGTTCTGCGTCGTTCTCCACCGGAGAGGAGATCGCCACGGCTTTTACGAATTCTTTGTAATCCAAATTCATCAAGTAATGACTCAAGCTTCTCATGTTGCTGATTTTTACTCAGAATGGTCATCTCAAGAACCGCTTTAATATTGTCTTCTACACTCAGCTTTCTGAAAACTGAAGCTTCCTGGGCTAAATAACCGATCCCCAGTTGAGCCCTTTTATACATAGGGACATTGGTAATATCCTTATTGTCCAGATAGATTTTTCCTTCATTCGGCTTGATAAGACCAACTATCATATAGAAGGATGTTGTCTTGCCGGCACCATTTGGGCCAAGTAAACCTACTATTTCGCCTTGCTGCACACTGATAGAGACCTGATCAACGACAGTTCTTTGTTTGTATCGCTTCACTAAATTGTCGGAACGTAGGGTGATCATAGTGACATTTTTATTTCAATATAGGACATACCTTTCTGATAAATTTCTAAAAATAACTTATAATAAACTCTTGATAAGCAAGAATATATTTAGATCTCTTGAAATAATCTATTGCCGGCTATTCGGATGCAAAGATGCTTATTCTAAGATATCGCAACAAATTAAAAGCTGATAGAAATTGTACCAAGAATGGCAACTTTTGCAATGTCAGGGCGGTCCAGATATGATATGCGCCAAATATTATCAATTCTAAGTATCTTGAATATATTCTCAATTCCTACCCCGGCCTCTAAATATGGTTTATTTGAGAGATCGGAAAACACCTCAGGCTTAGCCAAAAGTGCACGATTCTTATTAGAAAGTCTTCCGCTAACTGCACTAAAAGTTGCAACTTCTCTCCATTTCAATTTTCGAAGAGCAGGTATGCGATCAAGAAAAATACCTCCGAAATGTTGCTCTGCTTTTACGCTAAAATATTGATCGCTTACAAATTCATAATAGTTCATAAGGTTAAATGCAGTACGATCGTAGACAAAAGAGTTGTTTCCGGGGTGAATGAACAGGAGGGGGTATGGCAGAGACTGAAAAATCTTTCCTGCCTCTGCCCGTATGCTGAATAGCCCGAAATTCCCTAGATAAAAGTAGTCTTCAACTCTCAGGATAACTTTATCGTAAACGAATCTGCTGTTAAGCAGATCTTTAATTCCTCTCGAGTACAATATGTTGAGGATGGGATAATTACTGCCTAGTGATATCCTGTCTACTTTCCCACTCACAAATCGTTCCTTATAAGCAAAGCGAACATGTAGAGAGAGTTCGGAGTTGTTCAAAGTATTTGAGGAATCTGTCCTGATATCATTTCTGTAATAGGTGTAATCCAGATTCCCTTTAGGGGAATATTCGCTATGAAGCAAGGTTATCCTGTTCGAAAAGCCTTCTATAAATTCATGTTCGAAGTAAAATTTCTCCTGCACTACATCATTGAGCTTGTTGCTCGGTAAGCGTCTAAGCAAAGTAGCGAAGACATTGTCATCAGTGAAGGCATTTGCACTTTTACCTAATTGCTCAATATCGTTTTTATATTCAAACCCGAAGTATTGTCTTGGTCTTTTACTGGTAAAAAAGCGAATTGTTCCACCATACTTCACCCTCCCGTCTTTCAATCCATAGGCGCCATAACCACTCAGTACAAGCCGGGTGCTGAATTTATTACTTGTCTGTCCTCCGAATCGTAATCGCATACCTTCTACTGAATTGGTGCTTACAAAACTGTAAAGTGGACCAATTTCAAACCAGCCTGTCTCTGTAAATCCGGTAGCCAGAATTTTTACTGCATTAGCGTATCGCTTATAGGCAGGAATACTTTTTATCGTATCGATCATGGCGTAGATCTTCCTTTCACTATCCGTAAGACTCTCGCCTCGTGTAGAGTCCCAGTATGATAAATTATGCTCTGTCGCATCTTGCATCATGTCTATCTCCGAGCCTTTGAAAAATTTTTCTCCCATAGGCTCATTCAGAACAAAATTTCGGTAGTATGTAGTCTTACGCCCAATAAAACCGGTTGTCTGCTTCGACTTCGTTTCATTTGCAGCCAGGTTTACGACTAATACCTCTCTACTCAACATCCATTGCTTATCGTTCACATATTTGTAATCTTGAACGATTCCGAGATCTTCTATAAAATTTATATTCGCATCGCTACTTATACGTAAGTTTAGTTTTCTAATTGCAAACGTTGTATCATGTATCCAAATTTCTCCGTTGAATGTGAGCTCCTGCTTTCGTCTTGGATGAAAAGTTACTTTGTAACACCATTTGTTCTCGACGTACGCACTGTCCATCAACATATATTTATAATAAAGTTGAGAAATCCCTGAGATCGGACTTACAAATCCTTTTCCAAATAAATAAATATAACTATCATAGATGTTTATGTTTGAATACAGATCACCCAGATATTGAGTTACGGTTTGGTTTTCTACACCGGAGACTTTACTCGCTTTAATAATCTCTTTCCGTAATTTTGGATTCCGTTGGAAATAAACATCGGAAACGGTCTCTGTAAGAAACACAGGCAGGTATGGTTTCTTATTACTTGCTGAGGTGTCCATATAATCAAAAATAAATTGGAAAGGCTTGAAGAGTTTTCTCTTCATAAACTTGTCACTAATATTGTTGATATCGAATTCCAGCTTATTGTATGCTTCGTACTTAAATGCGTCAAGTCTTTCTCTGTCATTTTCTGACTTGTGTTCTATTACCTTTCGTAATAATATGAGTGCGGGATTTTCTCCTGCTTTGATCTCAACTTCCGGTAAGTCAAATTTATTCACCCTTAGTGCAAAATTTACCTCTTGGGTGATTCCCTGATGTATATGTAGCGTAGCAGGTAAGTAGCCAACAAAAGTTGCACGGACGCTATCAACTTTTAGGGTTGTTTCCAGCTTATATTTTCCGTCTATATCAGAATTTACTCCTATGCTTGTCCCGACAAATATCACGGAAGCAAAAGGAACAGGCTCATTCGTTAGCGGGTCAAAAACACGACCAAAGATTCTGGTCGTTTGCCCGGATGATACCAAAGGAGCAAGAAATAATACCCATAAAATAAGAATGATTTGCTGAGAACTTTTGATGATCATTAAATTAGAAAATTCTGTTCGATGGTATTAATGTGACCCTGACTTTAGCTGATCCCAAAATTCGACAGCTCTTCTCATATGTGGAATGACGATCGTACCTCCAACAATGTTTGCTACCGAGAACACTTCGAACAACTCTTGCTCACTGATGCCGGCTTTATGGCATTGCTCTATATGGTATTTAATACAGTCATCACATCGAAGTACCATAGAAGAAACAAGACCCAGCATCTCTTTTGTCTTAGTCGAAAGTGCACCTTCTGCATATGTATTTGTATCTAAATTAAAAAGCCGTTTGATCACGAGATTGTCTGCTCCAAGAATGCGTTCATTCATTTTGCTTCTATAATCGTTAAACTGCGATACCTGATTTGTCATGATTTAAATAGTGTTTTTATTCCGACGGTTTGTTTCTTAATACATACGCACTTACAAAAATACTTATTTCATACAGGATATAGAGCGGCAGGGCAACAAGTATAAGCGTCGTGGCATCTGAAGTTGGTGTGATGATAGCCGCAATGATCAGGATAAGCACAACAGCATGTCTTCTGTACGCCCTCATGAATGATGGTGTCAGGATGCCAATTTTTGTGAGAAAGTAGACCAGGATCGGTAGTTCAAATATAATACCTGAGATCAAAGTCATTGTGGTAACAGTCGAAATGAATGATGACAGAGAAATTGTATTTTTTACCTCAACACTAACTTGATAACTTCCTAAAAAATTTACTGTCATAGGTGTTATGACATAATATCCAAATAGCACTCCGCTTATGAAAAGAAAGCTTGTGTAAAAAACGATCCCTCTGGCGTACCTTTGTTCTTTGGCATGCAGTGCAGGTTTAACAAATCTCCATAGTTCCCAAACAACATAAGGAAAGCCAACGATTAATCCTGAGATGAATGCAACCCACATATGAGTGGTAAATTGAGCACTCAAATCTGTACTGATTAAGATAAAAGGAATCTCTTTGATACAAAGGTCATCTCCCAGGTTTAAATATTCTGAAGCATGACATAGAGCCCGATAGGTAAAAAACGACGGATTCTTCGGAGCTAATAATATTCCATCGAAAAGAAATTCTTTAAAGAAAAAAAAAGTAATTGCCAGCGTCATAACTACGCTGACTGCTCTTACCAAGTGCCACCGTAGCGCTTCCAGGTGACCCAGGAAAGACATTTCACCCTTATTTTCATCTGACTTTTTAAACAGAGGCATAGAGCGGTGAAGATATTAGTTTGCTTGCAAACCTTAGCATCAGAATGTTATTGTTTGTAAAATTTATTAACCACTACGATTAACAAATTATTTATCCGAACTAAATCGCAGAATTGAATTTTCGTTGCAGATTTTGATCACAATATACCCTCGCGTATCAGATCATGTAAGTGGATCATACCTAGATATTTTTTCTTGTCAGTAATGATCAATTGAGAAATATTGTGCTCCTTCATCAGGTTCAATGCGTCAACTGCCATCATGTCCTTGTTGCTGATCTTCGGACTTTTATTCATTATATGTTTTGCCATTATGCCGTCCAGGGCTTTGTTGGTGAGGAGCATTCTCCTTAAATCTCCGTCAGTGATAATGCCTGCCACATTGCCTTTGTTAATGACGGCTGTTGCACCTAGACGGTTTGAAGATATTTCAACTATTACTTTTTTTATGTTGTCATCAATACTCACACTTGGACGAGCATTATTAGGATAGATGTCTTTTACCTTTAAATATAGTTTTTTCCCGAGTGATCCACCGGGATGATACATTGCAAAATCTCTCGCTGAAAATCCCCGCAAGTCGAGTAAGCAAACGGCTAATGCGTCTCCCATTGCCATTTGCGCAGCCGTTGAACTTGTTGGAGCAAGATTATTAGGGCAGGCCTCCGAGCTGACCGTAGTGTCGAGCATGAGATCACAGTGTTTAGCCAAAAAGGAGTTTTTGTTTCCAACCATTCCAATCAAAGTATTGCCCCAATTTTTAATCAAAGGGACCAATACCTTTATTTCAGAAGTGTCGCCACTCTTTGATATGCACAACAGGACATCGTTTTTCTGTATAATACCCAGATCACCATGAATGGCATCAGCCGCATGCATGAATATTGATGGACTACCTGTAGAATTCAAGGTAGCCACGATCTTTTGCCCTATAATGGCGCTTTTACCTATTCCCGTTACGATAATTCTGCCTTTGGATTTGAACAGCAATTCTACACAATCAATGAATTGTTTGTCAATTGTTTTCACTAATTGGGCAATGGCTTGAGATTCAATCTCCAGCGTCTTAATTGCCATCTTTTTAATTTGATCTTGTTTTTTCAATGGTTGAAAATTTTTGTGAGAATGTTTCGTTTTACGTTCGGTGATTCGGCAAAATTATTTAATTTTAGTCTCGAATCATTTTTTTCGGGGGGGGATTAAAGAAATAATCGTATATTATATCACATTCAAATTAAAGACCTTACAATGTTAGTGGCTGAAAAGCCTTTGAAAACCTATCTGCAGAAGTATTTTGGGTTTGACAAATTCAAAGGGAAACAGGAAGAAATAATTGCAAATTTATTAGCCGGTAAGGACACTTTTGTGATCATGCCAACCGGTGGTGGGAAGTCTATGTGCTATCAATTGCCATCACTAATGATGGAAGGAACGGCAATAGTTGTTTCACCTTTAATAGCATTGATGAAAAATCAGGTAGATGCCATGCGTGGCTTCAGTAGCGAGAATGGAGTTGCTCATTTTCTAAATTCATCATTGAATAAAGGTGAAATAACAACAGTGCGTGAAGATATAAAAGCAGGAAGAACTAAGATATTATATGTTGCCCCCGAGTCACTAACCAAGGAGGAGAATATTGAGTTTTTTAAAAATGTCAATATTTCCTTTTTTGCCATTGATGAGGCACATTGCATTTCAGAGTGGGGTCATGATTTCCGTCCTGAATATCGTCGGCTGAGACCCATCATGGAAGCTATTGGGAAGGTACCTGTGATTGCATTGACGGCAACGGCTACTCCTAAGGTGCAGTTGGATATTCAGAAAAATCTGGGGATGATGGATGCAAATGTTTTTAAAGCATCCTTCAACAGGTCGAACTTGCATTATGAAGTAAGACCCAAAATTGATGTAGCTAAAGAGATAGTAAAGTTCATAAAGCAAAACACGGGTAAATCAGGGATCATATATTGCCTGAGCAGAAAAAAAGTTGAAGAAATTGCCAGTTTACTTCAGGCAAACGGAATAAAGGCACTGCCATATCATGCAGGCCTGGAGGCTTCTGTTAGGGCTAAAACACAAGACAATTTCCTGATGGAAGAAATTGATGTGATCGTCGCAACAATTGCGTTCGGGATGGGAATTGATAAACCTGATGTGCGCTTTGTAATCCACCACGATATTCCAAAAAGTCTCGAAGGATACTATCAGGAAACCGGCCGGGCAGGCAGGGACGGACGTGAAGGAAAATGTGTAACATTCTATAGTTACAAAGATATCGAGAAGCTTGAGAAGTTCATGAAAGGAAAGCCTGTTGCCGAACAAGAAGTGGGTAAGCAGCTCCTGATGGAAACAGTTGGTTTTGCTGAAACTTCTGTATGCAGAAGAAAAGTATTACTGAGCTATTTTGGAGAAACTTATTCAGAGGATAATTGTGGTCATTGTGATAATTGCCTTCACCCTAAAAAGAGTTTTGATGGTCAGGATGATGTTTGTACGGTTCTCGAAGCTGTTCAGGCAGTAAAAGAAAAATTCGCCATGGACCATATAGTCAATGTGGTTACAGGTAAAAATGAAAATGCCGTAAAATTACACGGGCATGATGAATTGGAAATTTTTGGAGAAGGTGGAGATAAGGATCCGAAATTCTGGGTGGCAATAATCAGACAGGCTTTGCTTGCAGGATTGCTTTCTAAGGATATCGAAACTTACGGAACCTTAAAGCTGACACGCGAAGGCCAGGCATTTTTAAAGAAGCCGGCCAAGATCATGGTCGTTGAAGATAATGACTACAGTGAAACGGAATCTGATGATGATGATGAGTTTGCAGGCGGAGGTTCTACCCCGGCAGATCCTGAGCTTTTTGCCTCTCTTAAGGACCTAAGAAAGAAAATAGCAAAACAACACAATGTACCTCCATTCGTAGTATTTCAGGATCCTTCTCTAGAAGAAATGGCTATTCAATATCCTGTTACAATGGAAGAGTTGAAGAATATTTCCGGTGTTGGAGGAGGAAAGGCACTTAAATTTGGAAAGCCATTCATTGAACTTATTGCCAAGTACGTTGACGAAAATGACATCGACAGACCTATAGATCTGGTCGTTAAGTCGGTGGTTAATAAAAGCGTTTTCAAAGTATACATTATTCAAAATATCGACCGGAAAATATCTCTGAAAGATATGGTGAAAGCCAAAGGCATAAGTATGCAGGAGTTATTAACTGAAATAGAGACAATTGTTACATCAGGAACCAGAATTGATCTCAATTATTATATCAATGAAGTAATTGATGATGACAGGCAGGAAGAAGTCTTTGATTATTTCAGATCCGCTGAAAGTGATTCTGCCGAACAAGCCTTGAAAGTCCTGGGTGAAAACGATTATTCAATTGAAGACATTAGACTCATGCGGATTAAATTCCTGTCTGAATTAGGGAACTAATTGGATCATTCAAAGAAAACCCGGAAAACATTTCCGGGTTTTTTATTGTTTGGAATTAAAATTGGATAAAGAATTTATGATGATTGGGGTCGGGATTTGTTGTGCATTGTGTTAATTCGGCCTATTTCCTTTGGCTAAATAGCATAATATGTTGGTTAAATACTCAATTATTGAAATTAATCCTTTCATATTTTAATCCATGTTTATAATTTCGCATTCATTAATTTCCACTATAAATAAAGATCAATATGAAAGTAACAGTAGTAGGAGCAGGAAATGTAGGAGCAACATGCGCCGATGTAATTGCCCGTAAAGAGTTTGTTCACGAAGTTGTATTGCTGGATATCAAAGAAGGTGTTTCTGAAGGTAAGTCTCTTGATATTTGGCAAACAGCACCGATCAATTTATATGATACCAGAATGATTGGTTCAACTAATGATTATTCCCGGACAGCAAATTCCGATGTCGTCGTTATTACTTCCGGCTTACCTAGAAAACCGGGAATGTCCAGAGATGATCTTATTGCAACAAATGCAGGAATCGTTAGATCTGTGACAGAGAATATCATAAAGTACTCTCCAAATACTATCATCATAGTAGTGTCTAATCCGCTTGATGTAATGACATACTGTGCCTACCTTACTTCGAAGATTGATTCTTCACGAGTTTTCGGAATGGCCGGAATATTAGACACAGCTCGGTATCGTGCTTTCCTTGCAGAGGAGTTAAACGTTTCTCCGAAAGATATTCAGGCGGTACTCATGGGTGGTCACGGTGATACCATGGTTCCGCTACCCAGATACACTACAGTAGCCGGGATTCCTGTTACAGAACTCATATCTTCGGAAAAGCTTGATGCGATCGTTGAAAGAACGAAAAAGGGTGGAGGCGAGTTAGTCAATCTCATGGGTACCTCAGCATGGTATGCCCCCGGTGCTGCCGCAGCTCAAATGGTGGAAGCAGTTATTAAAGATCAAAAAAGAATTTTCCCTTGCTGTGCCTGGTTAAATGGAGAATATGGATTAAAGGATATTTACCTCGGAGTACCCGTTAAACTTGGGAAAAACGGAATTGAACAGATCATTGAACTGCAACTGAATGCTGATGAAATGAAATTGCTCACTGAGTCAGCAAAAGCAGTGAGAGAAGTAATGGGTGTTCTCGATAACATGTCCCAACCGGCAACTAAATAAATTGTAAAGAATATAAATCAGAGGCATCCCGCAAGGATGCCTTTTTTAATTACGAAATGCCAAGAAAAAAAACTGTAGTTGTTCCAATACAAATTCTGGATATTGAAGAAGATGGCTTTCACCTTTTAATAGAAGCCAAAATTGGAGGTAAAGTAGCTTTGTTATTGATCGATAGCGGAGCTTCAAGAACGGTATTTGATATAAACCGGATCAAGGTATTTACTGCTGACCAATGGTTCGAGCCCCACGATAAACTTTCAACAGGATTGGGGACGAATACAATGGTCACTCATACTACTGAACTCTCAGATCTGGAAATTGGGGAACTTTCTTTACCGGGCTTTAAAGCTGTTTTACTCGATCTCGGACATGTTAATGAATCCTATTTGAAACTTAATCTTCATCCAATTGATGGTGTCCTGGGGAGTGATGTTCTTCTAAAATATAAAGCTGTCATCGATTATGGCAGGAGGGAACTGCTGCTGGAAGCTTCTAATAGATAATTTTTCCCGATATCATCGGATCAATAGAACAATATTTTGATTTTCCGAAAAAACTATATCTGTTCTTTGCAATAAAAAAATATATCCGGTTACGTAAATATCGGGGAAAGAGAAGAAGAATTTTAAGCGGCCATTTATATGTATTCAGATCTTCTGCAATTTTTAAGACTGCATCAGAATATAAAAATACTTTATCACCCTGGATTAGTATTAAACTATCAGGAGTTGAGCTCTCTAAACCAAATGCTTTTAAAAGTTTCTTTCCTTTTTCACTCTTCAAACCGCAAATCCTGAATTTATCCCGGCGGTCTTTTTTTGCTACTATCCCGACTAAGCGATTACAAATTAAACATTCATCGTCCATAAGAATCACTGAATATGGACTATCGTTCATCATTTTTTATAATCTACAAAATAAGGGAAGTTTAGAAGTTCGTTTTTATACTGAAACGAATTTCCGTCGGATAATTCTTTTCGCAGGAGTTGTAATGTATTAAGATCGATCACTGTAAGATATCCATTTCTCCCTCCACAGTCAGATGAATGATGAGGTGCAGGACCACTTTGGTCGAGGTTGAGATTTGCTATGTATACACAAGCATGATCTTCGTCAACCGCTATACCGTGAGGTTGATAACCACTATATACATAATTGACGACTGTATTGGTATTAGAGTTAATAATGTAAACTGAACCTCTGCGAACGGCATCTAATTGATCATTGGTGCAGGTCACAAAGACGTATGGTTTACTTGTAGAGATGGCAAATTCCTGGGGTTGTTCACCTACGGGTATTGCAGTCAAAAAGGAATCGTTTGAAGTTTGAAAGACACGAACCTCATTTGATTTTTGGCAACTTATATAATACTTAGTTCCGTCTGCGCTCAGGATCATCTCGTGTGGATCAAGAGAAGATGACGTAGTTTTACTTTGTCCGGGAACCAGAACGATAGAATTGTAACTGTAGAAAGGGTCGTTAAGATCGACCTTATTAATGAAATTTCCTGATTGTGAAGTGAGGTAAAGCCAATTTCCATCCGGAGTAATAAAACCTCCGTGAGGAAACTCAGGACTTATGTTTGTTTCAATGGTCATGCTCTCCAGATCTACTACTGCAGTTCTTTGTAAATTTGTAGCACTAACAAACCCCTTCTTTGAATCCGGAGTTATTATTATTGTGTTCCAGTCACCTGATCCAAGCATTAGAGATGCAACTAATGAATCATCTGACGTTCTGAACTTTTGTAGTACCTGTCCTGAATAGAATACTACATACCAAAATTGTCTGTCGGGGGATACACGAACCATATGTGGTGATTCTATGGTAAGGGGATCTGTTCCTACACCTATATACTTCATTATTATTTTTGAGTCTGCATCAATTACTGCGACTTGATCACAACCTTGCATGCAGATATAAGCTTTTTTCCTGTTAGGATCGTCAGGGAATTTCAGCATTCCATTTTTATCAGGAGCTCCTCTAAGGATCCAGTCATATAACAATTGATATTCTTCTCGGGATAGAGGAGGGAGTTCATAGGGCATGAGAGGTTCTAATGTTTGCCCTAAACTTGAGTCGGTATTTACACTATATAAAAGATAACTGTACTGAGGACTAAATGGAACAACACTACTGCCATTTCTTCCACCTTCAAACATTAAATCCCAGGTTGTGAAATCGAGTCCTCCTACGTTAGCACGACTTAAACTATTGTGACAACCTGAGGTTGCACATTTTTTTACAAGTATGTTTGCAATTTCAGGCGGGTAGTTTGATTCCGGAACCGGTTTTTCTGACTTTTCATAGCTACATGAACTTAATATAACTCCACCGGTAAAAGTGAAAATAAAAAATGATTTAATGATTTTTATTAGGTTCATTCGCTAACCATTAATGTAATATTGAGGCCTTTGTCCTGCAAGCCGGGATTTGTTAATACAATCGGAGTGGAGCCGATCACATCTGCTCCAAAATAATAATCATAGCCTTGCGCAAATAAATAATAGTTTCCGGGGAATAGCTTTTCGAATCTAGCTTTACCATCACTATCTGCTATTGTTTTATATTCATACAGAGCAGTATCAATACCTGGAAATGTAGTGGCATTTTTTTTAAGGTAAACAGGAATATTTGGTACGTTCCAGGAATGATGCATCACTGTTATATCCAATGAATATGTACCGTAAACTATCTGACCTTTGTCTGAATCTTTTTTACAGGAATATGCTGCAAAGATCAAAAAGGTTAGAAAAATACCCGGCAAAGCAATTTTGAAAACTTTCATATGATATTAATCTTCGGTCACGGCAATATCAACGTGTAATTCTCCTGAGTCATCTTCCGTGGAGAAGGCACGTCCGCCAATTACCACTTGACTTATGCCGGTATCCCATCCAGATGCATATAAGTAATAGTCACCGCATTTTAAACCAGAAATGTGAACATGATCTTCAGGATATTCGCCAATAAACATTGCGTCAGCACCGGCAGGTGCGCCACTCCAGTCTTTTGCATTAAACTTGACCCATACAGTATCAGGACGCAGCGAATCATTTATAATCACTGATCCATGATGTTTTAACTGTGCAACCAGTGTTAGGTTTCCGCCTGTTCCCGCCTCACATTTATTCTCTTTTTTACATGATGATTGAACAATAAATATTCCGACAAGGCTAATTAGAGAAAGGATTCTTAATGATTTCATGTTAGTATTTGTGGTTTAGGTTGATTTTAGAATTGATGATTCAATTATTAACAAACAACTGGACTGAGAGTTTTCGGGTTTTGGATTCAGTCGAAAACATAGTTTTTAAGGCAGACCCTCATTATGTAAATTGATGAATGCCAGGACGCCATTTCTGATCAAATAAAGGTAAAAATAGGAATTCAAAACTGATATATGTCACAAATTTCAAAGATTTTTTAGACAAGTTTCTTAGCCAGTGTTAGCCTTCTTTATCAGATACCGGACTACTTCGGAAAGCCGGTAAATAAGTTGGCACTACGGGTAATGGTTCGTAAGGGTGTTTGTTTCTTACAGTTCCTTGAAAGGCTTGCGAATGCAATTCTCCGGATAAAGATAGCAGCAATGTTGCTTTGTAAACAGGTACAAAATAAATATCATGTTGAAATATTATTTTTCAATGAATGCCTTACATACCACAATCGACTTCCGGGTTAAAGAAGTGATCGGACTTTCAACAGATCAAAACATTTAAATTTACATAAATAGAGGAGGACCTCTAAGCTGTGAGAATGAAAGCTCTCCGCAGAGTTCCGCGTGGTATAAGAATTGATGAACGGTACTATAGAAAAGTGTTCTTTTAATGTGGAATTTCTCCAAAAGGGCAAGAGGTGTTGGTACAGAAAACTGAAGCAAAGAACAGTATTCATTTAGTTTGCTGATAGGTTGTTTCTGTACTTTCCGCATGAATATTTTGAATTTTTCAGCGTGAAAGAGATTTTGCAAATATCATGTAGACACGAAACTGATACTTGAACAATCAGTAATATGTATGATAGATATTTTTGAAACATAGCAACTAATTCAATTCATGAATTATTTAATGGAAATTCATACTCTGTTTCTTTGATGAATGAGAAGAAGTATTTTAAACCTAATTTGATCAAATGCGTATACTAAATATGTTAAGTATTAAAATCGAAGTATCTGTTTGATTAGAAAAGTGATTGACTGATGTTCAGATATTTTGCAATTCATAAACCCTTCGGCATGCTTTCTCAGTTTACCAGAGAAGGTGATAAGCAGTCATTAGCAGATCTGGAATTCAGCTTTCCAAAAGATGTGTACCCGATTGGTCGCCTGGACGCTGATAGTGAAGGTTTGCTGTTACTCAGCAATGACCCATCAGTAAATAAAGCAATTCTTGATCCGCTGCAAATGCATTGGAGAACATACCTGGTTCAGGTAGAAGGTGAAATTAATCAGGTGGCATGTGAATTGATTGCAAAAGGAGTCAGCGTGAATATTAAAGGGAAAAACCATAAAACACTCCCGTGTAATGCCAGGTTAATACCTCCTCCTCAAAACATACATGAAAGGGTACCTCCGGTTCGCTTCAGAAAGAGTATTCCGACGTCCTTTGTGCTCCTTGAATTAAGAGAAGGTAAGTACAGACAGGTTCGAAAAATGACTGCAGCCGTAGGTTTCCCAACTTTGAGGCTAATCAGGCTTGGAATTGAGGACATCCACTTGGGAGATCTCCGGCCCGGGGCAGTTCAAGAGTTTGAGAAAGCCACTTTTTTTAGTAAATTGAAGATATAATGCATTGAAGAACTAAACGTGTCATGGAATTGTATTTTCTCATTAGACACTATGTTAAAATTAATTAATTAGAGTATTTTTGCTATTAGAAATTAACTACTAATGAATCATTACATGAAATTGAAAACATTACTGTGTTTAACTTGGATTTTCATGGCCGGGTTTGGAACGTTTGCATCTTCACCTGATCAAAGGAAAACACGTTGTGCAACTGTTGATTACGTGAATAAACTGAAAGCTGAAAACCCCAATTATCTTGAAAATAAGCTAATTGATAAAAAAATCCTTGAAGAACTGGAAGCTGATCAGAGCCTTTCCAGAGTGTCAAATGTTATCCATACCATACCGGTGGTAGTCCATGTGATTTACAAAACGACAGCTCAAAATATTTCTGATGCTCAGATATTATCTCAAATTCAGGTCCTTAATGAAGACTTTGGCAGGAGGAATCCTGACACAACACACACTCCTTCGTTTTGGTCAGGGATTGCAGCTACTACGAACTTTCAATTTTGCCTTGCAAAGCAGGACCCATCAGGTAATCCAACGACAGGTATAGAACGTCGTGTGACAACGACCAATTCGTTTAGCACCAGCAACAACATGAAACACTACAGCAGCGGTGGTCTTGATGCATGGGATGTAAACAGATACTTCAATATTTGGGTATGTAATTTGGGTAGTTTTTTATTGGGCTATGCTGAACCTCCATCCAGTGTTCATTCTGATGAATATGGCGTTGTCATTCTGTACGATGCCTTTGGAAGAATAGGGACAGTGTCTTCACCATATGATCTGGGAAGAACAACAACACATGAAATAGGACATGCTTTCGGTATGGAGCATATTTGGGGAGATGATAATGACTGTTCGGGAAGTGATGGTATAGCTGATACCCCGGACCAGGAAATCGAGACCTATGATTGTCCGGTGACGGTTCCTATGTTTGATGGTTGTACCGGCTCAGGAAATGGGATAATGTATATGAATTATATGGATTACACCGATGATGCATGTATGAACATGTTTACAGTAGGTCAGGCTAATCGTATGAACTTGCTAATGGGTGCATTTTATCCTACGCTTCTGGTATCGACCGCTTGTGAAGATGTTACAGGAATTAATGAGGCATCGAATAATTTTTCTTTTAGTATTTATCCTAATCCAAGCAGCGGACTTGTAAAGCTTGATATGTATTTAATGGAAAATATCGGTTCTGGAGTAAATCTTTATGTTTCTGATATGCTGGGAAGAAGTGTCTTGCAAGAGAGTATTTCTAATCCTAGCGGTCAAACGCATGACTTAGATTTGCGTGATCAGGATGCAGGTATATATTTTGTGACTTTGTTTAATGATAACTATCGAAGAACAGTAAGACTGGAGATCAATAAATAACATTCAATAAGAGCAAGGGAGGTGATTTGCTCTATTAAAATCAATTTGCTTTGCGGAGTATTTTTTTACTCTTCTTTAACGTATTTCAGAAAAAGTTCCATCCCGGCTTTCTTGTCTTTGTCAAACACCAGGTGAATATTCTTTGCAAAGTAATTTTCTATCTGCTCCTTTGACAAGTGCTCTGAACTTTGATCCGCAATAATTTGTGGTATTAGCTGCTGACATAAGCTTAATGATTCATTGAATTTTTTTACGATTTCTGAGTCAATGACCTTGTTTGATACCCAGCAGGCAAACACGAATGGGAGTCCTGTTAATTTCTTCCATTCTTCTGAAAGGTCGTAAACATAGGGGAATTGATCGGAAGCTGAAAAAGCCCTGTCGCCAATTATCAAACCTGCTGTATTCCCATTGATGTTTTCTTCATACCCCGGTTTTGTATCAATCCAATCCGGACTTATATTCCACAATTTCTTTGATAAAATTTTTACAAGCTGTACAGAAGTCTTCGATTGATAGTCAAGCAGAATTCTTTTTACATTTTGAAGAGGCGTGTGACTCAGTAGAAGAACAGATGCGACAGGTCCATCAGCTGCAATGCAATAATTACTGATTATCTGAGCCGATGTTAATTCAGGAATTACAGTCACCGGTACAAGTCCGATGTCAACACGGCCATCCAGTAACTTAGCAGCGCACTCGCTGGGGATATCCAGTGAAATATCCATAAGTTTACCTGCTCCGGATTTCTCCAGAGATAAAATAAAAGGTTTACTGTTCAGGTATGAAACAACTGAAAGCTTGATTTTTGGATCGCTCATATTTATTTACAGAACGATTTTATATTTCTGCCTCGATCAGTTCTGCAACCCTTTTTGGCTTCGTGCCCGGATCAACAGGTCTTCCTGACCACTGACGCACCTTGTTTTTCATCCGCTCACTTAGTAAGTACATGATCGGTACCATTATCAATGTTATGAACGTGGCGAAACCCAATCCAAAGATCATTGTCCATGACAGAGGTCCCCAAAATGCAGTGTTATCTCCTCCAAAATAAATGTGTGGATTAAACTCATTGAATAAGCGAGCAAAGTCAATATTCAAGCCAACTGCTAAGGGAATTAATCCAAGCATCGCAGCAAGAGCTGTTAAAATTACCGGCGTCATCCTTGTCTTACCTGCTTCAACAATAGCATCGAAAACAGGTACACCTTTTGAACGTAATAGGTCAGTAAATTCTACCAAGAGAATTCCATTTCTTACAACAATTCCTGCAAGTGCAATGATACCGACCCCGCTCATTACAATTGAAAATTCCATTTTGAATATTGAGAAGCCTATAAATACCCCAATAATACTAAACACGATCTCCGTCAGGATTATTACAGGCTTGCTGATCGAATTAAACTGTACTACAAGAATAAGCACTATAAGCAGGAGGGCAGTCATCATAGCCCATCCTAAGAATGCTGAAGTTTCAGCTTGCTCTTCTTGTGATCCGGTCATGTTGATATCTACACCGGGTAGAGTATTAAAATTTTTGATCGCTTTTTGAACATCCTGTACTACGGCGTTTTCATTGTAGCCTGTAAGAACATTGGATGCTACCGTAACTACACGTTTCTGATTTTTCCTCTTTATAATTCCATAAGTGTCAGAATATTTTACTTCAGCAAATGACGATAAGGGTACATTTCTTACAAGACCACCCATACTCATATCACGGTAAAGGATCTTTAGGTTACGTAATAAGTCAATATTGTATCTTTGATCGTCCTGATATTTGATCACGATGTTATAATCATCGTTTACATCCCTGTATTTCGAGATGTCTGTTCCTAAGACACCGAGGAAAATTTCATTACCAATTGTATAGGTGGAAATTCCTTCCCGATTGGCTCGTTCACGATCAATATTGAATACGACTTGTGGTTTTGAATCTTGAAGATCGCTCCTGAGTTCTTCAATACCTTCTATCTTAAGCGAATCAAGATATCTTTTTAAACCTTTACTGTTTTCTACCAGATCTTCATAGTTGTCACCACTTATTTCAATGTTTACCGGTTTGCCCACAGGAGGGCCGCCCTGTTCCTGAGCAACTGTGATTTCAGCACCGGGAATGCCTTTAACGGCTTCACGGATTTTATCCATATACCCTGCTGTTGATTGGCCATTTCGTTTTCCATATTCTACAAAGGCAACTGAGACTTTACTTTTGTTTGGATAACTATTTTGATCTTCATCTTGAGGATCAGTAACGCTTACCGTAACATTGGCGATAACAGATTTTACCAGAGGATTGGGCCAATCGATCGCTTTATAAACTTTATCCTCAACTATTCTGGTGATAGAATCTGTATAAGTTTGATCTGTTCCGACAGGTAAGCTGGTGTAGACATAAACGAAATTCGGATCTGCAGTTGGGAAGAAACTCACGCCACCATTACGTACTGTGATCATGAATATTGAAAGCAGAAAAACACCGAACGTTGACCACATCATTGTCCATGGTCTGTTTAAACACCATACAAGAAAAGTTCTGTATCGTTCCTGGAATTTTGGCCATGTATTTTCTTGAAATCGTTTGATGACAAATCTTAGCCAATAATGATTAAGTAAATAAAGCAAAAGAGTAAGTACGCCAAAATTACCTGTACCAAAATTTATCAAGTATCCTATGACAATTGCAACTGCAAAGAATACCAATGACCTCTTCAAGCTCTTGTTCTCTTTCTGAGGATCGCGCTTTTCATGGGGCTTCATAAACTGAGCAGCGAATACCGGATTGATGATATAAGCAACGATAAGAGATGCCATCAACGTAACAATGAGTGTGACTGGAAGGAAGAACATGAACTTTCCAATAATTCCTTTCCAAAATAACAATGGTATAAATGGTGCCAATGTAGTCAGTGTACCGGATAATACAGGAAGGAAGACTTCGCTGGCTGCCATTTTTGCCGCTTGTATGATCGGCCTTTTACCATTAGCAAATATCCTGTGTGTATTTTCAATAACAACGATTGCATCATCAACGACAATTCCCAATGCTAACAGAAAAGAGAACAGTACAATCATATTCAGCGTGAATCCTATCGTAGGCATCACTAAAAATGCAAGACACATCGAAAGCGGTACCGACATTGCCACAAAAAAGGCATTGGTTGTTCCCATAAAAAACATCAGGATCAGGAATACCAATACGAATCCAATAATAATCGTATTAATCAGGTCATGAAGTGTCATTCTGGTTTGCTCACTCTGATCACCTGTCAAGGTCACCTTTACATCATTTGGCCATGAATTGGTCTGTAAATCTTCAATGAGGTTGACAATTTTATCTGAAGCAGAGATCAAATTTTCACCTTTACGCTTAATGATATTCAATGTGATAACATTCTTATGATCTAAGCGTGCAAAGCTTTCTTGTTCTTTGTAGCTGTCAACAACTTCAGCAACATTTTTCAGATAAACAGGTTTTCCATCTATGCCATTAATTATCAGGTTTCCAATCTGATCAACATTTTTAAATTCTCCACTGACACTAAGCGAACGACGAACACCTTCAATATTTACTGAGCCACCCGGCATCGTTAAATTTTCTGATTGAATAGCTCTTGCAATATCACCCATTGATACACCAACCGCTTGCATTTTCAGCATGTCGACATTAATCTGGATCTCTCTTTCAAGCGCTCCGATCATTTCAACCTTTTTTACTTCCTTCATGCTTTCGAGCCTGTCCTTTGCGTCGTCTGCATATTGTTTTAGTTTGTTAAGATCATAATCACCACTGATGTTGACTTGCATTATTGGCAAGTCAGCAAAATTTACATCAATGATCTCAGGTTCGTTTTTAAGATCCTTTGGCAGATCCCGCTTAGCTCTATCTACAGCGTCTTTAACTTTTTGTCTGGCATCATCAATATTTACATCAGAATTAAATTCTACAACGACATTACAATAATCCTGCAGGGAATTACTTTTGATTTTTTTGACACCGGCAATATTCTTACATTCTTTTTCTATCGGTCGTACAATAAGGTTCTCCATGTCCTTTGGAGAAGTTCCGGGATAAATTACGCTTACATAGATATTGGGTAATGAGATGTCCGGAAAACTTTCTTTAGGGAGATTATTATATGCGGATATACCTGCGATGGTCAGAATTATCGTGATGATAAAAATGGCGACCTTGTTGTCAATTGACCAGGAGGATGGTTTGAATTCTTTAAAATTCTCTTTCATAATAATTTTTCAAAATTGATATTTAATAGAGGAGAGGTTCAGGATAATTAAAGGCGGATCATATCACCTTCAATGATGTTTTGGTATCCAAAGGTTATCACTTTGTCGCCATCGCTGATGCCTTTGGTGATCTCTGTAATTCCATTATATGTTAATCCTGAGGTGATGGTTTTTCTTCGTGCATAGGTCTTGCCATTTTCTTGTGTGGCTACATAGACAAACTCGCCATCGCTCGATTTCTGAATTGAGCCTACCGGTACAACAAAGGCTTGTGGGGAGGAGTAGTCAACTATTTTTAAAACTGCCACCATATTCGGATTAAAGTTGCCGTCCTTTGGGTTTAATCTTACTTCCACGTTAAAGGTTCTGTTCAAGGCATTCACGGCTTGTCCGGAATAGTTGAGTTTGCTCTTGATTTCTTTTTGCTGATCTGGGAAATAGATCACGACATCGTTACCTTTCTTAACTTTACTGATGAATGATTCTGCAACTTCAGCCGTAATCTTGAGAGAGTTGAGATTAACAACTCTAAATGCCGGCAAGCCCGGTGCAACGGTTTGACCAACTTTTAAATTTATTTGATCAACAGTTCCGTTGATCGGTGACTTTATTTTAGTCAGGTCCCATTGACTTTGCAATCCGGCCATTCTTTTATCCATAGATTCCTTATTTGCCTTTGCCTGGAGAAATTGAATTTCACTGCCAATTTTTTGATCCCACAGGTTCTTTTGTTTATTATACAACTGCGTGCTCAAATCAAGCTGAGCCTGCATTTCTTCAATTCCTTGCCTTATGACTCTGTCATCGGTCTGAGCAAGAACCTGTCCTTTGGATACTTTATCACCGACTTTCACGTTTATAGAAGTAATGGTGCCCATTGATTCTGCACTCACAATTACATCCTCGTCTCCTTCAACTTTTGCCTGAACTTCTATAAAATGATTAAAGACTGTAGGTTCCATTAGGGAAACTCCTACATTCTTCGATCGCAGATCAGCACTTGAATCCGATTCTGCCAGTTGATTTTCAATTTCAAGAATTTTTTCTTTTAACTCAGCTTGTTGTTTTTTTAATGTCACAAGTTCTGCATGCTTATTCGATGTATTGCTGTTGTCAGAACAAGAGCTTATTATTCCTGTGAGTAAAATAAATATTAGTACTTTTTTCATGGTGATGATATTATGGATAGAATAAGAGAGTGAGATAAATGTTAATTTAGTAGATGAACTTACCCATTGACTTTTCAAGATCAATTTTGGAGATCATTACATCATATAAAGCATTGAAATAATTTGCCTGAGAGTCTTTTAGGGAAGTTTCAGCATCTAAGACTTCTAAATTTGATCCAACTCCCTGATCGTATTTTAATTTTGAAGTCGAATAAATATCATTCGCCAATTCTAGATTTTGCTCCTGGACGTTTAAGGAGTTGACGGAATTAATTAAGGCATCACGATTGCTGCTTACTTCAACAGATGCCGCCTCTTCGAATCGTTCGATCTCATTTTCAAGTTTCCGGAGATTTAATTTCTCTTGTTTTATTTTGTTATGTTTCTGGAAGCCGTCAAATAAAGGGAGCGAAAGAGTAGCGCCAATGATTCCAACGGGATACCATCCTTTATCAGAATCGAAAAAATTAAATTCTTGTCTTTGGGCAGTGGTGCTTAAATTTCCATAGGCTATTAAATTCGGGTAACGACCTGAGCGATATCTTTTGACGTTATATTCTTGAAGCTTTTTTTGCGTTTCTAAAATCGAATATTCAATTCTTTCACTTATATCATATTTCTCGAGAGATATTGTCAAATTCTTAAGTTCAGCAGCATTTATGGTTTCAATTGGCTCCAGTACGGCTGACTGCTTCATTCCCATTTGATATTTCAGTATTTTATTGCTTACAATTAATAAGCGGCTGAACTTTTCAATTTCTGTGCTTGCATTATTCAAAGCAACCTTTACACGATCGAGATCAAGTTTTTCAACAAAACCATTTTCATTCAGAACCTTTGTATCATCATAAAGCTTTTGAACTCTTTGTAAGTTAGCATCCATCGCTTTTTTTCTTTCAGTAAGCAGAAGAACATTGTAGTAGGCTTTGGCAACTGCCACAGCAGTCTCCAATTCTGTGCGGTCCAGTTTTTTATCTGAAAGTTCTCGTAGTGTTTTTGTAGCTTTTACACCGATGAGATATGTCGGATCAAATAACAACTGAGTTGCAGATATTGTGCCTGTTGCATTCCACCTCGTTCCGAATTTGACCGGAATAAATGAACCTGCTTCCCCATCAAAAAATTCTCCCGGAATTAAAGAGGTTGGGATCTCTTCATAATCCTTCACGTCGAAACTACCATTCAACTGCGGTAGTCCAATGCCAAGAATTTCCTTGACTTGTGCATTTGATATTTCTGCATCAAGTTTTGCATTTTGAACATCGGTTTGATTTTCCAATGCGAAAGCAATGGCCTGCTTTACTGTAAAGCTGAACACGCTATCTTTAGTCTGTGCACCTAATTGTGTGCAAAGAGGGATAAAAAGTAGAATGAGAATAAGTTTTTTCATATAAATTTAATTACAGGCTTTTTTAAACGATTTCATTTCGAATTATGTGTAAGTCTATTCTTCTTCAATAGTATTTGTGTATTTGTTAAGTAGTTTATGGCCTTTAAGTGTTACAACCCCTTGTACAAAGTGTTCCATTATTGTGAATTGTACTTCGGCAATGTTGAATACGTCAGGAGGGAAAGAATCAGGATCTAAGGCAAATTCTATTTCTGCCAATCTTAACTTTGCCAATATCTTTAT
>DAOQWA010000014.1:0-64685 GCA_035341855.1 Bacteroidia bacterium
GAATTCTGTGTCACTGGATTTTAAGGGGGATACACTTTCGGGAGAGAAGAAATAAAACAGAATGCGTATTCAAACAGCCTTTGATGAAGGGGCTGTTTTTTTTGCTGATTATCTATTCGGTGATTGAATTCAGTCCAGATTGTCGGGATTGCCTAGCGAGTGATCCAGAATGGTGGAACCTTCAACCCAAAACAACCGCTCACTTCGTTCGCTTTCGTTTTTATTTTTTCCAACCTGCTCAAACTTCGTTTGGTTGTTTCTTGCGGAGAGGGCGGATTACCTGACCGGTGATCCCTTCACTCCCATAGTCAAAATGGAATGATTCGCTGCGCTCTATTATTATTTTTCTCTTCAAGACCTTGAAGCAAGCTTCAGGTCTTTCCGTTCAAAAAATAATTGCCCGCATGCTGCGGGCATCATTCCATTCATTTGCGGAGAGGGCGGGATTCGAACCCGCGGTACCTTGCGGTACACAAACTTTCCAAGCTTGCACGATCGGCCACTCTGACACCTCTCCTGTATTCTAAATCCTTATAAAACAGCGATTTTCTGCTCTTAAGGGCGACAAAGGTAGAGAATCATTCCTCTGAAAGCAATCGTTTTTTGAGGCCTTCCTTATAGAGTAGAAAAAGGATCAGGCCGGTACAAACAATGCTGAACAGGACCATGTTAATTTGATCGGCGCCCGTTCCAATTTTATCGGGATCGAAAGTGCTTAAGTCGTTTTGGTAGAAATAGGTGAAGATGACAGCAGCAGCATTATTCACAAAATGAGCTATGATTGACCACCATAAATTGCCACTCCAAACCAGAAGATAACCAAGCATTGCACCCAGAAGGAAGCGAGGTATGAAACCATAAAACTGCATGTGCATTGCGCTGAATAAAATGGCAGTTAACCAGACTGCAGTATGTTTATTTTTTAACCAACGTGAAAATATGTTTTGAATGATACCCCGAAAAAGTAGCTCTTCACCTATGGCAGGAATAATAGCTACCATAAATAAATTCGTGATCAAGTCGGCCGGTGTAGTCATGATTAGAAATGCTTCGGTCAGCCTGGCTGCTTGTTCTTCTGATGCTTTCATCCAATCTTCCATACCTTTTAAAAAAGAGGGAAGATGAAAATGACTGTTTAATTCACCAAGATGATTGATGAGTGGTACTGCCAAGAAAAGCAGAGCAACGATCAGGATACTTGAGGAAAATGCCGGCCTCTTTCGAATCGACAAATAATCAATTGGTGATGGGTGGAATAACCAGGCAAGGATGAAGGGAGGAACAATAAAGGTTCCTATAGCTGAAACTGTTTGAACCATTTTCAAAACAGCGATATTTGACGGGTTTTCGAGTTCAGACATTAAAATGGCCAATTGAGCCATGTCAACTCCATAGATGACAGAGGCTAAAAAAGTGCTAATAAGTGTGAAAAAAACAGCGGAAATTAATATTATTCCCACAGAAATCAGAAATTTCGAATAAGGAGTATTATTTTCCCAGATTGCCTTGAGACTCATTGTGTCGTACCTTTGCCGCGAAGATAACTTATCGGATCAAATTCTGCAGCCCGGATTCCTTTTAAAATGGAACACGGATAACACGGATTCGGCTGATTTGCGCGGATGATATTGTTTGTATTGGACGAAAGATGCCGACTGAGGAGAATAAGATTTGATTTATCTTTTTTTTAAGATTGAAATAATACAATTGGCTAAAATAGCACATATAGACCTGGGAGAATTCCCGTTGTTACTCGCTCCAATGGAGGATGTAAGTGATCCGCCATTCCGTTATGTATGTAAACAGAATGGAGCAGATATGATGTACACAGAGTTTATTTCAAGCGAGGGACTGATACGTGATGCTGCTAAGAGTGTTCATAAACTTGACATTTTCGAATACGAAAGACCTATAGGCATACAGTTATTTGGCGGTGATATAGGTTCTATGCGCGAAGCAGCACTCATTGCAGAAGCTGCCGGGCCGGATCTTGTTGATATCAACTATGGTTGTCCGGTGAAAGCTGTTGCGTGTAAAGGAGCAGGAGCAGCATTGTTACAGGATATTCCGAAAATGGTTAAGATGACAGAGGAAATCGTTAAGTCAATAAAGCTTCCCGTGACAGTCAAGACCAGATTAGGCTGGGATGATAATACAAAGAATATTGTTGAGGTGGCAGAGCGATTACAAGACATAGGGATAAAAGCCTTGTCGGTGCATGGTCGGACTCGTAAACAAATGTATAAAGGTGCAGCAGATTGGACTCTTATTGGAGAAATTAAAAAGAATCCAAGAATGCAAATTCCCATATTCGGAAACGGTGATGTGGATTCTCCGGAGACCGCAAAACTTATGAAAGAACGGTATCATGTGGACGGTCTGATGATAGGACGAGCAAGCATCGGTTACCCTTGGATATTCAATGAGATCAAACATTTCATAAGAACCGGTGAAAAGTTAAAAGCACCGGGAATTGATGAACGCGTAGACGTATGTCGTATCCATCTGGATAAATCTATTGAATGGAAAGGTCCTCGAGTAGGTATTTTTGAGATGAGAAGACATTACAGTAATTATTTTAAAGGATTGGATCATTTTAAGGATTTTAGGATGAAGTTAGTAACGATAGAATCTATCGACGAAATCCATGAACTTCTTGATGAGATACGAGGCAGGTATAATAAATTGCTGGTAGCTTAATTCATATTGGTAGAATAAGGAATTATCGATATTGTTGTTTGGCAGAATGACATTCATCAGCTTTCTTGGAAAATTATATTAGCAGCAATATATTGTTGTCTGAATGTATTATGAAAGAACGAATCCGAAACAAGGTTGAGGCATGTCAGATCCAATCGCTCAAAAAAAAGAATTACTTCTGAAATGGTGCAATGAAAATTTTGACCTTGAAAGAATTAAGGTCGAAATGGATATTCTTGGATTTGATTCAGAGAAAATAAAGGAGTATCAGGAGGACTATAAAAAGATATTGCGTTCAAAAAGACAGGCAATAGGATTTGCTCTGTTGGTGATCGGTGCGATTACCGGTTTTGTCAGTTGTGTTCTAACACTGACTAATTTATTTCCCGGATTATTTTATTGGATACTTTATGGACTAACTTCGGTAGCATTGCTGATCATTCTGATCGGATTATATTTTGTTTTTGAGTAAGCTACTTGTTTAGCCTTTTAACCAATATTAAATTAGTCTTATAAAAATTTTATGGTTTAAGCGGAGGTCCAACGATCAGCATATCATGTGCTTCAAAAACTTTTTTTATTTCTTCAGAAGATGGAGGATTTTTCCATGACGATGTTACTTTAAAAAACGCTTCCATTTTTCCTGAGGGTAAATATGAGACGATCATTTTTCCTGTTTCGCTTAATTGCACAAAAGCATGAGGTACATTTCTGGGGAGAAATATCGTATCACCCTTTATCAGATTATAGGCTTCTTCACCTACTTGAAATTTATATGTTCCGTCAATTACATAAAACCATTCATCCTGGTTAGGATGAATATGCAGGGGAGGACCACCATTAGGCGTGAGACCGGTTTGTTCGAATACGGCAAGGTCACCTTCCGTGTCTAATGAAGAAATCTTAATATCAAGACGGTTAAGCGTTACACCTTTCATCTCATAGTGTTCCCCAAATCGGGCTTCATCGGATGAAACTTTAAATCCTTTTGTTGTTCTATTTACTGCGATCGTTTTTACTTTAGCCAAAAGCATTGCCGGATACAAGGCTAAAGAGGTAAGGACAAATTTTCTACGAAGCATTATGTAATTATTGGGTGGGGATTAATTTTCATTGAGAACGAATTTTAATTTGTCAGAGCACTGCCATTAAATTCAATCAACTTTAATTATCTTATGAGTTGATGTATTTCTTTCTGTGGTGACAGTTACTACATACACCCCTTTTGCAAGCATTGACAAGTCTATGGATTCTACGTTACCCCTGAAATTGTTTAATGGGTATTGGAGTAAACGATTCCCAACAGTATTATAGATTTCAATTAATTGCAGGGACTCTGCCGGATGTACAAAGTTTACGGAATTAGAAAATAGTGTCGGGAAAACCTGAAGTTGTTCCGGGTTAAAGATGTTTTCGTAACCTGTCCAAAGCGCCTCATCAAAACGAACAACACCATGTGCATCAGTTCCCAACCAAACAATACCATTACTTTCGATAGCTACTGTGTAGACAAGGTCATCCGGCATTGCACTATTTTGAGAATTCCAGAAAAAATAATCAAAGCCAACATTTTTTATCAAACCATAATTGTAAGAACCTATGTAAAAATTCGAAGAGGAATCTTGTAATATTGAGGTAAGGCTATTTGTCGGAATGCTTGAACTCACAGTATTGTAAGCAAACCAGGATCCATTGAAAAAACGGATTAACCCACCTGACGGACATGCCATCCATTTAATTCCACCGACATCGATCAACATGCCCAAAATGAAATTGTCGGGGAAACCATTAATTGCGGCATTCCATGTAGTAAAGGAAGTGTCGATCATTCGCACTAATCCTCCGTTAAATGTACCTATCCATCTGGTAGAGTCATTCTCGGTTTTAATAAGCGTGATATTATTTACAGGAATAGATGAATTAATAATGTTATAGACGGTCCAAGTAGTATCATCAAATCGGTTCAGGCCATTATCGGTAGCGATCCATTTAACATTGAAATCGTCAATCGTAATACTACGGACAAAGTTTGAAGTAATTCCGGAATTTGATGTCGTATAAGAAGTAAAGGTCGTGCCATCAAAAACATTTACACCACCGCTTTGAGTAGAGATCCATGCTTTACCATCTACATCAAAGACAACATGTTTAATTGAATTGTCTGTGATGTTAGAAGTCGTGGTGTTATAAACTTCCCAAACAGTGTCATTAAAAATAGCTAAACCATATTCAGTGCAAAACCATTTTCTCTGCAGTGAATCAATTGCTATGTAACGGCACTGGTTGTCGGGCAAGGGAGAATTGAACCGATCATAGGTTGTAAAGATCGGTTGAGAAAAACCCGGCAAGGAAATGCAAAGCTGAAAGCCAATCAGGAGTAGAAGACGCAGCATTTTTTTAACAAATATAGTCTGTTCAACTTAAGCAATCATGATATTGGTCATGTTCACCATTTTAAACAAAAAAGCACCCGATTGTTGAACCGGGTGCTTTTTAAAACTAGAGTTTACTGAACTATTAATTTATGATAATAGTTTTTATTATTTGATAGTACGTGTACACTATACACACCTCTTGACATCGAACTCAGGTCGAAATATTCATTGTATGTGCCGGAGCCTGATGAAATGTTTTTAGAACGAACAACTCTTCCGGTAGCATCAATCAGTTCTAAGGTGATAGCGTTTGCACCTTCCAGGGTAAATGAAACATTCAATGAATTATTTGCAGGATTAGGATAGACCTTTAATGCATTCAGTTTGTTGACATCAGCGATTGAATTTGGAGATGCAACTACAGCAATAGCAGGTGATCGCTGACTAACACATGAGTTTGATGGGAGCACTACTGACCAATCATAGAAGAAGTAATAATATCCATTACCCTGCGATGTTCCTGTGATTGAACAAAAATTATCAATCGTGTATGGAAAAGATAATCCACTTGCATTATTGTTTCTGAACAGTTCGCCTCCGGTTCGGGAAAGTCGATAACCTGTTCCGGGGTTAATGAGAAAATCCAGATCAACGATAGTCATACCTGCATTTACATTTACAAGAGCACTTTGAAGTACCGTACCGGAATTATCGCTAAGCTCTATTGTTCGTGTTCCCGCAGTCTGTGCATATACTTTTACAGAATGTAAAATTAAAGTGTTGTAAACATCAAACTCGAGATACTGGTTTGTAGTTGATGAAGTACCTGAAGAAACTGATGAATCAGCAGGGCCTATCTGGAAACTTAAGCCATTATGCACTTCTTCAGTTTCTGCATAGAAAGTTGTTGTTGTGTTGATAGAAGGTGTAATGAAAGAATTTCCCGTTCCAACAAGGTTGCCACCGACGATTGCATCATACCATTTGATATCACCGGCACCAGAAGCTGATAATAGGGCAGTACCCGGCGTAGGAATGGTATCATTTACTGTATTAGGCATTGCCGGCTGATTGAAGACATTTACCTCCACAGAATAAGATTGGCCGACACCGCAAGGAGTGATCAGTTCAACGGAATAAATTCCATTGCTATTCACCGTTGTTGAAGCCGTAGTATCTCCATTGCTCCAGAGATAAGTAGCACCAATAACATTATTGTCGGCTGTAAGTGTAGTGCTTTCACCCTGACACAAATTCAATTTCGAATTGCTTACCTGAACTTTTGCGGTTTGGGTCGCAGGGTTTGGAACTTGCTGAGTAACAGTATAAGGTGCTGCATACACATTGTTAGTTTCATCTGACTCAAGGAAAAAGTTGTTAGGATCAACTTCAGTCACAATCCAGTAATCACCATTGCAAGTTCCAGGAGGAATATCGATCCACATTCCATCCAGCGATGTCCAATAGATATCTAAGTATCCGGATGAAATCCCTTGAACCGAATTTGAACAGCTGTAATTACCTCCTCCAAGTCCGTAGTTTGGAAAATCGCTATTGCTGTTTAAAGAATTTCCTGCTGTATCAAGACAATGATCTGCCCAACCGGAACATGTCCCGTAATCCATCACACAAAATGCAAGCTTTGTTCCATAACCAATCATTGGCCAGTCAAGTGGATTGGTTTTTGTTGAGTCTCTTGTTCTGAGAGTATAATTTCCCCAGTTATCTACATGCATATGACTATGTGTTGGATGATATGTCATAGTACCTGCAGGTCTGTCATAATAAGTCATAGCGTTTCCACTCTTGTGATAGATCCTTTGATTAACAAGAATACCGGGATAAGTAATACCATCCGGACAAATGCTTGGAGCTGTTCCAACAAATGTGTCAGTACCGCAAATAAATACATTTGTTGCATGAATTTCCAATGGACCAAAACCGGGATTCGGGGTAGAGACAGAAACTTTTAATCTACCATTATCAACACCATGACCTGTTTGAGAATATTCAATGACACCATAGGTAGCTCCCAAATCATAAAAAGGGGGATGGCCAACTTGAATATCGGGCAAAAGATCACAATCCGTTTGTCCCGGATCTTTACATTCACAAGCTGTTGCATTGGTAGTCGTACACTGTGCCCAGACAAATACCGGAAATACAAATGCAATCAGTAAAAGGAGTAATTGTTTTTTCATCAGATTGGTTAATGATATAATTTTCCCGAAAGCTACGAAAAGCTACGTACAATACAAGGTTTAAAGTACTGACAGGTAGGGAATTTGCAGGATATTCTGAGTAATGTACAAATCAGCGATAATGGAGAATGTGAATTTCAGGTGGAAATTGAAGGATTGCATTTCTTAGTTAGGCTACTTAACTTTAAAGCCTATAAAATCATTTTAAAAAAAATCACATGAAAAAAATCTTTACTCTCCTGGTATCAATTTTGATTTCTCAATTGACAATAGCTTCTGCATTTACTGATGATGCCGGGGTTTTGTCCATTGACTCCGTTCAGGGAAAATGTCCCGGATCTGTTGATGTCTATGTACAGATAAAAAATTTTGGTACCAACACTATAGATTCTGTATATGTTGACTGGATGGTCAATGGTGTCCCTGAGGCATCTATACATTACCAGATGGCGCTGAATGCCGGAGACTCTGTTTCTGTGTTGCTTGGCAGTTATATCTTATTAGGTTCTGTCACATACGATTTTCATGCCTGGACAAGAGAGCCGAATGGTATAGCTGATAATGATATGACCAATGACAGTACTTTGTTGTCAGGCCTGACAACCGCAATGACCGGGTCTTATACCATTGGAGGTGTGAGTCCTGATTTTGCAAACTTTACTGATGCTGTTGCTGCTCTGGTTGCATCAGGCATTTGCGGACCTGTTGACTTTGCTGTGCGAACGGGTTTGTATACAGAACAAGTGAGCATCCCGGAAATTTCGGGATCATCATTTTCCAACACTATAAGTTTTAGTTCAGAACTGGGCGATAGCGCATCGGTTTTGTTAAGTAACCCTGCCGGTGCTTCTACCCTTGATAATTATACACTACAATTAAACGGAGTTGATCATATCAGCATAATGCGCTTGACAATAGAGCGTTCAGGTACAGGTACAGCTTCTACGGTTATTGAAATTGCTAATGAATCAAATAATGTTTCTTTAATCGGAAACGAGATCAGAGGTGATGCATCAGTTTCCGCATCGAATACCACAGGAACAAAATCAGGAATTTTTTCTCCTTCAACTTCGAATAATAATGACCTTGTTATAAGCGGAAATTATTTTAAAGATAATGCAAATGGAATTTGGGTAAATGGCGACATTGCTTCACATGCGACTGGAATGGTAGTTGAAAATAATATTTTTAATAGTTTTTATGTTGGTGCTTTTTTACTTTATCAATCAGCTCCGCAAATTATAGGCAATACAATTATTCGAAATAACACCGTCTCAACAGTTGATTTTTATGCAATCAGTATCAGGTTCAGTGTAGGACCACTGCAAGTCAACAAGAATAAAATTACATGCTACAATGGAAATTATGGTATTCGATTGAGGGAATGTATAGGTGGTATAGGGACCGAAGGAATTATTGTAAATAATTTTGTGCAAGTTGGCGGTGCCACGATAGCAAGAGGAATTTCCCTTGAAGACGGATCAGCGGATCAAAATGTTTTTAATAACTCTGTAAACAATATTGGTACAAACACAACAACTGGATCAGCATTATTTGTGAGCAGTGCCGGAACATCAGGGATCAGGATAGTGAATAATATTTTCGCCAGCCCGGGAGGTGGGTATGGAATGAATATTGAAGATAATGCACAATTAGGAATCATTCAATCCGACAATAACTGTTTGTATAGTTCAGTAAATACTGCCTATTGGACTGTTCCGCAGTTAAGCTTAGCGGATTTTCAACTTGCTTCAGGACTTGATGCAAATTCAGTCAGCGGAGATCCATTATTTACAAGCGTGAGCGACTTGCATGTAGCAGCAGGGATTTTAGATGCTGCCGGTACACCTTTGGCATTGGTGCAGGAAGATATTGATGGGGATCTCAGAGATCCTTCTACTCCTGATATTGGTGCAGATGAGTTTCTCTTTAATGGTATTTCAAAAACAGCTTACGAAGCATCAATCATTATTTACCCGAATCCGACAAGTGGTCAAATTAAATTACTATTTAGTTCTGATCTTCAGTTGACCGGAGTCATCAATGTGCGTGATCTATCGGGCAGAACGCTTTTGAGCAAAGCATTCGACGAGTATCAAAAAGCAGATCAGATGAGTCTTGACCTTAGTGCTTTACCGCAAGGGTTTTATCTTATCGGCATAGAAACGCAGAACCATTCTATCTATAAAACTCTGGTTAAGAGCAGCAATATCGACTAAGGAAATCTTTTTGTGTTTAAGGGCTGTTAAGAGAATGAAAATTAGCTAAAACGCTTGGTTTTCACTACCTTTGCAGCCCTTAAAACGTTAAAATCAATGATTTCTGTATCCAATTTATCCCTACGCTACGGGAAACGCGTCCTTTTCGATGAAGTGAGTATAAAGTTTGTTCCCGGGAACTGCTATGGAGTAATAGGTGCAAATGGTGCCGGAAAATCTACTTTTCTAAAAATATTATCCGGGGAAACGGACCCTTCAACCGGACAAGTAACTATCAGTCCGGGCGAGAGAATGAGTGTTTTAAAGCAGGATCACTTTGCTTTTGATCAGCACCAGGTTTTACAGACTGTTCTGATGGGAAATAGAAAGCTTTGGGATGTGATGCATGCAAAGGAAGCCATCTATGCAAAGGAGGATTTCACGGAAGCTGATGGAAACAAAGCTGCAGAACTTGAACAGCAATTCGCTGACATGAATGGATGGAATGCAGAAAGTGATGCTGCAAATTTGCTTAGCGATCTGGGAGTGAAGGAACATTACCATCATATGCAGATGGCAGAGTTGAGTGGTAAAGAAAAGGTAAGAGTACTTCTTGCACAAGCACTATTTGGGAATCCTGATATACTTCTATTGGATGAGCCGACAAATGATCTTGATGTGGAAACGATCACATGGCTTGAGAACTTTTTAGCTGATTTCCAGAATACGGTAATTGTTGTTTCACACGACAGGCATTTCCTGGATACTGTGTGTACTCATGTAGCAGATATCGACTTTGGTAAGATAAATTTATACACGGGAAATTATACATTTTGGTATGAATCCAGTCAGCTTGCATTGCGTCAACGTTCTGATCAAAATAAAAAGGTTGAAGATAAAAGAAAAGAACTTCAGGAATTCGTTGAACGTTTTAGTGCCAATGCTTCAAAATCAAGACAGGCAACGAGTCGGAAAAAGCTGTTAGAGAAATTAGTTGTCGACGAGATTCAGCCTTCAACAAGAAAATATCCTGCAATCATTTTCAAGGCAGAACGCGAATGTGGTGATCAGATACTTTCTGTAGAGAACCTTGCAATGAATTCCCCGGAAGGACAAAATTATTTCTCAGATATTTCATTCACTCTGGTGAAAGGCGATAAGGTTGCTGTGTTGTCAAAAGATCATCAGGCAATAACATCTTTTTTTGAGATATTGATGGGCGAAGAGAAAGCATTCACAGGTGAGTATAAATGGGGAAGCACTATCACCCAGGCTTATTTACCCAATGAGAATGCCAGGTACTTCATGGATGATATTAATCTCATTGATTGGTTGAGGCAATTCTCTATCGATAAGGACGAAACTTATATCCGGGGCTTTCTGGGAAAAATGCTTTTTTCGGGTGAAGAAACATTCAAGAAAGCGAGTGTTTTATCGGGAGGAGAGAAAGTTCGTTGTATGGTATCAAAGATGATGTTGGCTCAGGCCAACTGTCTGATACTGGACGAACCGACCAACCACTTAGATCTGGAATCAATTACTGCTTTTAATAATGCATTAAAGGATTGGAAAAACATTGCACTCTTTACTTCACATGACCATGCATTCATGGAATCTGTGGCAAACCGGATCATAGAACTGACTCCCGGTGGAATTATTGATAAACGAATGTCATTTGATGAGTATATTTCAGATGATTCGGTTTCTCAAGTAAGAGAGAAGATGTATGCTACAGCACAACTTATTTAAGTTTCGTTTTATCAAATAATTTTTTAAACTTTTCGATTTAAGGTAGTAAGAGAACAGAAATTTGAATTACCTGTTCTTGTCAATTATATAACTTTGCAAAGATTTGTTAGTTTGTGTTCAATCGCAAGACTAAATAATGTATTCTACTATTACTTCATTTGACTGGTCTTTTGCAATTGGTGTATAATAAATATGAAATCAATTAATAAATATTTTCATGAATTCAAGATTTGTAATTTTATTTTTAGTCTGTCTTAACTATAATACTTTTGGCCAGATTACTACCTTCGAAAGAAGTTATGATACACTTGGTTGCTATTATTCAAATAGTATCGTTGAATATTTAGATGGTTACGTTCTTTGCGGTAGTAGTTATAACACTGCTTCTGCACAAGATGCCGCAATTGTTCGAATAGATTCGTTAGGAAATGTAATATGGGTAAAACAATATGGCACACCTTCAACTGATGGGGCACTGAAATGCGTCACCACAAGCGATTCATGTCTTTTGATAGTCGGTATCAAAGAAGAGTATTCAACTACAGATGGAAAGCTCTGGATTTTGAAACTCAACCAATTTGGAGATACTCTTTGGACGAAATCGCACAAAATTAACACTGGCAGAACTGTTCCAAAGGATATTCAACCGTGCAAGAGTGGTGGATTCATTATTTCTGGCTTTTGTTCTACTCAAATGAACCCAGATGCAATTGCAATGCTAATAAAGATTGATTCGTATGGCAATCTACTTTGGTCCAAATTCTACAATACACAAACTTTATCTGCTATTCATTCATGTATAGAAATAATAACTGGAGGATATGTCTGCACCGGAGAAGTTGGCGTTTCCTCACAAACGGATATATTTATTACCCGAACCGATTCTCTTGGTGATACGTTGTGGACAAAAACTCTTGGTAACACAAACGTAGACTTTGGTGCATCAGTGATTCAGTCTCAAGATTCAAATATTGTTATCGCAGGTTCAACGTATCATCCTAGCTTAAACAATTGGGATATGGATCTCTATAAACTTTCATTGAATGGTGGAATTATTTGGCACAAAACTCTAGGGGACAATAGAGAGAATTCAGCCCATACAATTTTACAACTTTCAGATGGTAATTACCTCATAGGAGGAACTACAAACACTATTTCAAATGGCTACCAAGGACTCTTAATAAAGGTTGACAGTTTTGGAGATACTTTATGGGTGAGAACATTCGGCACTGTGAATTCTGAGATCGGGTATGATGTTATTGAAAGTTCTGATGGAGGAATTGTTTTCACCGGTAGGAGCGATGTATTCGTACCTAATCCACATACAGCCATGTATTGCATCAAACTAGATAATTTAGGTCAGTTTAATACTCATATTACTGATTTATTAAATGAAGAATTTTATATTCTGTATCCAAATCCTGTTAATGATTTTATTCGTATTACAACCACCAAGCCATCAAGTCGAAGGTTATTCATTACAATCATAGACGGTATTGGAAGAATATGTAAAACTAGCTTATTCATCAATAACACTATGATTGAGTTGGATGTCACTCAATTTTCAAAGGGGATTTACCTCCTTCTCATTCAACAAGACGGAGAAACGATAATAAAAAAGTTTATTAAGCAGTAATTTTTTAAACCATGGATATTTTTCAATAATGTTATTGAGCATTGTTTGGGCATTAATTCGGACCTAATAAGCCTCCAAAGTTCAAATTGGAACTGTTATATTCTAAAAAATCTTACATAAGTAAGGGTTGCATGCAGAACTAAGCTAAATTGGCGGGTTTACAAGTATCTTTTGTATGGCATTTCCGTATTACAAGGCAAAACGGGGAGACCCATAACTCTTGTATTATGTCAAAAAAAGATTTTAGAATTTTCCCTGAACCGGATCCTAAACCTGAAGGAGAAGGAATTAATTCATCTGACATTAAGGATGTTTTCATTGTAGTATATCACGTTGACGGAACCGAAATGATGAGCTTTAGAAAAAGCTATATGGATATTAAAAATGTAAACATTGATGAAATGATTTCATTACATCCTGCAAATAATTTTGTTCCGGTTGAAGAAGTAAATAAAAAAGATCTTAAAAAGAAGTACTTCGATTAATCTTAAAAATACTTTAGTAATATTGTTCGAAATCACCCTATAATTGGATAGGGTGATTTTTTTTATTTTATCTTTTTGAAATAGATTACTCAAAACAAATCAAAGCTATTAATATGTCAACCGGAGAAATTTTGTCCGGATTGTCAATGTATTAGCTCGGATTATATTCCTGAACAGGATTGAGTAGTATTTCCATTGGTTTTAATTGGAATTCTACAGTCCCCGGCCTGGTCTTTTAGGATTAATATGGTCAAACTAATAAAAATTTTTCTAATTTTATCAGAAGAACATAGCTTAGCAAATGTTCTCAAGTCGATGTCTCTTCACATATTTATTATATTCCTATGAACAAAATTTACTCCATCCTTTCTTTATCTATTTTATTGATTGCAGGAATTATTTTTACCCATAACAATGCATCAAAGCCACAGAATCTTTCAAAGAAGATCGGCGCAGGTTCAATCTACTCTTCAGAAGGAAGGGCAGAGTGGGAAACCCTTCGATTGTCAGATCCTGAGACAGGAACAATACCGGCCGGTATGAGAGCTAAAGAACTAAGGTTTGCATCTACATTACCTCAATATAATTCAAGTTCATTTGCCAGAGTCGGCGCAGCTTTTTTTCAGCGTGGTCCTTTTAATGTGGGCGGTCGAACAAGATCAATTGCCGTGGATGTGACGAATGAAAATATATTTTTCGCCGGTTCAGTAAATGGTGGACTTTGGAGGTCAGTTGATGCAGGCATGAATTGGACATTGGTAAGTTCACTCAATCAAAATCCGGCTATAACTTCTATCACACAAGACAAGCGTCCCGGTCATACAAATACCTGGTACTACACTACAGGTGAAGGTATAGGTACCAGTGCAAGTGGGGCAGGTGCATTTTATCTGGGGAACGGAGTGTTCAAATCAGTAGACGGAGGGTTGACCTGGAATCTATTGCCGGCTACTTCTACGGGAACGCCACATAGTTTTGATGCTGTTTTTGATATAACATATAAAATTGTAACGGATCAGAGTAATCTTGTTAATGACGTTGTATATCTGGCAACATACGGAGCCATTTTTAGAAGTTCAAATGGTGGTTCAACCTGGCAACTTGAAAAAGGTGGTGTAAGCCCTTATTCTTATACTGCAGATGTTGATGTGACTACTACAGGAGTTGTATATGCAACATTGGATAGTGATGGCTCTCAAAAAGGAATATGGAGAAAGGACCCAACTTTAGGTTGGGCCTCAATTACACCTCCGGGATGGGACACCAGCACAATTGGTCGAGTCGTTATAGGCATTAACCCTTCAAACGAGAATCAAGTTTATTTTCTCGGTGAAACACCTAATACCGGACGAATGACAGTGAACTGGAAGGGCGATCAGGAATGGAATAGCTTGTGGAAGTACACATATTTATCGGGTAATGGGACAGGTGTCGGAGGAAACTGGACAGACCTCTCGGCAAACATTCCTTTTCTGGGAACCCAGTTGGGAAATTTTAATTCTCAGGGTGGATACGATCTTCTTGTTAAGGTTCATCCTACTGATACAAATGTTGTCATTATTGGTGGCACTAATTTATTTAGATCCGCCAGCGGATTTACAGATAGTTTAAGCACAACATCAATAGGGGGTTATGATCCTGTTGGTACAATACCATTTTATGATAATTATCCTAATCATCATCCTGATCAACATGATCTTGTATTCCTTCCATCTACACCCGATAGAGTATATCAATCAAATGATGGGGGAATATTTTTTACAAATGATATTAAAGCCACTCCTGTCGTGTGGCAAGAGTTAAATAATGGGTACACAACTTCGCAATTTTATACGGTTGCATTGGATCATGCAGGCTCGAATGATATAATTGTGGGAGGTACACAAGACAACGGTACATGGTTTACAAACTCCGCTAATCCATTGGTTCCTTGGGTCAATCCCGGATTAGGTGACGGATCACATTGTGCTATTGATGATGGCCATCAAAATTATTATATGTCAAGGCAAGAAGGCCGCATAGGTAAATTTTCTTTAGATGCTTCCGGAAATATTCTTGGACTCCGAAGAATTGATCCGATTGGAGGGTCAGATTATTTATTTATCAATCCATTCATCCTCGACCCTAACAATACGAACAGAATGTATTTAGGAGCTGGAAATAAGATCTGGAGGAACGATAGTTTGAGTTCTATCCCTCTTACAGGGGAATGGGATACAATTTCAACCGGGTGGTTTGTGTTTCCGGATTCCGTTCTCACAGCAGGTGCAAAAGTTTCTTGCCTTGCAGTATCACCAACAGCGCCTCATCGACTATATGTTGGAACGAGTAAACGCTCAATATACAGAGTAGATAATCCTGAAAGTTCTAGTCCTGTTATGACAGAGATTAGTAGTAATTCATTCAATGCAAACAGTTATGTGAGTTGTGTGGCTGTTGATCCAAATGATGCAGATAAATTGATCGCAGTTTTTTCAAACTATGAAATATATAGCATGTATTACACCGTTGATGGTGGAACTGTATGGACAAAAATAGGAGGGAACCTTGAAGCTAATTCGGCAGGAACAGGTAACGGACCTTCTATACGCTGGGCCACCATCGCAGCTACTGCAACCGGAAATGTTTATTTGGTTGGAACGAGTATAGGCTTGTTTGCGACAAATAATTTAAACGGCTTAAGTACTGTATGGACTCACCTCGCACCTAATGAAATTGGAAATATTGTCGTTGATATGATGGACTACAGAAGCATAGACGGCTTATTGGCCATTGCGACGCATGGTGCAGGGATGTTTAGTACTACTATTTCTGATACCTTATTTACTAAGATTCTACCCGTTCCAATTCTTAATTCCTCAGTGGAGGTTTTTCCAAATCCCGTTCGTGAAGAGTTCATTCTCCGTTTCGAAGTGAAGAAGGCGACAAAGATTAATATTAGCCTTTATGATACGCAAGGTAAAAGAGCAATTAATTTGGGAGAAAAATATTTTGACTCCGGAAAGCATGAATACAGAGTTTCTGCAGCAATGTTATCGAAGGGGATTTATTTTTTAAAAATGCAAAGTAGCGGGGAGTTGATTGCCGGAAAGAAAATATTAGTACAATAGTCATGGCACTTTTCAGACCCTGATCAGATGCTGAGTAAAATTATGTTTTTATTAGTTTGGATTATTGTAATATGTTTATTTGCATTTATGATTCGTGTTATATAATTTGTGCATAAATGCTTCTTTATCCTGTACTTTTAAGTGTTCTTGTACTTTATATTATTATATTATTTATATTTTAGTTTCATGACATTCCTCATGTTTTAACTTCATGCATGACCTAAATTAGCGCAATGTAAATCTGTTATTATCAGGTCGAAATTTATGAAAAACATCATTTTAGTATTGTTTGCTTTATTATCTCTACAGGCACACTCCCAGTTTCAATTGAATGGGGAACTCAGGCCAAGGTTGGAAAATAGACATGGCTACCAAACTTTAGCCGACAGTCTTGACAACTCTGCCACCTTTATCAGTCAAAGAACAAGATTATCTGCCTTTTACCAAAAGGACCAGCTTAAAACCGGCATTTCAATTCAAGATGTGCGTACATGGGGTAGCCAGTCGCAGCTCAATGCGACAGATGGTTTATTGTCAATCCATGAAGCCTGGTTCGAATATAAACTGATAAAAAATCTATCCCTTAAGGCCGGACGCCAGGAATTGGTCTATAACGATCACCGTATTTTCGGTAACACGGATTGGGGTAATCAAGGCAGATCGCATGATTTGATGCTTGTAAAGTTTAACGATAGTACCTGGACCGTCCATACGGGATTTGCATTCAATCAGGATAAAGAACAGTTAAATACAACCAGATATACGGTTACAAATAGTTATAAGGCAATGCAGTTTTTATGGATAAATAAGAAAATCAATAAAATCGATGCTAGCTTACTTTTTGTAAATAATGGAATTCAGTCACCATTGACGAAAGCCGGAATTCGCTATAATCAAGTTACCGGTGTTCATCTCGAATATAACACCAATCAAAACAATCTGGTGATCAAGGGATATTATCAGAGTGGTCATGACGGTTCTATCAACCGGAAAAATATAAGTGCATTTTTAGGCGGACTTGAATATAATTATAAAACAAATAAAAATATTTCGCTGGCAATAGGTTTCGAGCATTTATGCGGACAGAGCCAAACTGATACATCGAAATCTTATACTAATATGGTTCACTATTTTACTCCACTTTATGGAACCGGCCACAAGTTCAACGGTTACATGGATTATTTTTATGCAGGAAATTCGCATGGAAATGTTGGATTAAGAGATTTTTACTTGCGATTTAAGTTTCAAAGAGAAAAGTTTTTCATTTTTATTGAACCCCATTATTTTATGTCTGCTGCTAATGTATTGGATAATAAGTATCTAATAGAAACCGGACAGGTAAGATCAATGGAAAAGAACCTTGGAACTGAAATTGATCTTTCAATTGGTTATTCTCCTTCAAAATTGATTAGTTTTAAAGCCGGATATTCTCAGATGTTTGGTACTTCAACATTAGAAACGATCAAGGGGGGAGATAAAGATGAAATTAATAACTGGGCTTATTTTATGATCACTGTTAAGCCGGAGTTTATTGTAAAATAATTTTAAATTAAAAATATGAAAACAAACACACACAGTATGATTATGTCTCTTCGACAGATATGGTTTTTATCAATGGTCGTAATTTTTATTTCATCTTGTAACAATGTTGCTGATAAAAAAGAAAACTATCATGCAGATGACATTATCAATATGAAAGCGGCAGGTGAAATTGAAGCAGAGCTGACTGATGCCCCAAATGTTCCTAAACCACTGGAGTATACATCACCCAAGAAAGTCAAAATTCATTTAGAAGTAATTGAAAGAATTGGAAAAATGGCTGATGGTGTAGATTACACATACTGGACTTTCGGTGGTCAGGTACCGGGAAAGTTCATTCGTATTAAGGCAGGTGATGAAGTTGAATTTCATTTGAGTAATCATCCGGATAATAAAATGCCACACAATATTGATTTGCATGCAGTGACCGGTCCCGGTGGTGGCGCTGCAGCTTCATTGACTGCTCCCGGGCATACTTCGGTTTTTTCTTTCAAAGCTTTAAATGTGGGCTTGTTTATTTACCATTGTGCTACTGCTCCGGTTGGTATGCACATTGCCAATGGAATGTATGGTCTGATATTGGTTGAGCCACCTCAAGGTTTACCCAAAGTCGATAAAGAATTTTATGTTGTTCAGGGAGATTTTTATACACAGGGAAAATTTGGAGAGCAAGGTCTACAGCATTTCGACATGGATAAAGCGTTGCGTGAAGAACCTGATTATGTTGTGTTTAATGGTTCAGTTGGAGCAAATGCAGGTGATAATGCTATGCAAGTAAAAGTTGGGGAAACGGTTCGTTTGTTTGTTGGAAACGGAGGACCAAATTTGACATCAGCATTTCACGTCATTGGTGAAATATTTGATAAAGTACATGTTGAGGGTGGCGACTTGCTGAATTATAATGTACAAACTACAAACATACCTCCGGGTGGATCGAGCATTGTAGAATTCAAGTGTGAAGCACCCGGAACTTTAAATATTGTCGACCATGCTATCTTCCGTACGTTTAATAAAGGAGCTCTTGCACAAATCAAAGTTATTGGTGAAGAAAATAAATTGGTTTATTCAGGAAAGCAAAGAGATGATGTATATTTACCTGAAGGTTCTGCTATTCAGAAAATTCCGGAGGGAGAAGCGCAGCCTGCTATCACTGAAAGACCACTGGCTGAACGATTATCTCTTGGAAAAACACAGTATGAATCAAACTGTGCTGCATGTCACATGAAAGACGGTGTTGGTGTACCGGGAGCATTCCCCCCACTTGTAAATTCTGATTTTTTGAAGAACCGGGTAGACAAAGGCGCCGGAATTATCCTGCATGGTTTGAGTGGTCCAATAACTGTCAATGGAAAAGAATTTAATGGTGTCATGCCGGCCCTACAACTTAGTGATGATGAAGTCGCCAATATTTTAACTTATGTTCGGAATAATTTCTCTAAAATTGATGGTATAGTAAGTGCAGCTGATGTAGCTAAAACCAGAAATGCCGGACATTAGATTTTGATTGAATAAAATTTGATGATACAGACAAAAGTACTTTTATTCACTTACCTATTGCACTCCCTTGTCAGCTTCGGACAAGGGAGTGTAGTTTATAATACACAGCCAAATACACAAATGGCTAAGGTTCCTTCAGGAACGTTTCAGTCATTTTACGAAAAGAAAGAATCGGGTAATCTAGTTTCAGTAGGTGAGTTTTATTTGGATATTTATCCGGTCACAAATGAGCAATTCTTGGAATTTTTAAAGCAGAATCCGAAGTGGCGCCGGTCATCAGTAAGTAAACTTTTTGTGGATACAAATTACCTCAAACATTGGAAAGGGGACCTTGAAATTGGGACGACTCAAAATCCCAATGCTCCGGTGGTAAATGTTTCGTGGTTTGCTGCTAATGCCTATTGTCGGTGGAAAGGAAAACGTTTGCCGACAACATCTGAATGGGAGTATGCCGCAATACAAGATATTAAATCAAAGGAAAAGAATGATACGACCAAAGTTATTGATGTAATTTTGTCTTGGTATTCTAAACCCTCCATGAAAGTGATTCCAAATGTCGGCACTACATTTCATAATATGTTTGGCATATCTGATTTGCATGGATTAGTTTGGGAATGGACTTCTGATTTTAACAGTTATGTAGCAGGTGGTGATTCAAGAAGTAGTGATGAGATTGAACGAAATTTATTTTGTGCTTCAGGGTCTTTCGGTACTGTAAATAAGGAGGACTATGCAGCATATATGCGTTATGGATTTCGCGGAAGCCTTCAGGGAAAGTATTGCTTACAGAATCTTGGATTTCGTGGAGCAATGGATATTAAATAAAATATGCAGATGAAAAATTATATAAAGCTAGTTCTACTGCTTATAGTTCTTCTTTTCAATGGTTGTAAGAATAATAATGATGAGCATAAAGAATGTTGTAAACCAACAGATTTATCGGAGGAATTGGGTAAGAACTCCGATGTAGAGTCCTTGTATTTAATAGAGGGTTCATGGCTGAATGAGGAAGGTGTGCCATTTGAACTCGAGGGTTTGAAAGGTAAAGTGCAAGTCGTTTCAATGATATTTTCTCATTGTGAATATGCTTGTCCGAGGCTTATTGCCGACATGCAACAAATCGAAGAAAAAATTCCATCTGACAAGAGAGATCAGGTAAACTTCTTATTGGTTTCATTTGATGTTGAAAGGGATACTCCACAGAGACTCAAAGAATTTAAAACAATGGAAAATCTTGGGGATAATTATACATTTCTTCACGGGAATGAGGCGGAGGTTAGAATGCTTTCGGTATTGTTAAACATTAAGTATGAGAAACAATCTGATGGGAACTTTGCTCACTCTAATATCATAACAGTCCTTGATCAAAATGGTGTGATCAGAAATCAGATAGAAGGTCTGGGTGCAGATCCTAAACCCATATTGAATACAATAAGTTCTTTAGTAAAGTAAAAATTTACTCATCCATTAACCTTTCCAGGAACCCGGAAAATTCCCGAACATGTTTTTCATATAGTGTTCCGCTTGCGGGTCCATTGAAGCCGGTATGTATTTTTCTCACCATTCCTTTTTTGTCAATAACAATGGTGGTTGGATAAGCAGCAATGCGACTTAACATTGGAAGCGTTTTGATGGCTTCCTCTTTGCTGGCGTTTCCTGCATAGAGAATAGGATATTCAATACTCAGGCGCTCTTTAATTCTATGAATATTTCTGGCGATACGTACCGGGTCATCAGTCTTTTCAAAATCTAAAGCAATAATTTTGAACTTGTCAGCAGAATATTTTTTTGATAGCTCTACATAAAAAATTGTTTCGTCTAAACAATTTGAACACCATGTTCCCATAAGCTGGACAATAACTACTTTATTCAGGTATTCAGGGTCTTTCAAAGAAATATTTTTCCCTTTCTCATCTGCAAGAGAAAATGCCAGTGTTTTGAAAGATGGTTTTAGAAAAACCATAGATTCAGGATCTATTAGTTCTGCTTCACTGTCTCTATGAGCAGTCCAGTTGTCGTGCCAATGAGATCCGGAAAAGAAATTACCCCGAAGGCTTCCGTCATCTTGTACGATGGCATCAAATAAATATGCATGAGAAGCATCAAAGGCAGAAAGCCGAAGTGTTGCGCCACCCATTTCACCTTCTAAAAACCTATAGTCACCTGTTGGAGTCAGAAATGTCCCGGTCACTCTGTTTCCTTCCTGTTCGAATAAAGCGACACTCAATTTGTTTTCCCCTTCTTCTTTATCCCATCGGACGAGCCAGCGTCCGCTGAGGTTATGTGAGGTCCTTTCAGGGCGATCAGAAAATCTCCAACCCATGCCCTGTATTGCGAGGAAGGGAATTGTTGTTTTTGTGATTCTGGTATGATTTATATAATATCCATCTAATCTGTTTTCAGACAGTTTACAGCGGATCTCTGTTTCATAAACCGGCATTTTTAAAAAAAGTGAATCACCAATATATGAAAGCTCATCTATTCTGATTCGTTCTTCGCCATTGATTATCGTGGGTATACCTTCTTTCACTTCAAAGACAAATGGTAGGGGAGTGGTGTCATTTAACTGTAACTCAGCATGCCAATAACCTTCCTGAAGTTTTTGTTGTGCAACAGAATTTGTCGAAAATATCAGGAACATGTATAACAGCAACTTTCTCATTCATTAAATGTATGAAAATTATCGCATTGTTATGAACGTTTAAGTTTAGATGCAAATTGAATCTTGTGAATGAATCATAAATAGGAATACACTGTCAAATTAAAATCAACAGAATTTAGTTTTATTCACCAAACTTTGTTCAACATAATAGAGTGGCTGAGCAGGTTGAATATAATATTCCGGTTCTTTCTGATAATTTCTTATAACGTAAAATAAAAACGCTGATACCATCTTGCCGGTTTGTTTTTCAAAATGATTCAGAAAAACGATCAGGAAAGAAAGTACCAGCGCTTTGTTAAGCAGATGAATCTATTTAGACATCAAATTTTATTCCTTGCGCCAATGGCAATTCTGTACTATAGTTTATAGTGTTTGTCTGTCTGCGCATATATATCTTCCAGGCATCGCTGCCACTCTCTCTTCCTCCACCGGTTTCTTTTTCTCCTCCAAATGCCCCGCCAATCTCAGCACCACTTGTTCCGATGTTAACGTTTGCGATTCCACAGTCACTTCCTTCATGAGAAAGAAAGCGCTCTGTCTCAAGTATGTTACGGCTAAATATTGCAGAAGAGAGTCCTTGTGGTACACCATTATGCAATTCCATAGCTTCCTCCATGGTTTTGTATTTCATGATATAGAGTAATGGAGCAAATGTTTCATCACAAACAATATCAAGATTCTTTGTCACTTCGGCAATACATGGTTTTACATAGCAACCGCTTTCGTAACCCTCTCCAGTCAAAACCTCGCCACCGTAAATAATTTTACCATTCTCTTTTTTCACACGGTCGATGGCGTTGGTGAAATCCTTCACAGCACCTTTGTCAATCAAGGGTCCAACTAAAGTTTTCTCATTTAAAGGATGTCCTATACGAATATGTTCGTAAGCTTTGAGAAGTTTTGTTTTAAAGTTATCATAGACAGACTCATGAATGATCAGGCGACGAGTAGATGTGCACCTTTGTCCTGCCGTTCCCACTGATCCAAAAACCACTGCGCGTAAGGCCATTTCCAGGTCAGCATTCTCGGTGATGATAATTGCATTATTTCCACCAAGCTCAAGCAGACTTCTGCCAAGTCTTTCTCCTACTATTGCACCTACCCTTTTCCCGACACGTGTTGATCCGGTAGCAGAAATGAGTGGCACTCTTTTATCGGAAAGAAAATTATCACCAATATATTTCGAACCACCTGCCAATAGATTAACTACACCTTCAGGGACTTCGTTTTTCTTTAAAACATCTGAAATAATATTGTGTACTGCAATTGCACAAAGCATGACCTTTGAGCTAGGCTTCCACACAACCACATCTCCACATACCATCGCTAGCATTGCGTTCCATGACCACACAGCTACCGGGAAGTTAAAAGCAGAAATTACTCCGACAATCCCTAAGGGATGGTACTGTTCATACATACGGTGTTTAAATCGTTCGCTATGCATTGTGAAACCATGCAACTGACGACTCAATCCAACTGCAAAGTCACAGATGTCGATCATTTCCTGAACTTCTCCCAAACCTTCCTGGTAAATTTTCCCCATCTCATAGGCAACTAATTTTCCGAGAGGTTCTTTATAAGCACGAAGCTGATCACCAATCTGACGGACGACTTCGCCTCTCTTAGGTGCAGGAATCATTCGCCATGTTTTGAATGCCTCCTCAGATTTCTTTATGACATTTTCATAATCCTGTTCTGTTGCCTGTTTTATTTTACCTATCAGAGCTCCATCCGCAGGAGAATAAGATTCAATGATCTCTCCTTGCGTGTCTATCCATTTGGTACCTGTTGAGGCACCCGGGTTTATTTCTTTTATTCCAAGAGTTTTAAGGACTTCGGCGATGCCGTACTCATTTGCAATTAATGTCTCGCTTTTCATATGTATAAATTTAATGCTGCAAAGGTACGGAAAATGAGGAGATTTTATACTTTGCAGGTGCAGCTTCCCAAGTAGAAATCTATTCGATGATAATAAAGGACTTTAATATAAAAGATTCCAAAGAAAAGTGGGGCCTTTATGCCATTTATATCCTTGGGTTTGCATTAATATTACCTTATACTCTTTATTATTGTGACAACCCTGATTCCTGGCAATATATCAGCCTTGCTGAAAAAATTTCAAAAGGCTATTTTTATCTGTCTATCAATGCTTTTTGGAGCCCATTAATCACTTGGCTAATTGCCATCCCAATTTTTCTTGGGTGCAATGCGATCATATCTTTTAAAATTATTCAGTTATTAATTGGATTTTTTGCAATTGATGCCTGGTTAAAATTATCCCGGAAGCTAGTATTAGATAATTGGTGGAGGAGGATAGTTTGCATTGCCATCATTCCTTATGTGCTCAGCTTTTCCATTTTAAACTTAACACCTGATCTCTTATTTCTTACTCTGACAAATTATTGCCTCAATTTGATTTTGAAAAATCACGGGCGCCAGGAATTGAAATCCCATGTTTTTCTCGCATTCATAGGTGTGCTGCTTTATTTAACAAAGGCATTTGGATTTCCACTGTTCATCGCCTTAATTTTGTTGAACATGATTTTTACCTATTTCAAAAGTAAAAATCTTCTAACTTTAAAAGGGCCACTCATTTCAATTGTAGTTTTTATTTGCCTTTCTTCTTTTTGGATAATTCCATTGAGTATAAAGAACAATCATTTTACGATCAGTGAGGTGGCAAAATTTAATATGACAAGGGAAGTAGCCCCTCTTCCCGGAAACATTGTACGACTGCCCATTTTGAACGGGCCATTACTTTCCCCTCCTGACCATTTTGCATTGAGTGCCTGGGAGTCTCCCGGTAACGCGATAAAACTTACACCTATTCAGCCATTCGGATCAGATGCAGATTTTTCATATTACCTACAAATAGTCAAGCGAAATTTATTAAGCATTTGGTACTATGATTTTAAAAATCAGTCAGGAGTTTTTTTTCTTATCAGCCTTCTCTTGTATACATTTTTTAAACCAAAATCATCAAGGATCATTGATTGGAAGTTTATATTTTTAGTTTCGGTGATTCTATTATTTTATATTGGTTACGGGCTCATTCTCGTTCATACACGCTATGTTTGGTTTTGCACATGGTTGATGATTCTCCTCACTGTTCGCTTGTGGGAAGGGATTTTAGTCAACAAGCTTTTTCAAAACAGACTTTGGAAAGTCGCGGTAATATTGCTCATTGTGCTTGCAGTAAAACGTCCGGTTAAAGAAATTCTATTCTCAAAAGATTTTGATGTACCGGTATTATGGATTGGGAAGGGAATAACACACCCTTTTGAAACAATGAGAATTACTTATTTACACGAAACACATCTTATAAAGACAATTAAGAAACTAAAATTAGTTCCCGGAGTTCATGGTAAACTCGCTTCGCTTAATTCATTGAAGCCTTCAAGAGATATATACTCTTCGTCTTGTTTTATTACACATGAATTGAACTCAAAGTACTTTGGTCCCCTTGACCAAAACCTTAGTGTTGAAGAGATGAAATTGCAACTGATGAAATATGAGATCAGATATTTTATTGTGTGGAATCATGACAACTGGCGTGCATCGAATGAAGAATGGGTGCGACCCGTTTATTTTAATCCGGATTTGGGTTTAACCATTTATGGACTTTTCTAAGATGTGATTTTGATCGGGGAGTTCCTGATTCACCTTTTGGATGGCCAACTGCCAGACATTCAACAATATAAAGCAAATGTCAGGACTTTTTCAGTAAAATGAGGCGTTTAATTATTCCTATAAATTGTAAGAATAGGCCTGAATTCAACAAATCCTATTTCAGTAAAGGTCGTTTATCAAACTGTCAGGAAAATACTCTTTTCCTCATTGCTATTATTCATGACATCAAGACGTACCCGTAAAAGTCAATCAAAAATGAAATTGCGTATTCGTAACCGACTGCAATTACGAACTCATATTATTGTGGGTTCCATTATCATAGTTCTAACAACAGTATTTTCTGCTATGTTCTTTTTAGGAGATACAGAGAACGCCAGAGCATCTTCTTCAGGTGATTACAGAACAAGACAGTCTGGAAACTGGAATGGCTCCAGCACCTGGGAAAAATTCAATGGTTGGTATTGGGCAAATACTTCTCAAAGTCCTGACGAGGATAATAATGCTATTTCAATTCTTAGCGGACATACTGTAACATTAACTTCAGGAGAAAGCGTTGATGAGCTGACAATCGAAGCAGGTGGAACTTTAATTGCAAACAATGGAGATTTAAAAATTGAGAATGGACCGGGTGTTGACATCACCGTGCATGGGACCCTCACTCTGAACACAAAAATAAAGTTGGAAAAGAATAGCAGTATGGCTATTTATGGAACAGTAAATGAAAATTCCGATAAGTTTGATTTGAAGGATCACACGGACATTTATGTGTATAGTGGAGGGACCGTAGTTTATAACGGAGGAAACCTTGAAGACAATTCAGGCGATTGGCATTTTTATAATGGCTCTACATTTATGCATAATCGAAATGGAGAAAAGATTGTAAAAGCATTCTGGGCAGCAAATTCAACTTGTCTTATTGCCGGGACTACAAACTCCTTCCCCGGAAATCTGAATCAGACTTTTGGAAATTTTACGATCAACACTCCCGCCCTAAGCTCCAACAAAGAATTGGGATCAGAACTCGATGACATTAAAGGAAATTTCACCGTAATATCAACAGGCACGGGATCTGTTACATTGTCGAAAAATTCCAACAAGACAATTGAAATTGGAGGGAACTACATTCATCAAGGTGGAACTCTGTATATCACTGAGAAGGGCGATGGCAACCTTGATATAACAGGTGACATGATAGTGTCTTCCGGATTAGTTGCAACCAGCAACGATGACGATGGTGGTCCGACTATAAATATAGATGGAAACTTGACTATTAGTTCCGGCGTCCTTGACTTGAGTCAGTATTCCGGTTCGCATAGTAACAAGGGAAACGGAACAGTAAATTTGAAAGGAGATCTGAATATAACCGGAGGTCAATTAAAGGAAACGGCAAGTGGTGCAGGTAATGGCATTTTAAACTTTATCGGCAACTCTGAACAAAATTTTGTCAACACCGGAAGCATTTCAAATACGATCAATGCGGAGGTGAAGAATGGAGCAATATTGAATATGTCTACTTATTCGTTTACCGGCTCAGGTAGCTTTACAGTTGCGAGCGGAGCGACTCTTAGGATTGGCTCTCCCAATGGAATTACTGCTTCCGGTGCAAGCGGAAATGTACAGGTGACAGGTACAAGGTCTTTTTCAACGAATGCTTCCTATGAATATGTCGGATCGAGTACTCAGGTTACAGGAAATGGACTACCTTCAACAGTTGCAAACATTACAGTTGATAATTCTTCAGGGCTTACACTTTCAGGTAGTATCAGCTCAAAAGGAGAAGTCGCACTAACAAATGGTGTTGTTACTACCGGATCTAATTCTTTAATTGTTGGGACATCAATATTAAATAAAGGAAGTATAACAAGAACAAATGGATGGGTGAATGGAAATTTATCAAGGTGGATCCCATTATTGGCTACAGGTTCATTTGTGTTTCCTGTTGGGGTAAGTAGTTATAATGAATATACTGCAACATATTCTGTTTTACCTACTGCAGGAGGACTAATGACTGTTAAGTTTGTTCAGAGTAATCCGATGCAAAATGGTTTGCCTTTATTAGAGTCTAATTCATATAAGGTTAATACTATCGGTACCAGAGGTTATTGGACAGTATCATCTTCTTTAGGTTTAGTTGGAGGTGTGTATTCCATTTCGGTATTAGGTTCGGGATTCACCGGGATTTCTGATGTTTCAAATGTTCGCATTTTGTCACGTCTCGGAACTAGCCTGCCATGGACTTTATTGGGGTCACATACCAATGCTACAGGTTCAATATCTAATGTACGTGCTACCCGTATCGGGCTTGGGCTTCCAACGCAAATCACAATCGGATGGGGTTATGATGCATTGCCCATAGAACTTATTGTTTTTGATGCAAAAGTAAATGGAGACAAAGTGGACCTGAGCTGGTCTACGGCTGCCGAAATAAATAACGACTATTTCACATTGGAACGTTCAGATGATGGAAGAAACTATGATAATATTGGTATAGTCAGAGGATCAGGAAACACAACGACACAACGTGATTATACTTTCACAGATGATTCACCATTGAATGGTGAGTCGTATTATCGACTTCGTCAGACTGACTATGACGGGAAGTTTGAGATCTTTGATCCAAAACATATTTCAATAAAGAAAAATATACTTGAAGATTCAAAGCTCACAATTTGGCCAAATCCCTTTTCAGACAGATTTGAAGTGGAAATGGAGGCGGAAGAAAGCGGAGAGTTGAGCATATCAATAATTGGCATGGATGGCCGTGCAATAAAGACAGAAAGTATGTTGATGAATGCTCCCGGAATTCGCTGGTCATTCAATGATGGAAATAATTTGTTGCCGGGAACATATATTCTTCGTCTGCAATTAAACGAAGAGGTGCTTAGCAGAAAAATTGTTAAGCGTTAAATTATAGCTAGTGTTAGAGGTGAAAAAAGATCCGGAATTGGTTTAATAATTCCGGATCTTTCTTTTGTTAACTATTGTTTTCAATAATACAACTGCAAACCTTTACATAGCCTGATTGAGCAATCATTATTTTATCCCCAACTTTACTGAACGACTATCGGTTTCGACTTAGTCACTTCTTTTACAGAAGAAATAATATGATCTGAGATTCCGGGAAAGTTACTGGCAATGATCTCATCAACATCATTTGAATTTGAAGGAAAGTTTACAACAGCTACATCCCCAAAAACCTGCTTACCGGTTCGATCAAACACGGAATAGTGGACCTTTAATTCTCGCTGGTAGATCTTCAATGCCAGATCAAGACAATCTGCAAAGTTTGTTTTTATATCCAGCTCATTAAGAAAAATAAAATAGTCAGAACGGTATTTTGTTGCCAGGTCAGATAGCAGATGTTGATCATAAAAGTCTACATTGATATAGGTTTTGTCTATAGTTTTTTTCGTGGGAGTTTCTGCTTTAAAGATTTTTTTCTTCCAGTGCATGCTATCCTTTTTCGAATTAGCTTTGAGTGGATACACAGTATCCTCGCCGAATGCTAAAGAATTATAAATTAGTTCAAGATCGCGATCGTCGCTTTCTACAAAATCCTGATCCGGAATTTTAACTTCATATTCCATCACAAGTTTGGTGTTCAAATTTTTCAGAAGCCCTAAGCGTAATTGATTTCTTACCTCCTGTTGATTCATTTCCGAGTAACGCGCCAGATCATTATCGGCATCTGATAGATGCATCATTGGCTTGTAAGGCACGATAAGAAAAGAAAGTTGTCTCTGCTCAGGAATTATCGAAAGCGAATCTTCCTCTCCTGCAAAAGCAGGAGATGTTATCACTGAAAGGGAGATCAGGAAAAAAAATCCGAGAAATAATTGGGTGCGTGGTTTGGTTTTCATATTCAGACATACGTGTCGGGATAAAAAATGTTTATGTCGTCACAGATTTATTATCCACATTATTCATAAAAAAAACGGATGGTTTTCGTAGCCATCCGCTTTTTAAAAATTGAGTTAATTTAATCTGTCTGATCAATTTATAATATGTTTCCAGATATCATTACCGATGGTGAAGACCATTAAGGATAATAAAATGACCATACCGGCAACTTGTGCCCTTTCCAGAAATTTATCACTTAATTTTCGACGTGTTACAGCCTCAATCGTGAGAAATAATACATGACCTCCATCGAGTGCGGGTATCGGTAAGATATTCATAAAAGCCAAAACCATTGATAGTAGTCCGGTAATTGTCCAGAAGCGCTTCCAGTCCCAGACTCCACCATAAATTGTAGCAATCCCTATTGGTCCTTGTAATGACTCAGTCGCTTTTTCTTTTCCTATAATTATTTGTTTTAAGCCCTTCATGTTGGAAGTGATCGCTTCCATAGCATCTGATGCTCCAAAGCTGATCGATGACCCGATTGTATAGGGCGTCCTTGGATAGTCTCCCAGATCACTATGGTGTATTATTCCGATTATACCGGAATCGCCAACTACAGGTTGTAGATCTAAATTTTTATTTCCTCTTTTTATTTCAAGAGTTATGGGTTTAGATTTATTTTCCAAAACGATGCTACGAAAACCATCCATTGAAAAAGTTCTTACTCCGTTTACAGCATAGATACGATCTCCCTTTAATAATCCTGCAGATTCAGCCGCTTTTCCGGGGATTACACTATCCACATAAAGGTTTGCCCTGTACGTACCTATAAAATTTCCTCTGCCTGCCTCAATAGCCTGTCTGTAGAAGTCCGGTGGAATAACTACATCAAGTGTGCGACCTTTTCTTTCTACCGTTAGTGTTGAACCAAAAATTACTCGGGATGAAAGTAAGTCCTCAAATCTATCAAAGCTTTTTCCGTCAATAGCTATTATTTTATCTCCGCTTTCAAGCCCTACCTGCTTGCCAAGATCAAAAGCATATATTCCATCCGTGACAGACTTGTTTGATAAATATTCTGAGTCATAATTATACAATACCATCGCATAGATAATAACTCCCAGAATGACATTCATAACAACACCTGCAATCATAACAACGAGTCGTTGCCATGCCGGCTTAGATCTAAATTCCCAATCCTGAGCAGGTTGTTTCATCTGTTCTTTGTCCATGCTCTCATCGATCATTCCCGAGATTTTTACATAACCTCCTAATGGCAGCCAACCAATACCATATTCAGTTTCGCCACGACGAAAAGAAAAAAACTTGAAGCCCCAGGCATCAAAAAACAAGTAGAATTTCTCCACGCGAATTCCAAATGCTCTTGCAGCCAGATAATGACCTAATTCGTGTAAAGTAACAAGTATTGCCAATCCCAGAATTAGCTGGGCAGCCATGATTAGTCCTGACATGTGTAAGTGGTTCTTGGGTAATTGTTTCTAACGTAACAAATGCTGAATTGTTCTTAATTGCAAAGGTAATAAAAAGACTGCAGCAGCATTTTATGCTGATATGGAATAATCGGGAGTGGAATTTTTCAAATAATCTTGAAATTGCGCAGCATTTTTAGAAAAATGCTAGAATCAGGCAGTCTTATCAGGGTTTTCTGATAGTGATAGCTTCGGTGCTGATCGTATTGCTAACATGACCTGCTCTGTCCACAATATATAGTGAAAATGAAGCATTTTGCTGACTCGCCCCGTTCGTAATCCCCAGTCCACCTAATTCAATATCCAAATAGCCTTTTATTGGAATGGATGATCCATCCGGTGCCAACTGTTTAATTCTGTATGATGAGGTAATACCAATCCGATTATCTGTGACAAAGCAGTTTTTTACAGTAGGACTATTTTCACCAAGATCTCCATCCCCATCAGTATAATAAATTCGAATAACAACAGCATCTGTGTATTCATTGGCAACAGTCGGACTAATACTTTCCATCTCAATAGATGGAACAATATCTAATGGCTCAACGTCTTTCTTACAGGAGAAAACAGAAAGACAAATTATCAAGAATAAAATGTTATTCATAAAAAGACGGCTTGTGCTGACTTTGCCGGATTTCTTCATGAAAATATTTTCTTTCTTCCTACTGTACATAAAATGCATAAAGAGTTTTATAATAATCCATTGAACCGTTTCTTGGGAATTCGGAATCCGTTGTGTGATGACCGTCATTCACATAGATCCTGAAATACACAGTTGTGCCGGACACCCAAGAGTTGACAGGAATATACACAAGCCAAATACCGGAAAAATAGAAGTAAGCTGATACGGTTGTAGCTGCAGAGAAATCGTTTTTATCCAGTGATAATTTAATTTTTTTAACTGTGAAATTGGCAGGATCAGTAGCCGTGCTGCCATCAGCCGTATCGGTGGCTACAATAGCAATGAGCATTTTTGTTCCCTGATTTACTACAAATGGATTTACCGGGAAATTATTAAGTCTGTTTGTGTCCAGGCGTATATTAAAATCTGCTGAATCAACAGCGACATATCCAATAATATTAGGAGGTAAATTGGGTTTTATTGCAATGTTGCCATTCATGTCTTTGCAACCGCCATTGATCCAATTTTTAACATGGTTGATTTCCGAGGCACTTAAACGGGTTGCATTAGACGGCATGTATTCTGTGGTGCTCGTTGTTAATCTCTCAACCAGCCATGAGTCATCAACATTGTTCGGAATAACCCTATGCGAATATATTTTCACAGAATCCAAAGTCAACTTATTGACCGGTTGATAAACTAACGTTGCATAGCTGGATTCAATGGTGCGGAAGTCAGGCTCAAAAGTACCATCGTGACAACCCGGGTTTGCGCATTTTGGAAAGAAGATGTTTTTGTGTAAGCCCGTAATAGTATTTGGGTCAGGTTCGGGAAAAGACTGTCCGGGGGTCGAATAATCAACCTCGTCGTATGGATTTTCAGGAACATCCTCTTTAGTACATGATACAAGCATAAATGCAAGTACTGAACAGAAAAGGAATAATGATCTTATGATAGATTTCTTGTTCATACAAATGCAGCCTGAAGGTCACAGGTTGACCATGGTTTCAATCCAAATCTGCCGGAGATGACAGATTCAAATCCTAACAGATCAGCAATAGCCGGTACAATTTCAGTACTTTCTCCCATTACTGAATTGATTACCTGACCCTGATGCACTACTGATGGCGGTCCAACTATCAGACAAAAAATTTCTCTTGCCATTTGAAGGCTCGGGTCACCATTGAAGTTAGGATCATTTGGAGCAGTGTGATCAAGTGCGCTGCGTCCGAAGGCATCAACTGAAGTGTTCGATTGAAAGTTTCTTCCATGTTCCGGTGCAATAATCAGAACAGTATCGTCTGCCATGCCCGGTGTAGATTGAATTGTCTTCCACAGTTGCGCGACGGCAAAATCAGCTTTTCGTAGATTATTCGCATAGCCGGTATAATTAAAATGGCAAATATCTACATCCTGCATATTGACGACAAGTAACTCAGGCTTAAATGTCCTGATTACTTCTTCAGCAAAGAGAATGTTATACATATCATTATTCATCACAGACAGCCCGGCGCCCCATGAATTCAGCCATGATGCATTTTGCGCATTAGAAAACAGTGTGCTGATGAATTGTTGTAATAAAGCACTATCTGCTTCTGTATTAATGACCCCTGCTGATCCGTCTGCGTAAGAATGATTGAACATTCCATTAACAAACTGCCGCATATTTTTTGAGATAGCCTCTTCATTGCTGCTAAAATTTCTCGGATTGCCAAGCACGTCAAATCCTTGCGGACTGATCAGTGATGTTGGAGCAATAAAATTAGCACCATACAAGGCGCCGTATCCTGAAGCATTTGAATAATTCAAGGCCGGGTATGGTCCCAGAGTGTTTGCAATCCACCAGGAATTCATAGCACTCTGTTGTGGACTGTTGTGCTTTCTGTAGTATTCGAAAATAGTTGGTTTGCTTGGGTGTTCACGGATATTTAAGTCAACATCAACATAATTTCCGGTAAGAGCAACTGTGTGCCCGTTATAATGTCCGGTTGGACCTGATGAGTATCGAAATTCCTTGAATAGGGTACCAAAGTTTTGAAGTCTTGAAGAAAGTGGTGATACAGGGAGGGCCTCCATCCCACCTGCAATGTCAGGAGAAATACTTGCTCCGCCGTTAAATATATTCGTCATCAGGTTGCCGTCGTTCATATGTACGGACTCCAGATTCCTAACTCCTCCGGCATAAAGACAAAAAACTACATGGTTCACCTTGCGCATACCGGTTGCGGCAAACAGTCTGCCCGATGGTAATAGGTATGGTGCAGCAAAAGCTCCTGCTGTTGCAAGCGCTGATTTCTTTATAAAGTCGCGACGCTTCATTTCTATGCCGGGTTTCAATTAGTAAAAACGATATTCATCAGATGTCATCAAACTATAATAGACAGTTAGTGGACCTGCAACCGTACTGCTTCGTATCATACTCAGCCATTGATATTTTTCAAACTCTGTAGCTTCTCTGTTGAAGAATTTTTTATAGGAATTGTTAATGAATAATATGGTATCTCCGTTTACAGAAGGTGTAGACGGAATGATAGCCGTTGAATCATTCAGAAAATTCCGAATGATACGATCTTCGATTACTCTAAGATCCCCAAAAGAGGAGTAAGCGATACTTAAGTTTACCAGTCTTGCCTGTGAAATTTCAGTACCAAATAAATCCGCATAGGCAATCGAAATAAATTCAGTCGTTGATTTCTGATTATTCTTATTTCCTCCACCTTGAGTGACGGATACCGGATCTACCTCATACTCGACTTCCTTTTCCGTGTTACACGAAAAAAAGAGACAGGTCAAGGTAAGTATGAGCAATACTTTTTTCATTCTATTCCTATAAATTCGTTGGAGGATAAAATATCTTTTTGAACAAGTGTATAGTCCGACGTGTTAGCATACTTATATGTCCCTGAACTCATTTCTTGTGTGCTAGGCACTCTGTTTAAGTATTTTTGATACAAAAAAACTACCTGTGCTTCATAATAATTATTGCAATGAGTAATAATATCTAAAAAATCATCTTTGGAAAGTCCGGCTTCAAGAAAAAGTACAGAGTTGTTTCCATCAACCATTGATACTCCTCCATTTTGCTCGGCTATCGTTGGGTTTCTGTTAAGTAGATTTTGAAATGCGCTGATTACAAAATTCGCGGATCCCATATTAATCTGATCATAAATATAGTTGTTGCACATCCGCCTGTGTAATTCATCAAGGCCTATGCTGCCATTGGTGAATTCCGGAAAAGCGTTTTGTAGTGCAGTCAATCGGTCAATTTCATATTGAAGGACGGCAAACAAATATAAATTTGTCGAATCCTGCATGAGAGCATTAAAGATGGTAATCCATGTAGTAAAATCTGCCGTATCGGCATTGTTCAATAAGTTGATTTTATTTTGCAGATAAACCTGAGGTTTATAGGAGGCATCACCAAATACTCCGCTCAAAAACTGTGCTTTTGAAACACTATCAAGACCGGCTCCTTGTAACAGGCTGACTGAATTTGAAAATTCAGTAGCATTTGGCTCCCTTCCAAGTGTCAGGATATATGTTCTCGTTACATAGTTTTCAATCGTAACTATTTCGACAGTTCTGTCGGGCGGAGCAATATTGTCCGGGATTGTTTCCAGTTCTGTTTTTGTGCAAGACAAACAAAACAATGCGGTGCAAAAAATTAGAAGAGTAAATCGCATGTACATGTAACGGTAAATCTACTGATAGATTTTTAAATTTCTCAAAATTATTTCGTTTTTTATCAATAGATACATGGCTGATTAATGCCAATTGAAAGGGGTTTTAGCTTTGTTTTTAAACATGCGGAATACTCTATAGTATAAAACTAAAAATGCCGGCTATATGCCGGCATTTTTTAATTGAGCTGTTTCTTAGTCAAAAAGACGATGCTCTGTCGTTTAACGAACAATAAACTTGCGGTTAAATTGATCGTCGCCTGAAACGATATTACAAACATAAACACCCGGACTCAAAGATGAGATGTCAAGCATCACACGCTGATTGCCATTAACATTTCTTTCAGCCGACTGAACAAGTTGTCCTTGTAAGCTAAAAATATCAAAGCGGGTTTTATGATTTTTGTTTTCAAGAGAAAGGTCTACGAAAATACGGCCATCTGCCGGAGAAGGATAAAACTCTCCAACAAAATTTGAAGAAGCTTCATTGCTAATCCCTGCGGTGGCAGTAGTTGATACGATGGCACGGATCATAGGGTCTTGAGTTTCACGGTAGCGGAAAATCGACCACCCGCCAAGAATTTCGTATGACCTGTTGGAAATAGGAAGAGTATTGTCGGTTCCTAAGCTGATGTTTTCAGCCTGCATTCTCCACTCAATGAATATAGAACCACTATCTATTCGAATAGGTGTCGGCAGTGTAATGGTGTTCCATGCTTCAGGATATAACATAAGTGAAGGATCGAAGTAACTGGAGTCAAGCAAATTGCCCGGACCATTATTTAATCCTGTGTTATCATACATCAGTGAATAAAATCCTGTAGGGAGTGTGTTTGCTACAATGTAGAATTCAAGCTTGCGTACAAAACACGGGTAGAATGGTGGAACAATTTCAACACCTACACCTGAATTACCGCCACTCCATGAAATACCGGTTCCTAATGGTGCAGATACAGGTCCTGTATAACCAAGTGAAATATCTACTAAAGACGTATCGACAACAACAAGCTCTGAAAGCTTCTCATTATTAGAGATTGTAACATCGCCTGTTAACTGAGTCTGAGTTCTAAAGGAGTAAGTTCCGGCAGTAGTTGGATTGAATACTGTGGTAGCCGTTAAATCTTGAGTTTCTCCGGCAAGAAGTGTGTCTGTCATAATGTTTTCCTGGATGACAATTCCACCAAAATCATTGATAATACGCAGGTTTACATTGAAAGGCGGTACGGTATCATTTCCTGTGTTTTTTACCTGTGATGACATAATAAAAGGGTCGCCATCTTTATTTAAAAAGAGTGCTCCACTTTCTGGGTTATCATTGTAGGATGCAGAAGCATCCATGATACTTAACAGGATGGTAGGAGGATAGTAAAATTTGATAGCAGTATTTGCTACAGGATAAATACTTGTTGAATGCTGAAGTCCAATAGCACCGGTATTGTTTTCTATTCCAATAGTGACAAAGTCTGTTGTGGCAGCCGAAGCTCCTGACTGGATCATATACTGAAATGTAATTGAACTATCCACACTTGTAAGGATCATCTGAAAAGTGTTCAATCCGGTGTATGGTGTTATTGTATTGTTAAACCAGAATGGAACATTGATATAGGATACAATCAGCGAATCGGTATTATTGCTCCATATCCAACACTCAGCATTGTTTCCTGTTCCAAGGAAGTTTAAGTCGCTCATCATTGCAGCAATGTAATCGTGTGGCTGTGCTGATGATGGAATTGTCGGGAACGGTGATGATATGTTTCCATTACTGAAAATAATGTATCCGTTAGAACCAACTTTAAATTGGTTTACGGTATACCAGTAGTAAGGAAAATCAAAGCCAATCGGGAAAAACGATGGCGATGTATTGTCATCTGTCAATCCGGTAACCAGCTCCGCATCCGGAAGGGTGGTAATGTCAATCCAGTTATACACCGGTCCTTGAGGGTGATTACTGTCACGCCATGTGTATCCAAAACCATCAGGACCACCCGACTGAGCGAAGGTGCTGATTGTGAAGAGTGATACAATAAATAGAGGTAGAAGTTTTTTCATAGTTTTTGCTTTCTTAATCGGTTAAACACAGCCCAATATCCGTAAAATCCGCATGTCAAACAAATTCAAAATGTCATTTTTTAATAAAAAAAGGCTGTAAAATATGTTTAAAGAAGCTGAAGGCTATTTTGAAAATCAAGACGAAGGTCTTCATGAAGACTTTCAACTGCTGCATGTATTTTTTTGCACTGTTGATTATAGAGATTCATCAACACTAAACTTTCCTTGAAAGCCAGTCCGGATCCCTTTAATAAAAGACAATAGTGAATTAAAAGCTCCGCTTCAACAGCTTTTGAAGCAACAAAACGTATGTGCTTATTTGTTATCCGTAGAATTTTCCTTAGAGTCTTTTTGGCAAAGTAGAGGTTGGATTGATTAATCTCTTTAAAACTTAATTCCATTTCTTCCTTCACACGATTCATGTAGTCTGCTTCGTTTCCGGAATCAAAAAGTAAATAGCTTAGTAATTCTTTGTTTTCTTTTTTATGTTTGGCAAGACGAAGGCAAAAGTCTACCAGCTTCTTTTTTTCTTCTTCAAGAAGTGAAGTTTTTATTTCATGAATACTTTCTGCTTTCAAATTTTTTTTGTTTAAATTTAACAAGACTAAAGGTAATTTTTCATAAGCCCGATTAAAGATATTGCTTTTAATCCAAAATGGGCAGATGAAATACATCTGGAATTATCCGGAGAAAAAAGTGTAGCAAAATTTACTCTATTTCATATTGTAAGGAACACCGGTGAGCAATTCTGTCAAACAAATTTTTATATCGAACTACGGACGCATTAAGAATACTCCCAGACTAACATTTGTTCCGACCAGACTATAGTCTGAAGACTCGACAATTCCGTCTCCGGTTAAATCAAAAAGAGAATAGCCGCTTATAAATAAAAGAAGGGCATTTTCTTCAAGCGAATAATCAAGTGTGTCAATTATCCCATCCTGAACTCCGGCAGTTAGTCCGTTATAAATATCACCACTGTAAAGACAAAATTCTCCGTCCATATTGGCAAGGTTGCCACCATAAGCTTTACTTGCACTGGTAGTAAAGTCATAATTTATAGTTAAGGAATTGAAGCTCACAGGTGCTGTACTCCATGTTTCTAATGAATTACGATGTTTAACAACAATGAAATATGAGTTGTTGATTACCGAAGGCGGAAACACAAAACTGCCCGCCCCATCGACTGCAAGAACAGATCGTACACTGTGAGAAATTCCATATGGACTAATTGGTTCAGCTAATTCAACCGTTATCGTATCACAGATTCCGGGATTAGAAATAGGGTCTGCGACAGCCACCATAGTTTGATTGCCAATATAAAAGCCTTGAATAAAGGTTTTCAGGTTTAATGTAACATCCTGACAATTTGAAACAAGAACAGTCGCAGTATCAGTATTAAAACAGTCGACTGTTGCAAAATATGTTCCACTGCTGTTTACATTGATCGCCTGTGTGGTTGCTCCTGTATTCCAATGGTAATGATTAGCTGCCGGTGCCGTCAGCAAAACAGAATCTCCCTGACAAAATGTAAGAGGTCCACTCGCTGTGATCATTGGAGATCCTGTTGTTCCACTAAGCGTTATATCATCCACCCTAAATTGAGTGGTATTATTGCTATGCCTGAATTGTATACTTAGAGAAGCAGATTGAGGAATAGTTCCACTAACAGTCCGGTAATGCCATGTAGCTGTTCCGCTTCCCGTATTCAACAAAGCAGGTTGGAGAGGGGTAAAATCAATGCCGTTAACACTTATTTCAACTATCAAATCGCTGCCATCAGATGCAATCTGGTTTTTGTGCATCCCATGAGACAACTGAAGATTTGTATATCCGATTGTGTTTATTCCTGAGATCGTAAATATTCTTCCCGGTGCAGTAAAGAATACATTGGCACCACCGGAAGCTCCGGAATATCCGGAGGATGCACTAGTAACTCTGACATCGCCGGTTCCGGACATAGTGTAATTGTCGTTGTCAAATCCATCAGCAGCCTCATGACCGGCAATCGACGTTGTTCCTGAAACGGTGCCCATACTCTCATAAAAAACCACTCCGTTGACCGGAGCAGTGATAAAAGACACCTGAACCGTATTTGATGAAGAGCTGCATCCTCCTGCTATTGTAACTTCTACCGAATAGCTTCCGGTATCATGAACGATGATATTTTGACTCGTCGAACCATTTGACCATAAATATGAAATGCCGGCACTCGCAGTCAAAGTAGTTGAGTCGCCATCACACATCAGAATTGGCCCTGCAGGCGAAATACTGGCAGTCGTTGAACTCGTAACAGAAATAGGAACTGAAAATAAAGTATCGTTTCCGTGATTGGCATCATTTGCCTGAGTAGTGTAACACTTGAAAGAATAAGTGCCTGCTACACTCATGTCAAGAGTAGAAGCAAAATTTATTGTCATGACAGCTCCGGCATTGATTGATCCTGAAGTAAGGCTTTCTGTAAAAACCTGAGTCCCGCTGGATGGTGTTGATACTTGTAATGTGATATCAAGATTCGATGTAGAGAAGTCAACCATCAATGATCCGAAATTTTTAACCATTACGGCCATTGTCTGATTCCCGTTTGAACACATAGGACTTTGTGGATCTAACAGAGCTGTTACACCAAAATCAGTTGGTGTTGAGCCTAAATTATATTCGATGGTGAATTGAGACATCACCGGCAAATGATCGGATCCATAGTGTAATGCATTTGCAATCGCGGGAGAAACAGAAGAATTAGATGGGTTATTGATCGAATCATTATAAAGATCACCATCATTACCATATGGAATTTGACTGTTTGGCACAAACTCCATTCCTCCCGGATCATTGATTGCCTGAGAGAATAAAATGAGATCAAAACGATCGTCCAAGCCACCGGTGGAACCTCCGCCAAATGCCCGCACTCTGGGTGACTGTGTATGATGACTTCTGTACGCAAACTGATTCCATGTTCCGGGCATTGAGATTGGGTCTATAAAATGCCCTTCATTTGGACCACTGACCTGAAGTAATTTTTGATAAGCAGACTCTGTGGAATTATAAATGTTGAAGTCGCCACAAACGATGAAATTAGTTCCCGCCGGTAATAGATTAGTAACCTTTCTTAAGCTATCAATTTCTCTTGCACGTTGGGCCTCATTACTTGAACCACTGCTAGCTTTAAGGTGAAGAGAATAGATTCTCAAAGTATCTCCGGAAAGAGTGTGTACTAATTTGAATTCATTAATATCTCTTAATTCTGTTTGAATGGCGGTATTAGAAGGAGAGTGAAATTTATCGGTCTTGAAAAATATCCCATTGTCTGTATCATATCCATTTATAAATGGGCCTGCAGAATAGATGCTATTAGTAGCGTTGAGCACATTTGACAATAAGCCGTCTATCCCCGTTTGAGAGTTTATCTCTTGAACTACTATTATATCAGCATTCAATGAATTAAAGATCGTCCTGTAGTGTGGATGTCTCGCCGTGGTGTCAGCAGAATAAGAACCTCCTGCTGCAGGATAATTCAGCAGGTTGTAATTAATAAAATGAATTGTATCAATTATTTGACTACTGGCTGAAAGGCTGAATAAACATAAACTGAATGTGAGAAAAAAAATAATTCTTCTGCACAACACTAAGGTTTTAGGTTTTACATCACGGATAATGTGATGCAAACAGAAGAAATCATTCATATTCTTAATTTGATTTTTAAGGCGCAGTACCTGTAAAATGGCGCTTTCAGCGTCATACGAAGATATTAAAATTCTAAAATATGCAGGATATTATTGGTGAATAGGCCACTTTGGTCGGTTAAATGCAGGACCGGGTATAAAATTGTAGCTTTTCTGTCCGTATAAATTCCGAGCCATGTACCCGGAAGCCTCCAAATGATGGCCACAACCCACTAATTTTGAAATTTGAAAATTCTCTGCGGGCTTCAAACCGGCAGTAATTCTTTGGCAATCGCACGTGTTTCCTTATCTGTCAAAACATAATCCTGATAAAGCGGATTATTGATGAAGGAAACTTTTTGCATGCAGGATGCAATCATATCACTCATTTCCAAAAATCCTATGCGTTCGTTTAAAAATGCTTCAACTGCTATTTCATTTGCTGCATTCAAGATACATGGCATGTTTCCTCCCTTATTCATAGCTTCAATTGCCAATCCAAGATTTCGGAATGTGTCAACATCTGCTTTTTCGAAGCTCAGATTCGGGAAGTTTAAAAAGTCGAATCTTGGGAAATCCGCTTTCAATCTCTTTGGGTATCCAAGTGCATATTGTATAGGTAACTTCATGTCAGGCAATCCCATTTGAGCCTTCATCGACCCGTCTTCAAATTGCACGATACTATGAATGATACTTTGCGGATGAATGATGACATCTATTTTATCGGGATGCAGTCCAAACAACCATCTTGCCTCGATCATTTCAAGCCCTTTGTTCATGAGACTTGCAGAGTCGATCGTGATCTTGGCTCCCATAGACCAATTAGGGTGTTTGAGTGCCTGGCTCTTATCTACCGTAGCCAGATAGTTTTTATCTCTGCCACGAAAAGGTCCACCCGAAGCAGTGAGATAGATTTTCTCAATTTTATTTTCCCACTCTCCTGCCATACACTGGAAGATGGCTGAATGTTCTGAATCAACAGGGTATATATTGACAGCATGTTCACGCGCAAGCCTGGTGACAAGCTCTCCTGCTACAACGAGTGTTTCTTTATTGGCTAGGGCTATATGTTTCCCGGCACGTATTGCATTAAGTGTTGGCTCTAATCCTGCATAACCAACCATAGCTGTTAGAACAAGATCTATGTCATCCATTCTTACAACCTGACCCAGCGCTTCTTCTCCCGCAAAAACTTTTATGGGTAGAGAACCAAGTGCATCTCTGACATAGGTTAATTTTTTTTCGTCACCGATCACTATAGTATTTGGTAAAAACTCTTTTGCCTGTGAAATGAGTATGTCTGCATTGTTGAAAGTACTCAAAACCTCAACCTCAAAATGTGAGCTTTGTTGGCGCACAACATCGAGAGCCTGAGTACCTATAGAACCTGCGCTGCCAAGTATTGCTAAACGTTTTTTTTCTGACATCCTTTATTTTCTTTCTGACGATCTTTCCGGGAATTATATCGCTTAAGAAACTACAAGCGAGACAAGTGTATCTGCGATTTCCCGGGTATTCGAAAGCCTTGGCACTTTGTTTTGACCACCCAGCTTTCCTTTTGATTTCATATAGTTGATAAAAGTATTTTTTTCCAGTACACGTAATTTTAACGGCTGTAAAACATGCCCCTTAATTAAATCTCTGTAATAAATATTTTGCTTTTGCATACTCTGATCAAGCCTTTCCTCAAATTTAGATAAGTCATCAGGCTGTCGATGAAACTCAATAAACCATTCATGATAAGGCAATCCTACTTCCGGGCTGACCTTGGGCGCTACAGTAAATTCAACGATCTCTGCGTGCTGTTCGGAGGCTGCTTCCATAAGAGCTTTTTCAACCTCTTCAGCTATCACATGTTCTCCAAATGCAGAGATGAAATGCTTGATTCGACCTGTAATAATAATTTTAAAAGGATCCTTCGAAACAAATTTGATCGTGTCTCCTAAATTGTATCCCCATAGTCCGGCATTCGTATTCAATATAATCACATAGTTTACTCCCAACTCGACATCTTTAATAGAAATCCTTGTCGGGTTAGGATCAAAAAACTCAGCTGCCGGAATAAACTCGTAAAATATTCCGGTATCTAATAAAAGGAGTAATGAATTTTCCTTTTGGGAATTCTGATAGGCAATAAAGCCTTCACTGGTTGGGTATAATTCTATCGAATCAATTTTTTTACCGATGCTTTGTTCGAGTTTGTTTCGATATGGTTCAAAGTTCACACCACCATAAACAAACAAACTAAAGTTTGGGAAAATATCCTTGATCTTTTTACCGGTCTTCTCCGTTAACTTGTCGAAATACATTTGAACCCATGGTGGTATTCCACTGATGAAACTCATGTCTTCTCTTAGAGTCTCCTCTGCTATTGCTTCGATCTTTTCTTCCCACTCTTCTATACAATTAGTTTTGAGTGTCGGCAATTGATTTCTCCTTAGGTATGCCGGCACATGATGATTTACTATCCCTGATAGCCTTCCAATGGGTATGCTTTTTGTTAAATCTAATTCAGGACTTCCTGAGATAAAGATCAGTTTGCCTTTTAAAAAATCAGCATTGCCACCTTCATGGATGTAGCTTAATAAAGCATTGCGTGTGGAATTGATGTGATTCGGAATTGACTCTTTTGTAATTGGGATGTATTTCACTCCTGAAGTGGTACCGGAAGTTTTTGAAAGATATAAGGGCTTTCCTTTCCAAAGTACATTCTCCTCGGCACTCATCATCCGGTCTATATAAGGCTTGAAACCCTCGTAATCTCTTATCGGTACATGTTTCTTAAAGTCATCGTAGGTTTTGACAGATCGAAACCGATGTTCAGTTCCGAATGCTGTATCCCGCGCATTTTTTATCAGATATTGAAAAACGCGCTCTTGAGTTTCGACAGGCCTATTGCTCCAGGCCAGAGTCCTTTTGTGAACTCTGGCAGCAAAAGCAATACTTAGAATTGTCAAAAGGCCCATACTGCTTGTTGGATATATTGATCGGATGCAGGCTGCAATTTACTAGTTAAATTGCAAATGTTTGTGTTTGGGTATGCTTCATGGTTGAATTGCTTCAAATTCCAGGGGAGCCACACAGAATCATTTCTCCTTTTTTAATGGCATAAATTAAAATGAAACATATTTCTGAGGATCCACGGCAGTACCATTGAACCAGAGTTCAAAATGCAAATGTGGACCACTGCTTAACTCACCTGAGTTGCCAATGACGGCTATTACTTCACCTGCTTTTACAAAATCACCAACCTTTTTCAGGAGCGCTGAGTTATGTTTATACCAGGAGAAAAGGTTGTTTGAATGTTGGATACCGATTACCCAACCGGTTTCAGATGTAAAATTGGCCAGAAGAACCGTACCGTCAAGAGTAGCCTTGATAACCTCATCCGGTTTTGAAACGATATCTGTTCCATAATGTCTGGTAACAGGATCAAATCGATTCGTGACAGTTCCTTTCAGGGGTGGAAAAAAGAGAAAACTTTTTATCGAATTAACAAGTGATCCATTGTCACTCACAGCCAGAGAATATTGATCCTGCGACTCAATTTCTTGACGCAGTAAGCTGTCTTCCTGTGATTTGCGCAACTTATGTATAGTGTCATATTTGACAATGCCATTAGATGAAATTCCGGAGGTGTCCATACCGGCAGTTCCATCGATCACATTCCGTATATTAGCTATATAAAGATCTCGTGCTGCCAGAGCTTTTTCCATTGAATCGGTTCTCAAAACCAGGTTAAAGACCCTCCTCTGAGTTTTTAAGTCTGCATATCCCGGAATATACTCCCTTAATGGTGTGAAAGCAATTAAGAAGGTTGTCAATATAACCAGAAGTATCACTCCCAGGCCGGCCGCGACAAAGACCTTCAAAGGTCTGAGGTTAAAGGAAGCCTTCTCTTCATAGGTTTCGTCGTTCATCACCACAAGGCGATACCTGCTTTTAAGCCTTCGAAACCACTTTCTGTTATTTTTGTTAGCCATCATTCAAATCTTTTCAAACCTACGTCAATTCGCATTCAAACACAAAAGTTAGGAGAATTTCCGGGAATTAGGCCTCCGTTCCTGCTAGAATAGTCTTATCTTGCGAACGTTTCAAAAATAAAATTGCAGAATTAGAGTTATTGAACAATTGATGATTTCATTCCGTTTTCTGCGTCGGATAATAGCTTCCGGCTCCTTCCTTATCTTATTTTCTTTACTCTGGTCTTCGTGTTCGAATACAAAAGATACCTGGGTGAACAGAAGATTTCATAACCTTTCCGCACATTATAATGGTTACTATAATGCCGGCTTGAAGGTACAGGACGGCGTCGATCGACTTGCAGCCTCACATGAAAACAAGTACGATCGAACTCTGTCAGTTTTTCAATATGCCAATTCCGAAAAATCCAAGGCTATTTACCCCCAGATGGATGATGCCATGAAACGTTTGGGAACAGTTATCCAAAGACATACCATTCTGGATAAACGAGGAAATGAAAAGCCGGATTCCGAGAAGTGGATAGATGATAACTGGCTTTTGTACGGACAAGCACTTTTTTATAAGCATCAATACTTTGAAGCCATTGAAGCTTTTCAATATGTTGAAGTAACATACAAAAAATCCCCAACACGTCATCTTGGTTCCATGTGGCTGGCTAAATGTTATCTGCAGCTAACCATGCTTCGTGAAGCAGAAAACAAACTGGACTACCTGCGAAATCAGAAGGATTTTCCTAAAAAGAAGATTTGGGAATTAGCAGCCGTGAATGCAGACTTTTATCTCCAAACGAAAAATTTCGATAAAACTATCGATCACCTTGAAATAGCATACAAGGAAGCTCCAAAAAGAACTGACAGGATTCGTTTTATGTTCATCCTTGCTCAGCTTTATCAACAGAAAGAGGAGTATCAGAAAGCATTTGACTTGTATACTCAAGTAATAAAGAAGAACCCTCCTTATGAAATGGATTTTAATGCCAGAATCAATAGGGCCCGATGCTCTGATGGAGGAGGCAAGGGCGGGGAGATGGTGAGGAGGGAATTAACCAAAATGGAAAAGGATCCAAAGAATCTTGAATACCTTGACCAGATATATTTTGCACTGGCAGGACTCGCAGAAAAAGAAGGCAATGAGCCTGAAGAAATGAGATTGCTGAATAAGTCAATTCAGTCAAGTGTAGGAAATCAAAATCAGAAAGCGATTTCTTATTTGGCCCTTGCCAAAATTTATTTCGCCAGACCTGATTATAAAAATGCACAACTGTACTATGATAGTTGTATCACTAATCTCAGCAATGATCATCCTGATTATACCGAAACGCTTACCATCAGGAACAGCCTCACTCGATTAGTGAAATATCTTAAGACCATTGAAGTTGAAGATAGCCTGCAGGCACTTAGTAAAATGACGCCCGAACAGCTCAATACACTCATCAATGATAAACTGCGACAAGATTCTTTGGCCCTTGCAGAACAAAAAAAGTTGGATGCAGAGCAGCAGGTAAATACAATTTTTAGTCCGGCTAATTCAAAGGAAATTAATACTTTCAACAGAGCCTCAGGGTCTAACTGGTACTTTTATAATCCTCAGGCCATTAGTTTTGGCTTCAATGAGTTTGAAAAGAAATGGGGAAAAAGAAAGCTGGAAGACAACTGGAGACGTAGTAGCAAAGCCACTGTCTTGGCAACCGGTTTTGAACAGGAAGGAACCGATACCTCAACGACTGTTGAGGTTGAAATAAAGGATCCGGTTCTTGCTGCACAAAAGAAGAGGGGGGATATGTTAAAAGGAGTTCCTCAAACACCTGAAGACATTGAAAAATCCACAACAAAAATAATCGATGCATATTATAATGCAGCAATGATATACAGGGAGCAGCTCAACGACCTAAAAGCCTCCGCTGAAATGTTTGAAACACTTCTTCAAAAGTATCCTGGCAACAGATTTGAAGTCCAGTCATATTATCAGCTATACCGTATTTACAATCAAGATGGAAATTCCGCTAAAGCAAACGTGTACAAAAATCTGATTCTTACAAAGTACGCCGACACCGAATATGCTGAGATCATAAGAAACCCAAATTATGCTCAGGATCTTGCAGGAAAAAGATCCAGTCTTGAGATCTTCTACGAAGAGACATATCACAAATATTTAAGCGGAGATTACATAACTGTTATGCAGCGCAAGGCTCAGGCTGATGTTAAATTTCCACTGAATCCCCTGACACCTAAATTCGATATGCTTAAAACTTTAGCCGTTGGTAGAACTCAACCAATCGCAATGTTTGAAGCCTCATTACTTGACATCGTTCGGAACTATTCAAATGATCCGGTAAAAGATGAAGCCCAGATAATATTGGATTATATCCGTGGAATGAAAGGCGCTTCAACTGATTCCGGCTCTGGTGCTACAACATCTGTTATACCTCTACCCCCGGCTACTGATTCATTATCAAATATCAAATTGTACAACTACTTGCCTGATACCATGCATTATGTAATCATAATTTTTCAGGCAGTAGGTGGAGAAGTTGACGGGCTTAAGCTCAAAACGAAGCTGTCAGATTTTAATGGTAAATATTACGGAACCAATAACTATAATATCTCGGACCTGATGTTTGACCACAGAAAGAAGGTGGTTATCGTAAAATCCTTTAAGAATAAAAAAGAGGCACTTGAGTACAACAAACACATTTATAATCATGACGAGATTTATGGCAACATTAATCCTAATGCTTATGAACAGTTTGTTATCTCAATTAATAATTTTCCTACGCTCCTGAGAGAAAAGAATACAAATGAATACGACGAATTTTATCGACCTTTTTATCGATAAACAGGTTTTTCCGTATTTTTTTGATATTCAGAGACTTTCTTTAAAAAAATTTTGTGGCCTTGTTTTGCCTGTAAGGAATCAACGGCTTTTTCAACAAGAAGGCATAGAAAATAGTGTACTTTTAGCCTAAAATACAAGCTTTGAAAACTCCTTGTTAATATAGACTAACAAAACTTGTTACTAACTATTTAAACTCCTGGTTTACAAGACTTTGTTTCTTGAATGAAGGCCTGATAACTTGGCTTTGCATCGCATAAATATTGTGTTAACTTTGTAAACCTTTTTAAAAAACCTAGAGAATTCAGAGGGGATTGTCTTTAATTTTTCAACAGGAAATAACATGTTCAATAACAAAGAAAAAAAGAACGCCGGTGTTCCCGGAAAAAGTTCTGAAAACACAACCGCTTCGATCAATTTAATTGGTGCCGGAACAGTAATCGAAGGTGATGTACGTTCAAATGGTGACATTCGAATTGACGGAACCGTTCATGGGAAAGTCGTTTCAAAAGCAAAAGTCGTTGTTGGATCAACAGGAACGGTTGATGGAGACGTAACTTGCCAAAACTCTGATCTGTCCGGAACAGTAAAAGGTAAGATGAGTGTTTCTGATCTTTTGTTTCTAAAATCTTCCGCAAAGATTATTGGCGACATTGTTACCGGAAAACTCGTTGTTGAAGTAGGTGCAACATTTACCGGATCTTGTAACATGGGACCTGTCATTAAGGATATCAAGTATGTCGACAAGCCCGCAGAAAACGCCAAAGAGAAAACAGCCTGATTTTTCCTACATGCGCTATGCATCGATGGGTACACAAATGCTCATCATCATAGGTCTGGGAGTTTTTGGTGGTTATTATTTAGACAAGTACCTGGAATTGAAAATCCCTGTTTTTACTCTCACGCTGAGTTTATTGTCAGTTGGCATTGCTATTTATCTAAGCATAAAAGATTTTTTAAAAAAATAAATCAATAAGCCCCTCGCAAATGCGCGGGGTTCTTTGTTCACCTGCTTTATGAAAAATTATATTGTCTTGTTAACAGCGCTGACCGGTGCATTAGTTGCCGGAGCTTTTCTGTTCTCTACTTCAGCTTATGGTGAAATGTTGGACTCCGTTACCTGGTCTCTTTTATTTTACTTTGTGTTTATCACATTGATCTTTCATATTGGCTTAGTCAAGACATCCAAAGGGCGTCCGCAGGTATTTATTCGCTATTATATGGCCTCCACAACATTTAAGTTGTTGCTGCACATGGGAATCATCATTATCTATGCCCTGTTTAATAAAGAAGACGCCATCCGGTTCATTATTAGTTTTTTGATTTATTATCTCATCTTTACAGCTTTCGAGGTTGCAGTAGCCTGGAAGCAGTTTCGAAAAAATTAAAACCAGGCGGTATATTTTTATAACCATTTTTGGCTTCATTATTATGCAGTGTTTTTCAGAAAAGATTAAATCATATTAGCTCTTCAGTTGAATTGAGAATGAACAAATTTTGATCCATGCAAAAAGCACAGATCCTGCAAGTCGGAATTTTTAAGTCATCGGTAAAACTGAAAGAACCATTCATTATTTCTTTGGGTAAATTGGAATACGCAGAGAATATCATCGTAGAGATACTGGATAGTTCCGGAAGAAAAGGCTACGGTGAAGGAAGCCCTTTTCGGAGCATTCATGGAGAAACCAGCGATACCTGTTTTTCGGTCGGAATAGAATTTGGAAAACTATTGAAAGGACAAAACCCACTTCTCATCTGTGAATGCTCGGCCTTGATGGACTCTTATATTTTTGGAAACACAAGCATAAAAAGCGCTTTTAACATTGCACTACACGACCTTGCAGCTCAACATGCAGGTCTTCCTTTGTATAAATTTTTGGGAGGTACTGAAAATAAAAATTTGTTCACCGACTATACAGTTAGCCTCGCGAATTCAGAAAAGATGGTTGCTGATGCTGAAAAAATTGTAAGCGCAGGATTTCCTGTTATAAAGGTTAAGTTGGGAGACTCAATGGAAAAAGATTTCGACAGAATTAAAGCTATCAGGGACAGAGTCGCAAATGAAATACCTTTACGAATTGACGCTAATCAAGGCTGGAGTTTTTCGGATGCCGCAGGCATATTACCCAAATTGGAACCCTTTAATATTCAACATTGCGAAGAACCTATTTCTCGTAAAGATTATTTACTCTTAAAAGATTTACGAAACCTGAGCAACATACCGATCATGAGCGACGAATCCTGCTTCGATCACCAAGATGCACAAAAATTGGTGTCACTCAAAGCTTGTGATTCATTTAATGTGAAGCTCGGAAAATCTGCAGGAATATCAACTGCCATGAAAATTATCAGAATCGCTGAGTCAAACAACATGCCTTTGCAAATCGGGGGCTTTCTCGAATCCAGACTTGGATTTACAGCAGCCGCCCATCTGGCAATGGCCTGTAAAGAAACTCCATACATCGATTTTGATACTCCACTGATGTTTTCTCAAGATTTTGTCAGTGGAGGAATTCAATATTCGGATAAAGGCATGATCAGAATTCAGGATGAACCCGGATTGGGTGCATATTTTGACGAGAAATACCTTAGAAATCTTGATTCCTTCGTTGTTTGAGAAAATTGATCAAACATTTATTTCCCCATCTCATCGGCTTATTGTTTTTCTTTCTCTGTCACAATTCAACTCCGTTTAAATATTATTTTTTTTCAATAGAAGCCATCTTTTTACGAACTTTTTATGCCGAAAAGATTGGTGATAAATAAAAATAAGGCCGACTCGTAATTATCTGATTTTCAAGAGGTAATAAATCAACTTTTTCCTGCTAATATGACAATTTGTTTGTTGATTCGAGCCAAAGTAGTACTTTTGCGCTCTCTTTTAAAAAGACCACTGGTGATATGTTGCAACTGATTCATAATGCGGGAGTTTCGAAGGTAAGACTGTTTTTTACCCTTGTGTTGTTTTTCCTTTTTTCGGGAAAAGTAATAGCAAGTGAAGAAGCTCATACAGAAGCAGGTGAGGAGACTCATACGGAAAATAAATTTGACCCGGGAGCTTCCATAATGGAGCATATCGGTGATTCACATGATTGGCATCTCTTTGGACATGTATCCATGCCTTTACCGGTGATCATCTATTCCTCAAGCAGAGGCTTAGAAGTGTTTTCATCTTCTCGTTTTGAACACGGACATGCATCTTACAATGGATATTCACTTAATGAAAAGAATAAAATTGTAGCTGAAGCCGGTCATGAATTTTTTGATTTTTCAATTACAAAAAATGTTGCAGCATTATTTTTCAGTATAGCTCTGATGCTTTGGATGTTTTTATCGGTTGCAAAATCCTACTCACGAAGAAAGGGCCAGGCTCCAAAAGGAATGCAATCTTTTATGGAGCCATTGATCCTGTTTGTCAGAGATGAGATTGCCCGTCCAAGTATCGGAGAAAAGAAATACATGAAGTTCATGCCATTTTTACTAACCGTCTTTTTCTTTATTTGGATTAACAATTTGCTCGGTTTAGTACCAATTTTACCGGGAGGAGCTAACCTGACAGGCAATATTGCTGTTACGTTGACCCTTGCTGCTTTTACATTTTTAATTACTCTGTTCATCGCTAATAAAAATTATTGGCACCACATATTCGCCATGCCGGGTGTTCCTGTTTGGGTTTTGTTCCTTCTTACTCCAATTGAAATACTAGGGATTTTCCTTCGCCCCTTCGTTCTTATGATCCGGTTATTTGCAAATATTACTGCCGGACATATCATTGCATTATCCTTCTTCAGTCTGATCTTCATCTTCGGTGAAATGAATACCGGGTTGGGATTCGGAGTTTCTGTGTTATCTGTAGCATTTGTCGTATTCATGACCATGCTTGAATTACTTGTTGCATTCTTGCAGGCTTATGTCTTCACCCTTCTTTCAGCGATCTATTTTGGAGCTGCTGTTGAAGAGCATCATCATGATCATCATGAGGAAGGAACACATGCTAATGTTGCAGAAGCGGCCATTGTTTAATTGAATTTTTATTAACCCTTAAATATATATACACTATGTTATCTTCAATTCTTCTGGAAGCAGGCAATTTGGGTCTCGGTTACGGGGTCGCTGCTTTAGGCGCCGGCCTTGCTGCACTTGGTGCAGGTGTTGGTATCGGACGTATCGGTGGTTCCGCCTTGGAAGCCATCGCACGTCAGCCTGAAGTATCAGGCGATATTCGCGCAAACATGATCCTTACCGCTGCTCTCGTTGAAGGTGCTGCCTTCTTCGCGATGGTAGTCGGCCTGTTGGTTACCTTCAAGAGCTAATGCTTTTACTCGGATACGGTATGACGGTTGGTCATACCATATCCTTGTTTCAGAAATTCAAAAAAATCAATCGATTAAAAAATAGCATATCATGGAACTAATAAAACCGGAAATCGGCCTCATATTTTGGATGACCATATCATTCTTATGCGTCCTGTTCATTTTAGGGAAATTTGCATGGCCAATGATCATGAACTCATTGAAAGAACGCGAAGTTTCAATTGCTGAAGCTTTAAATGCTGCCAAGAAAGCAAAAGAAGAAATGGCAGCATTAAAAGACGATAGTGAGATACTTTTACGTCAGGCTCGTGCAGAAAGAGATTTGATGTTGAAAGAAGCGCGTGAGGCGAAAGATACAATCATCGCTGATGCTAAGGTTAAAGCTCAGGCAGAGGGAAGTAAAATGATTGCTCAGGCTCAGGAAGCTATCAACAACCAAAAAATGGCTGCAATTACAGAGTTAAAGAACTCTGTAGCTACCATGTCAATAGAAATTGCAGAAAAAATTCTTCGTCAGGAATTGAGTCGTGATGAAAAACAAAGATCGCTGATGCAAAATCTGATGGACGATATTAATCTGAACTAAAATTGCAAGAAACAGGAATTAATAACCGGTAAAAGATCATCCATGTTAGATACAGTTGTTGCCAAACGTTATGCAAAGTCTTTACTCAGCCTCGCAAAAGAAATGAACGTGTTGAATGAAGTGAATGCTGATATGAAATTCTTTGCATCTGTGTGCTCAGAAAATCGGGAGCTGCCTGTTTTGTTTCGTAACCCTATGGTGCCATCTCACAAGAAGCTGGCAATATTAAAGGCATTGTTTGGTTCAAAAATGACCAAGCTCTCAATAAGTTTTTTTGAGACTGTCACAAGCAAAGGTCGAGAAAAGTTCCTCTTTGATATTTCAAAGGCATATACTGAACAGTATAAAGTACTCAACGGTATTCGTACAGCAGAAATTACATCTGCTGTAGGTCTTGATGATTCCCTCAGAGCTAAAGTTTATGAATTATTGAGAGGCAGCAACAATTCAGAAGTGGAACTCAATGAAAAAATTGATAAAAATCTGATTGGTGGATTTATCATTCGCATTGGTGATAAACAGTTCGATGGAAGTATTTCATCAGACTTAAAAAAACTGGCGAGAAAATTCTCTACCAATCCATACATAGCAAGAAACTAGTTTTTGTCTCTACAAAAACACCCTAAGAATAACTCAAATTTAAACAAGCAAAGAAATGGCTGAAGTAAGACCCGATGAAGTTTCCGCAATACTGCGTCAGCAGCTTGCAGGCTTCAAGACAGAAAAGGAACTGGAAGAAGTTGGTACTGTCCTCCAGGTTGGAGACGGTATCGCTCGTATCTATGGACTTAACAAAGTTCAATCCGGTGAACTTATTGAATTCGCAAACGGATTACAAGGTATCGTATTGAACCTTGAAGAGGATAATGTTGGAGCCGTTTTGCTGGGAGCCTCTAACGATATTAAAGAAGGCGATGTAGTTAAACGCACCGGAAAGATCGGATCTATTAAAGTTGGTGAAGGAATGCTCGGTCGTGTGGTAAATACCCTCGGTGAGCAGATCGATGGAAAAGGTCCTATCAAAGGTGAATTGTTCGAAATGCCTATCGAAAGAAAAGCACCCGGTGTAATATTCCGTCAACCGGTTACCGAACCTTTGCAAACAGGTATCAAAGCGATCGATGCTATGATTCCAATCGGTCGTGGTCAGCGTGAATTGATCATCGGTGATCGTCAGACAGGAAAAACAGCTGTCGCTATCGACACCATTATCAACCAAAAAGAATTTTATGATAAAGGTGAACCGGTATTTTGTATTTATGTTGCAGTAGGTCAAAAGGGTTCTACGGTTGCTCAGATACAAAAAACACTTACAGAGGCCGGTGCCATGGCTTATACCGTTATTGTAGCCGCTACAGCATCTACTCCTGCCCCCATGCAATTTTTTGCACCAATGGCAGGCGCTGCTATCGGAGAGTTTTTCCGTGATACCGGACGCCCGGCATTGATCGTTTATGATGATCTGTCAAAGCAAGCCGTAGCTTATAGAGAGGTTTCTCTTTTGCTTCGCCGACCACCGGGACGTGAAGCGTATCCAGGAGACGTATTTTACCTCCACTCTCGCCTACTTGAGCGTGCAGCAAAGATCATTAACTCAGATGCTATCGCAGCTCAAATGAATGATCTTCCGGATTCACTGAAAGGTAAAGTCAAAGGTGGCGGTTCTCTTACTGCTCTTCCGATCATTGAAACACAGGCAGGTGACGTGTCGGCATACATTCCGACAAACGTAATTTCCATTACTGATGGTCAGATCTTCCTGGAAGCTAATCTTTTCAATGCGGGTGTTCGCCCTGCCATCAATGTTGGTATCTCTGTATCACGTGTTGGTGGAAACGCTCAGATTAAATCCATGAAAAAGGTTGCAGGTACACTGAAGTTAGATCAGGCTCAGTTCCGCGAATTAGAAGCCTTTTCGAAGTTCGGTTCCGATCTTGATGCAAGCACAAAAGCTACTCTTGACAAAGGTGCCCGTAACGTGGAAATTCTTAAACAAGGACAGTATTCTCCAATGTCAGTTGAAAAACAAATTGCAATTATTTACTGTGGAACAAAAGGATTACTCAGAGATGTTCCGGTAGCAAGGGTGAAAGAATTTGAATCTGAATTCCTGGGTATTCTCGATGCTCAGCATCGCGGAACTCTTGATGCACTCCGCAGCGGAAAATTCGACGATAGTATTACTTCCGTTCTGGAGAAAGTGTCGGGTGAATTAAGTCCGAAGTACAAAACAAACTAATAAGCATAATCGTCCGGATATATTCTAAAGTATATCCGGACGTTTTTCAGATCATAAAGGACAATGGCAAATCTTAAAGAGGTACGTAATAGAATAACTTCAGTCATCTCCACTCAACAGATTACGAAGGCGATGAAGATGGTGAGCGCTGCCAAGTTGCGTCGTGCTCAGGATGCGATAACTCTTATGCGTCCCTATGCAGGAAAACTTCGTGAGATCATGGAGAACATTTCCGGTACCATGGATGGTAGTGCAGGTGGTGAACTTGCTAAAGTTCGTCCGGTCAATAAAGTTTTAATCATTGCCGTAAATTCTAATCGTGGTTTGTGCGGTGCATTTAATGCCGGAATAATTCGTGCAGTAAACAAATTACTTCGTGAGAATTATGCAGTACAAACTAAAGAAGGCAATGTAAAAGTGTTGTGTATAGGAAAAAAAGCGAGTGATTTCTTTAGTAAAACTCCTGCTGTTTATGGCGGGAATCGTAATAATCTTTTTAATAACCTCGACTTTGAATCTGTGGCTGCCGTGGCTGACGAGGTAATGAATGAATTTAAAAAAGGAGACTATGATCGGGTTGATCTGGTTTATAATCAGTTTAAAAATGCAGCAGTTCAGTATGTAACGATTGAACAAATGTTGCCAATCAGTGCTCCTGAAAAAACTGAAGTTAAAGTTCAGAATGATTACATTTTCGAACCTGACAAAGAAGCTCTGGTTCTTGAGCTAATGCCTAAGTCTATCCGCGTTCAATTATATAAAGCAGTGCTGGATTCAAATGCTTCTGAACATGGTGCTAGAATGACAGCCATGAGCAAGGCAACTGATAACGCCGGCGAATTGTTACGTGAACTTCGATTGTCTTACAATAAAGCCAGACAAGCGGCTATTACGAATGAGATTCTTGAAATCGTAGCTGGTGCCGAAGCTCTGAACGGATAGTTTAGCTCATAAAAATTATAGTAGTTCTGCTATAATAATTCACTTGTGATCACGACCTGATTGAAAGATAGTTATGCAGATATCGACCGGAATTTTTATGTCGATCCGTAACTCTGATTTAATTCATACCTATATTTTGTTTATACATGGAGTTTAATCTGCGTGATATACTGACAGTTACAACAATTTTATTTGCTGTAATTGATGTGGTTGGGTCCATTCCTGTATTGCTGGAAGTTAAAAAGCGCGTAGGTCATATCAAATCGGCACAGGCAACGATTGTTTCCATGTTGATCATGATTGGATTTCTCTTCCTTGGAGAAACACTTTTGAATTTTTTAGGGGTGGATGTTCAATCTTTTGCCATTGCCGGATCATTGGTTATATTCTTTTTGGCTCTGGAAATGATTCTGGGAATTCGCTTATATAAAGATGAGATCCCTTCAACAGCTTCAATAGTCCCTGTAGCTTTTCCCCTGATAGCAGGTACCGGAACCATGACAACCTTATTATCACTTCGGGCAGTTTATAATATTCCTACCATAATTATTGGGATCATTCTCAACTTGTTTGTTGTATTTGTCGTCCTCCGAAACCTGTACAGAGTTGAGAAAATGTTGGGCGTTGCCGGGATTAGTATCCTTCGTAAAGTTTTCGGAATAATCCTACTGGCTATAGCTATAAAGCTTTTCAGGACGAATGTAGGTTTTTAGTTGGTTAATCATCTCTAAAAGTTGGTAAAACCAAAGCTGCCGAAATGGGTCATTTTCCATGTTTTTCAGACATTTGCCGGATTGTATTTTAAAAAAAATGTCCTACATTTGGGAATACAAAAAAATCACCCAGACCGCTATGAAAAAACTACTACTCAATGTGTTTGCTGTCTTTGCTTTGTTGCTGATGACACAACTTTCAGCCACAGCTCAAGGTACTTACAACATTTGTTCTATCTCTACAACACAAGATTCTATTGGCACGCTTTACGATACAGGTGGTCCAAACGATGTGTATCAGGTGAATGAAAACTGTACTTTGTTGATCAGTCCTCCTTGTGCGACTAGCATCACACTGACTTTCCAGAAATTCGCAACTGAATCAGGATTTGACTTTTTTACAGTTTACGATGGAACAACAACTGCAGGTCTTCAGCTAATGAATACTGCAGGAACAACAATTCCTGCACCTGTTACTGCTACTTCCGGAAACATGCTTATTATTTGGCGGTCGGATGTATCAATTGTTGATAGCGGATTTGCTTGTACATGGTCATCTGTAATTGCACCTAGCATGACACCTACTGCTGCTATTGGCATGTCCAATGTAAACCCTCCACTACTTACCGATGTTCAGTTCACAGACCTGAGTGCAGGTGGTCCTGTAAGATGGCTTTGGGATTTCGGTGATGGGGATACAGCAAAATCACAAAACCCGATTCACGCTTACAGTGCTCCCGGAACATATACAGTTACCCTGACAGCTTATTCATGTGTTGATTCCAATGTTACTACTTCGTCAATAACAGTTCAGGCCGCACCTCAAATTTCAGTTTCACCTGACTCTTTGGTTGCAAATGTAATGTGTGGTGATGTTGTTACATTTAACCTTGACGTTAGTAATGTAGGGGGTGGTCAACTTGTTTATAGTACAGATGGTTCTACAAACTCATCCGTAAGAGTTTTGGCAATGTCATATGGGACAGATTTATTCGCTGAGTTCCCTCGTACGATCGCTGCCATAAATCAGTTCTTTACAAACTATACATTAACAACGACTGCTACTACGAATGCAGGTACACTGCAAGGGTTGTTGGTCGGCAAAAATGTCCTCCTGATCCCTGAACAGGAACTTGGAGATCCTGCAGTCTGGACAACTTTAGGCCCTGTCATTCGTCAGTTCCTTAATAATGGAGGTAGTGTGGTATGGTGCGGTTCCTTCTCTTCGAATGCAGATTGTATGTTTAACACAGGAGTATTCAGTGGTAACTATATAGAAAATGCTACAGGAAATAACGTGACAGTTATCAATGCTGCACATCCTTTGGCTGCCGGTCTTACTCCAACATTTACTGCTCCTAGCGCAACATTCTCCTACAATATTACCAACGTTGACAAAGATGCAATTGCAACTGATCCAAATGGAGACATCATCACTACCCGTCAGTATGGTTCAGGAAAAGCTATTTTCCTTGCTTTTGACTACTATACTTCTGCCGTAAATAGTTCACAAGCGATCGCCAATGCTATATCATGGGGTGGACAAAACGGTCTGGCGTCCTGGATTTCACTTAGTGTAAACTCTGACACAGTTACTGCCGTTGGTACTTCCAGTGTTGTTGTTACATTCCAAACAACAGGACTTGCTGCAGGTACTTATATTTCAAACATAGCCATAGCCAGCAATGACCCTGTAAATCCTACTGTGCTTGTGCCATGTACATTGACAGTTGCCGGTGATCCTGCAATTGCTCTTTCTGATACCGCTTGTCTTGATTTTGGAACTATTATGCAGCATACATCAGCTACAGCTACTTTTGATATCTTGAACGAAGGTTGTGATTCTTTAATCATTAACAGCTTATCATCAACCGGAGTACAATTTACGGCTACATCGGTTGATAATTTCGTGCTGCCGGGAGGCTTCATGACTGTTACAGCAACATTCAATTCTTCTACTGTAGGTACTTTCAATGAATATATTCAAATATCAAACAACGATATTGATACAGTTATTTGTGTCACCGGTACAACCTTTGCAGCTCCTGCAATTGTAACTAACCCTACAAGTGTTTCTAAAGCTCTGCAAGCTTGCGGTGCAAGTACTACTGCTACATTTACAATAGATAACACAGGTGGTACGGACTTAACTTTTAACCTTGGATCATCTCCAACATGGTTATCAGCCTCACCTACTTCAGGCACTGTTGCTCCGGCAGGAAGTACAACAATCACATTAACTTTTAACAGTGGTACTTTAGTTGGTGGAAATTATAACACTAACCTTACCATAACATCTAACGACCCGCTTAATCTGACAAAAACTGTTCCTTGTACGCTAACAGTTGCTGAAAACCCATGTGTTGATTTCACATATGTTCCAAATACTTGTACTGGTGAATTTGTGTTTACCTCAACTTCAATTAATACACCTACTTCATACTCATGGGATTTTGGTGATGGTACTGGAACATCTTCAGATCCTAATCATTCATACCATTACAGTGCTAATGGGACAGTTACTATTACTCTTATAGCAAGCAATGCTGCCGGCAGTGACACAGTTGTCATGAGCAATGTACCTGTAGTGATCACAGGACCAAAACCAACATCATGTTATCCTGTAACTACAGCTTATTGCTGCGGTATCGGAATTACCAATGTGCGCATCGGTAATCACCCTACACTGAGCATAGACAACACCACGTTCGATGCTATCGAAGGATACCAGGATTACGCTTGTACTGAATTTATGGATCTGTATAAACTGGATACTTATTCTATTTCTGTTTCAACAGGGTTCACTTATTCTGAACTCGTAAGAGCCTGGATCGACTGGAATAATGATGGTGCACTTGATCCGGTAACCGAATTAATTTTCGCTGACTCTGCATTGACTTTCCACCTTGGTAATTTCACAATCCCATCTAGTGCAGTTGAAGGACAACCACTACGTCTACGTTTAGCTTCTGATTTCAGCGGTAACCCTACTCCTGAACCTTGTCTTGACCTTAGCTTTGGACAAGTTGAAGACTATGCAGTTTTCGTAAGAGCAGGTACAAGAGTAGCTACTACTCCGGCTGCAGTTGATTTTAATGTTTATCCGAATCCTTTCACAAACAATACAACTATTGAATACAGCTTAAACAACTCTTCAGTTGTTTCTCTTGAAGTGTTTAATCTGATTGGCGAAAAAGTTAAAGTATTTAGTCTTGATGAAAAGCAAGTTGCCGGAAATCATAACTATACTTTTAATGATGCGGAAACAGGAATCTATTTTGTAAAACTAAGCATCGATGGAACTTCTGTTGTACAGAAGATCATTAAAATGTAGTTTTTATTTAATATTTTTAATGGGGGATCATGTCTTATGGTCCCCCATTTTTATTTAATAATATAGAAGATGAATATTTAGAGTGTAAATCTGAATATCTTTGTATGATGAAATTTGAAAAGCACGTTTTTATTTGTACAAATCAACGCCCTGCCGATGCCAAAAAATCTTGTGGCGAAGCCTGTGGTTTGAATCTGGTTTCAGCTTTTAAAAAAGCTCTCAAGGAAAAGAATTTGAATACAAAGATAAGAGCACAGAAAGCCGGCTGCCTTGATGCCTGTGAACATGGTCCGGCCTTGGTGGTTTATCCTGAAGGTGTATTTTATGGAGCAGTTAATGAAAATGATGTAGCCGAAATTATTGAAGAACATTTGATAAATGACCGCCCTGTGAAACGGCTGGTTATAGATTTTAATAATAAACAGGAGTAAGGGATGGATTTTGATATTGAAAAATATCGACAGGATTTTGAAATTATTCGTGATACTGCAGCTCAGGTAATGAAGGATTTTAATATGGCAGGCTTTGAAATTAAATTTAGTGGGAATGAATTGATAGCATATGACGAGTTGAAAGAACAAATTATTCCTATACTTTCTGAGTTATATAATGATCATTCAGGACAATTTCAGCAATTACTTTATCGTGTGGATATAGAAGAATCCAAATTTTCGGAATTACTGGAGAGGCATGATCCAATCACTTTTTATTCTTCGTTAGCTGATTTAATTTTACAACGTGAATTTCAAAAAGTGCTGACACGTAAATTTTATTAAAAACTTTTCCGGCTTTGTGACCGACGTGGTTCTATAGCTTTGACTGAAGCGTCGCTCAGGAACAGAGCTGCTAATGTTAAAAACTGTTAACGGGATGCTCCATTTTACCTATACAGGGATGTTTAAGTTTTTCAATGCCATTTTCGACTTAATTCCATCGAAATAAAAGCCTTTTCTGAGGTGAATTTCTACTTTATTCTGAATTTAAATTTGGTTCGGTTCTTGTACAATGAAGTCGGTAACAAAACGTTCTTAATTTATGATTGTGTCATTTTTAAGAGGCATTTCAAATATTGAAATAGTACAAGTTTATATTGAAAAATAACTGAACTATGAAATGATGAAATCATGACAAAACTAATTTATATTAAAAGGACATTTAATTAATTAAAGAATAAAGACGGAAGGAGCGAACCATGAAAAACACTAAACTAAATCCGGAAGTAAAAGAATTTAAAAATAAAGTATCGGAAGAATCACGTCCGTTGAGAGCTTATGCATTAAAGCTAACACATGATATGGATGATGCGAATGATCTGGTGCAGGAGACGATGTTAAAAGCCTTTGTGAATGAAGAAAAATTTCAGGAAGGGACTAACCTAAAAGGATGGTTATACACAATAATGAAAAATATTTTCATCAATAAGTATCGAAGAGCTGTTAAGTCAAATATATTTAATGACCCTACCGACAATCAATATTTTATTAATTCTTCATCAGTAACACACAGAAATGATGGAGAAGGAAATCTTGTTATGACTGAGATCAATAAAGCATTAGGTGGATTAAATGACAACCTGAAGACTCCGTTTCTCATGAGTTATCGAGGATATAAATATGAAGAGATTGCAAGTTTTTTAAAAATACCTCTTGGAACGGTAAAGGTTAGGATTCATAATGCCAGGAAAGAGTTGATGAAAAAATTGGATAGCTATAGGAAAGTTTAATTGTTGTGTTAAGGAGTAAGTCCGCAATTTATTGCGGACTTTTTTATGTTTTCTATTCCTTCAGCTTTCAGGCCACTTTTTTACTTCTGCATACCTGGTTATAGCTTCATTTTTATCCTGAATTTAGATTTGAAAAATTCAGGATATTTTGTTTATATATTCTTTAGCAATAGAATTTCTTACCTTTAGGGCATGAAAACAGGTGTAGTAGTATTCCCGGGCTCCAATTGTGATGAAGACATGATTTATGTCTTAAAAACAAATATGCGACAGAATGTGGTTCGGCTTTGGCATAAGGACCATGATCTGCAAGGTTGTGATTTAATCATCCTGCCGGGAGGGTTTTCTTATGGCGATTATCTCAGGTCTGGTGCGATCGCACGCTTCTCTCCAATTATGAAGGAAGTTATTGAATTTGCCGATAAAGGCGGGTTTGTATTTGGTGTCTGTAATGGGTTTCAAATCTTATGTGAAGCAGGCTTATTGCCCGGTGCACTATTGCACAATCCGGACCATCAGTTCCTGTGCAGTAATGTTTACATACGTGCTGAACATCAGAATTCTTTGATAACTTCCTTGATCGAACCGAATAGAGTATTGAAGATACCAATCGCTCACGGTGAAGGAAGGTATTTTGCCGATGATGACACTTTAAATTCAATGATTGCTAACAAGCAGGTTCTTTTCAAATATTGCGATGAATCAGGTAGTGTATCTGATGATTCCAATCCTAACGGCTCATTAAATAATATTGCAGGCATATCCAATGTAACCGGAAATGTATTTGGTATGATGCCTCATCCTGAGCGTGCTGCCGATCCAACTCTTGGAAACATTGATGGTTCAATTATATTCCAGTCTATTTTTGCGAAAGTTCAGGTATAATAGAACCGGCAAAAAAAAGCCCGGTTCAAAAGAACCGGGCTTTTTTATAAATATTCAATACTTAGTTTCTAATAAGTCGCTGACTGCTTACCGTATCATCGGTCGTAATTTTCAATATATATGATCCGGACGCTATATCAGAAACATGTACCGGAAAAGGCAAGCCTGAGTTAATATTTTGAAATTCCCTGTCAAGAATTATTTTTCCGTCAATGGAATATAATTGGCAATTAACTTTCCTAGAGTTCTTTTCAAGAGTTATATAAAATAAATTATGAGCAGGATTTGGGAAAACTGTGAAGCTTGATGTGTTTTCAATTTGGTTAAGTCCAACACTAAACTGAACATTGATACAATCAGTAGCAGTACAATTGTTTACATCAGTAACCGTAACACAGTATGTATTCGTTGTGCTGACAGTCAATGTTTGTGTAGTATCTCCACCTGTCCAACTATATGTAGCAAATCCCGCACCCGGATCTAAGGTATAATTACTGCCTGAAACAAGGGTGGTGTCTGATCCCAGGTTAATTGATATATTAGGATGTATTGTTGCCACAACAGGGATGTAGTTACTAGGACAAGCACCATTAGTAGCAATAACATAATAGGTTGTAGTGCCCGTGATAAATGGAGTGGTGAATGTTGTGCCGCTACCAAGTTGTGATCCACCTGAAGCAGTTGCGTACCATATAAGGATCTCATTTGATGAAGCTCCCAATGTTACTGTTCCTGCGCCACAACGTTCTCCCGGTGTAACTGTCGGATCCGGTATCTGAGATGTTATCGATGCAGTGGCAGCAATTCTGTTACTTGGACAAATGCCATTGGATGCTTCGGCATAGTAAGTTGTTGTACTTGTGAGTACAGGAGTGGTATATGAAGGACCGGTTCCTACTACATTACCACCAATTGCAGCATCATACCAGGTGATAGGATCGGAAGCTGTAGCGTTCAAAATTATCGTACCACTATCACATCTTGAAGCGGAAGAGGTTACCGGGTTTGCGGAAGGAGTATTTATCGTTGCTGTTGCAGCGGTACGAATACTGGAACAGGCAACATTGAATGCCTCAGCGTAATAGATTGTTGTTGTGCTGATCGATGGTGTCGTGAAAGAACTTCCGGTGAACAAGGGAGTCCCGCCGCTGGAAGCACTGAACCATCTAATTGGGTCTGCGGCCGAAGCTGTGAGAGTCACTGAGCCGGGACTACAGCGTTGTGCCGGTGTAGTTGTAGGAGCTGCAATTGGTGCGAGAACATTTGCAACAACAGGAACACGACTGCTCGGACAAGCAAAGCCTGCCTGAGCATAATATGTTGTTGTTGTACTAATGCTCGGGGTATTGAAATTTGTGCCTATGCCTAAAAGATTTCCTGCAGTTGATGCATTATACCAAAATATACTATCTGTAGAATTTGCACTAAGAGAAACAGAACCTGTTCCACAACGATTCCCATCAGTAACAGTTGGTGGTGATGAATATTCAATTATTGAAACTGTTCTGGTTAAATTATTGTTTTGCGGGAACACATCATTAACATTTTGACTAGTGCAGCTAAAAGTATATTGTCCAGGACTACTTAAATTTATCGGAGTGGAAAAGGTGAGGGTGTCCAATTCTCCCGGAGGAACTGAGCCATTATAAGTCTGGTTCAGAGTTTGCGTGATAGGTCCTGTTATATTTATAGTTACAGGAACATTTGGAACGGTGTCCCTTCCAAAATTTCGAATAACAACTTTTATTTGAACACTATTGTTTGTGCAACTTCCATGGAGAGGTTGTGTCAAGTCGGCAACAGTGATATTTGTTAAATAGTCACCTATGTTACCAAGGCTATTTGTTTTCACTACATAGGCGTCTTCGGAATTAAATCCGAAACTACTTGAATAGCCAACAAAAATATAACCGCCATCAGATGCCTGCACTGCACTATAGCCATGATCATGGTTGTCTCCTCCATAAGTTTGTGACCATAATGAATCACCTGAAGAATTTGTTTTA
>DAOQWA010000015.1:0-39765 GCA_035341855.1 Bacteroidia bacterium
TGCCCACGGTGATAGGTACTGTGGTTAACACAGTGCAGTATAGCATCTATTCGGGAGTTTGTGAATTCTTTACCTTCTAGATTATTATATTTAAATGGAGATAATAAAAATGCTTCACCACAGGAATCAGCGAAGTCTATGAAGTCCTTATCTATATTGTTTATTTCAGCACAGAGTTCAGTTGTGGTTCCGCTGAATGTGCTGCCTTTCCAAACAGTAGGAGAATCACCTTTGAGCCTTTGAAGCCAAATGCTTTCCGCGCCCCATATGTGTAAAAGAGTTTCTTTCAAGGAAGGAAAACTACTTACTATTACCTGTTCAGCTTGCTGAGCTGAAACATTTTCTTCAATGAATTTTGTTATCCTCCTGTTAGCCCACTCATTATATCGAATGTAATGTAATATGAAGTCTTTCATATAATCAGCTTAATATTTAGGTTTTATAAAATAAAGGCTAGATCCGTCGGGGTCATTAAAATGCAGGAAGCTTCCACCTTCTTCATCGCGGTATGTAGTTTTAATAAATAAACTATTTAGTAAAGTTTTTACTTCTTCGAAATTGTCAGTCGTAAAACCAATTGAAGCATTACCCGAATTCCCGACTAGGTTTTTTTCAGATGCAGGATGCAAGCCTATCAAAATCCCGGGAGCACTTAGTTCAGCATAATTATCTCCCCATCTTTGCTTAGTGTTCATTCCTAATGACTCGTAAAAGGAAATAGACTTATCCAAATCCTTTACGTTAAGGGTGATGGTAGAGTTTTTTATCATATACAATTCTATTTGCCAAATGACTCAAGTCTGCAAACTAGATCTTAGACTCCGGCCGCTGCTTTTTGCTTTGCCATCAGCTCTTCGATCTCATCAGCTTCAACAGGGATAGATGCCATCAGGTCGAATGGTCCCTTTTCGGTGATGAGGATATCATTCTCAATGCGTATACCTAAATTTTCTTCCTGGATATAAATTCCCGGCTCACAGGTAAAGACCATACCCGCCTGCATCGGTTCATAGCGGTTTCCAATGTCGTGGACATCCAATCCGAGGAAATGTGACGTTCCATGCATGAAATACTTTTTATAAAGTGGTTGCTTTGGATCCTGCTTTTTCACTTCAGACGCATTCAACAATCCAAGTCCGATCAGTTCCTCTTCCATGAGCTTGCCAACTTCTTCGTGATACTTAACTATAGTATTTCCGGGAACAAGCATTTTAGTTGCAGCACGCATCACTCGTAAAACTGCATTGTAAACATCTTTCTGGCGTTTACTGAACTTTCCGCTCACCGGAATAGAACGACTAAGGTCTGCAGCATAGTTAGCATATTCTGCTCCAAAGTCCATGAGGATGACATCACCTTCTTTGCATTCTCTGTTATTTTCATTGTAATGCAAAATACAAGCGCTCGCTCCGCTGGCAATGATTGGATAATATGCATGTCCGGTTGCGCGGTTGCGTGTGAACTCGTGGATGATCTCTGCTTCGATTTCATATTCCATCACTCCAGGACGAGTAAAATTCAATACACGACGAAATGCTTTCTCCGTAATATTCGCAGCGGTTTGCATCAGCTCCACTTCTATATCAGACTTGATAGCACGCAGTCGTGCCATTATCAAAGCGCTTCGTTCATATTCGTGATTTGGATATTTGCTTTTAAGGTCAGCTGTAAAACGCTCATCCCGGTAAGGGACTTCAGTTGAGAAACGATCATTCTCGTTCAAATTGAGATACACTTTTTGTGAGTGGTGCATCATCAATGGCAACATAGTGGCAAAATCCTCTACCCAGTAAACATGCTGAATGCCGGAAGCATTACGAGCCTCTTCTTTAGTATATTTATGACCTTCCCAAACGGCGATATGCTCATTGGTCTTGCGCACAAACAATGCTTCACGGTACTCAGGCAATGGATGATTCGGTGCAATGACTAAAATTGTTTGCTCCTGGTCAATGCCGCTCATCCAGAACAGATCACTCTGCTGACGAAAAGGAAAATTCCCATCTCCATTCCGGGGCATCTCATCATTACTGTTAAAAAAAGCAATACTATGGGTGGATAATTGCTTTACAAAGTTCTTACGGTTCTCAATAAATAACTTGTTGTCAATTGTGTGGTATTTCATAATTCCAAAATTTAATCTTCGTAAAAATACGTTATATATTTAAAAATTCCGACGGTGAGAGCCAAAAAATGCGCATTATTTGACCCTATGAATACCGGAATTTGAATTAACCAGGCACTTAGATATTGACCAACGGCCTTTAAAATCCGAAATATTCAGCACATTCCCTTCACAATCCAAAAATTCCCCGGAAGAATTCTTTAGCAATACCTTTGCTTCACCTTGGATTATGGCATTTATGACCAACTTTCTTAACGTGTCAGTGTCGGCCTCCATATATTTAGTCGCTAATCCTATACCAAGCTCATTGTTGAAAATATCCATCACACTTGCCATAGAATCTGGGATGGAGCCTTCTTCGTGATCATCTTTTTTAAATGCCAGATAATTTCCTTTCTCATGTGCTCTGCCTAATCGAAGAGCTTTTTGGGGTCTCATCACTTTACTTAAACAAGCCATCCAATAACTATGGCGGAAAGCATCAACCTGACCTCCGTCAGCATCTCCATCGAGCTGCGTGCCTTTTGCGATCTCATTTGCTTCAGAACGGACCAGCTCAGTAATCTTCCTGGCTTTATTAGCAACGAATGGGTGCATAAGTACCCAACATTTTTCCGGACGGCTTAGTTGGCAGAATGCTTTGAACTTATTATCACGAGCTTTTAGCTCTGAGGGGAGAAAAGAAATTACAAGCAATATAAACAATGCGAATGTTATTTTCATCTTCACTCAATAAAGCCGGTTAGATATGCGGAATTAATTTCGATGATTCTCGTACTATGCAAAGTTAATTTAAAGTACATCATTCAGATGCATCCTTAACTTCTTTAGTTATTATTGTGCTTACATAAGATAGCAAAAAGGAGGAAGATAGTGATTATCTAATTTATACATTTACATTTATGCTTTCTAAAAAATCCGATAGATGAAATACTTCTCGGCAAAACTATTCATAATTGCTCTTGTAAATCTGTTAGTTTTTGTGATTGTTTTTTCGCTACTCGGAAATGCTCCCATATATGAAAACACTCTTAGCAAAATATCGCATAACTATAAGCGAGTAAAAGTAGATGGTGTAACGCAGATTCAACATTCCAAAGATGCATTCGTCACTCTCAAACCGGAGCGTTTTCAAAATTGGGATGCTGATATTTATTATAACATCAAAGAACATCTATATTCTAAAGAAAAGGGTGGATTTACTCAGGTTAAGGGAGCATTCTTTCCCTTATTCCCTTTAGTTTGGAAATTCTCAGGACTAAACGGACTTCAAATTTCCTTGCTCAACTATCTGCTTTTTTCTATCTCCCTGATCTTTTTTGTAAAATATTATTTAGCTTCAAGAGAGAAGGATCAACCCTTAATTTTTACTCTCTTACTTACACTTCCCTCCACGGTGATCTTTATTATTCCATATACTGAGGCCCTATTTATGTTTAGTATGGCATTAGCAATCATTGGGCATTCCCAAAAGAAGTATAACTTGTATTTTATCGCCGGAACAGCAATGGCTATGTTGCGGCCAGCAGTACTGATCATATTGGTCGCACTTGTTGCTATTGAATTGCTTTCGTGGCTTCAGCACAAAAAGTCTAAGCAATTTTTTCACAGTCTGATGAGAATGTCCTTACCATTTGTGACAGGAACTGTCTTTGCCATACTGATACAAAACATCAGTTCAGGTTCCTTTAACACAATGTCAATGGCACAAAATTATTGGGAAGGCAAGATTGGTATATTCAATCAAATTTCTGATTGGTCGGTAGAAGGTTTTGGTTTGAATGTATTTGCATTGTTTTTTATTGCAATACCTGCATGCTTGTTTTTCCTCTATTCGTTGATCACTAAAGATCTATTTCGTTCATTCTATAATAAAAGTTTACAATTAAGAGAAGACAGCAGAAAACTCTTTTTCCTGATTTCCATTTTTTATTTGAGCCTCCTCTTCATAATCATTTTTTTCACTTCACAGGGCAACCTTCATAGTTTCTTTAGGTTCACGATGTGCAGTCCGGCATTTTACATAGCTGCTCTATACTTCCTGTCTGTCCAAAAAGAACATTTTACTAAATTTACTTCAGTATTGATATCAATACCCCTTTTACTTCTTGGAATATTTTTGGTAAAAGTTGATTTTGGCGGAAACCGATTGGATTTTGCCTATACCGGAATGTTTTTATCCATCTGTAGCTTTTACCTTTTGTGTTTCCTTGCTAATATGAATAAAGTATCAAGATTATCTGTTTCAGGTATCTTAATAATGGCCTCAATAATTTGGAATACGTATTTGCTAAATATTTTTCTAAATGAAGGGTGGATCTTCACCTGATATTCAAAGTTAACCTCCGTCAGTAATTTGGAAGAGCACAGGTTTAAACATCAATGAATCGGGAACTCATTGAAATGTGAGGATCACCTGTCAAGGAAAAACAAAATGCCTATAATTGTAAATATTGACAGTAACACAATTACAATTTTTAGTAATTTTGGATAGAACAATCTGGAAAAAACTGATCAAGATGAAATTCGAGGCTAAAAATGTAGATGAATATATAAAACAGATCCCAGAAGACCGACAAGCAGCAATGATTGAACTTCGAAAGGTCATCAGGAAAAACATTCCGAAGGGATTTTCAGAGGAGATGAGTTATGGGATGCCAGGCTATGTAGTTCCACATTCTATGTACCCTGCCGGTTATCACTGTGATCCAAAGTTGCCTTTACCTTTCATAAGTATAGCATCACAGAAAAACTTCATCGCATTGTATCATATGGGCGTCTATGCAGATCCCAAATTATTCAAATGGTTTACATCTGAATATCCCAAACATGTTGATTCGAAATTGGACATGGGTAAAAGTTGTATCCGTTTTAAAAAACCGGATCAGATCCCATTTAAACTCATTGGAGAACTTGTCTCAAAAATGACTCCCAAAGACTGGATCTCTCTGTATGAGAAAAACTACAAGAAGAAATAATCTGTAAATATTTTTTAATGGAATTTAAACTGAGGGTCTGGACATCGGATGATCTGGACAATCTCGTAAAATATGCCAACAATTTCGAGATCGCAAAGAATATGACGGATCAATTTCCACATCCCTACACTGTGGCAAAGGGAAGAAGTTTCATTGAGCATGCTTCAACTGCAAAGCCAACAAATATTTTCGCCATTGAAATTGAAAAAAAGGCTGCAGGCGCAATCGGTATTCATCCTCAGTCAGACATACAAAGAAAAAATGCAGAGCTTGGATACTGGCTGGCTCAGCCCTACTGGGGAAAAGGCATCATCACCAAAGCAATAATTCAAATGACTGAGTATGCATTTCAAACATTCGACATACAAAGAATTTTTGCCAGACCATTTGGTACTAATATTGGTTCACAGAAAGCATTGGAAAAAGCAGGATATAAGCTTGAAGCAAAATTTGAGAAGTCCTTTTTTAAAAACAATGAATTTGTTGATGAGTTAATCTATTCGATCAGGAAAAGGGATTAATTAATAATTGGCCATACATTTTTAAGCTAAAGCAAATAGCAAGCCTAAATTTCAAAGTGTATGAATTTTGTCATGCATTTATACTTCAATTCGCTTTACATTTAATCAACAATTATGGTTGAGCCAAAAAATCAATTTGAAGGATTAAGTGATTCAGAGGTTTTATCCAGGCGACAACAGTTTGGAACAAACTTTTCTGAAACAGATGACAAGAACAGATTCTTTCTCGTTCTCAAAGAAGTAGTCACTGAACCACTGTTTGTTATTCTCGTATTAACGAGCTTAGTTTATTTCCTTTTAGCTGAGTATAGTGAAGGGATCATCATGCTGGTTGCATTAAGTTTCGTTTCAGGAATTTCACTTTTTCAGGAAAATCGTAGCCGAAATGCAGTTGCAGCGTTGAATAAATTATCTGCTCCACTCTCAAAAGTATATCGTAATGGAATACTTGTAAATATTCCGTCAACTGAAATTGTAGTCGACGACATCATAAGTGTTGAAGATGGGGATCTAATACCCGCAGACGCTATAATTGTAAAACTAAATGACCTTTCCGTAAACGAAAGCATCCTAACCGGCGAATCTATGGCCGTGTATAAGGACCTCAATGAATACAACAATAAGATCTTTCAAGGAACACAAGTCATGTCCGGTGCATGTATTGCTCGTGTGGAAGCCATTGGCGCAATGACTAGATTTGGAAAGATCGGTGGCACATTAAAAGAAATCGAAGTAGAGAAAACTCCCCTGCAAATTCAGATTAAGAGTTTCATCCGATCGATGGTATCTGCCGGAGTTTTGGCTTTTATTCTTGTCTGGGTTCTCAACTATTTCCTGACTAAAAATATTCTTCAATCACTTTTGAGTGGATTGACACTTGCTATGTCTGTCTTGCCTGAAGAGATACCGGTTGCTTTTAGCACTTTTATGGCATTAGGTGCATATCGGTTATACAAACAAAAAGTCATAGCAAGAACACCATATACGGTAGAAACTTTAGGTGCTGCTACCGTCATTTGTCTGGACAAGACCGGAACCATCACTGAAAACAAAATGAGTCTTGCAACAATCTTTGAATATGCAAGCAACAGCAGTATTGTATACTCTGACGAAACCGGAACATTCAATGAAGTTCTGAATTATGCTATGTGGGCTTCTGAGATCGATCCATTTGACGCTATGGAGAAATCAATTCATGAACATTATACCCTGTTGGCTTCAAAAGACGAACGGAAGGAATATACAATGTTTCATGAATATCCTCTTGGTAATACGCCACCCATCATGACTCATGTATTTAAAAATAAGAATGAAGAAGGAATTATTGCCTGCAAAGGTGCTCCTGAAGGCGTTTTACGACAATGTTTATTGAAGGAAGAAGAAAAATCAGAAATCCTAACTAACGTAAAAAGACTTGCAAAAAAAGGATTCAGAGTATTGGCAGTTGCAAAATCTGATATTCCGCTCGAGAACTTACCAAAAACTCAGCAGGAATTTAAATTTGAATTTCTTGGCTTGATAGCTTTCAATGATCCTCCAAAGAAAAACATTGCCTCAATTTTTCAGAAATTCTATGATGCGGGAATAAAGGTTAAAATGATAACCGGTGACTATGCTGAGACGGCCAATGCACTGGCAGAACAGACCAACTTAAAGAAAGGCGAATCATTACTCACCGGAGAAGAAGTAATGAGTATGGATCAGATACAGCTTCGGTCAAAGGTTACAGATGTGAACATCTTTGCAAGAATGTTCCCTGAAGCCAAGCTAAAAGTCATTGAAGCTTTGAAAGAAAATAATGAGATCGTTGCTATGACCGGTGATGGTGTGAATGATGCACCGGCTCTTAAGGCAGCACATATCGGTATTGCTATGGGAAAGCGTGGAAGCGAAGTAGCTAAATCTGCTGCATCCTTGATCCTGATGGATGATGACCTGACACATCTGACGGACGCCGTTGCTTTAGGCCGAAGAATTTATGAAAATTTAAAGAAGGCCATTCAATATATTATTTCTATACATATTCCTATCATTCTAATTGTAACACTTCCTCTGGTATTGTTCTGGAAATTCAGCGACATTTTCTCACCTATCCATGTTATTATTTTAGAACTGATCATGGGTCCGACATGCTCAATCATCTATGAAAACGAACCGATGGAAGCTAATTACATGAAGAAAGCACCTAGAAAATTAAGTACGACTTTCTTTTCCCTGCGGGAGTTATCAATCAGTATTACACAAGGCCTGATCATTACCTTTGCCTGTCTTCTTGTCGGGTACCACTATATGATGAGCGGACAATCTGAAGAAATGGTTCGGACAACGATCTATTCAACCCTTATTTTTAGTAACCTCTTCCTTACCTTGAGTAATCGATCATTTCACTATTCCATCTTTAATACTTTAAAATACAAAAACAATCTCATCCCACTAATATTATCCATCTCTCTTATTATTCTCTTTCTTTCCATATATGCTTTACCGGTTCAGGAATTATTCCGTTTTACCTCACTAAGTATTCCGGATCTGTTAACTTGTTTTTTTGCAGCATTCGTCGGAGTGATGTGGATCGAGTTTTACAAACTGAGAAAAAGAAAATCCATTGAATTATCCGTACAAAATGTCTGAAATAATTTTAATCCCGGGTTATCCAAAATTATTGCTGCGTTAATAGTGCATGAAATTATTACGGACTGTAACATTTCGACAAAGGATTACATGTATATTTGAATCGAATGAACAGCCCTTAAAATGAAATTCATCACCCGTACGATCTGGATATTATCACTGATCAGTCTGTTGACAGACATGGCGAGTGAGATGTTGTATCCGATTATGCCGATTTACTTAAAGAGTATCGGTTTCTCGATTGTTCTAATTGGTATCCTTGAGGGTCTGGCTGAAGCAACAGCCGGGTTAAGCAAGGGCTATTTCGGAAAGTTATCCGATGCCTCGGGCAAACGTGTTCCATTCGTTCAGGTTGGCTATGCTCTTAGCGCCATCTCAAAGCCAATGATGGCTATGTTGATATATCCTTTATGGATATTCTTTGCCCGCACGCTCGATAGATTAGGCAAAGGTATTCGCACCGGAGCAAGAGATGCTTTACTTTCCGATGAAGCTTCATCTGAAGTTAAAGCAAAAGTCTTTGGATTTCACAGGTCCATGGATACACTAGGAGCTGCAATCGGACCTGCTTTGGCCTTAGTGTATCTTTATTATTATCCTCAAGATTATATCACTTTATTTTATTTGGCTTTTATACCCGGGTTACTTGCCGTGTTAGCTTCATTTTATCTGAAGGAAAAAAAGAGAGTTAACCTTTCTGAAAAGAAATCATTTTCATTTTTTTCTTCATTCAGCTATTGGAAACAAGCACCAAAGAAATACCGTTCCCTTGTTGGAGGACTTCTTGCTTTTGCATTGATCAACAGCTCCGATGTTTTTCTTCTGTTGAAAGCAAAAGAATCAGGTTTAGATGATACCATGGTGATAGGTGTCTATATTTTTTATAACCTGATATATGCATTGGCAGCATATCCAATGGGGATCATTGCAGATAATATTGGTATAAAAAAAGTTTTTGTAGTTGGATTGGTAATTTTCGCAATAGTATATCTTGGAATGTCTTTCAATCTCAACATGTATATGTATTTCGGCCTTTTCTTCTTGTATGGAATTTATGCTGCAGCAACAGAAGGAATTTCAAAAGCATGGATAAGCTTGATTAGCGATAAAAAAGATACTGCTACTGCTATTGGAACATATTCCGGTTTCCAAAGTATTTTTGCCATGCTTGCCAGTACCATTGCAGGATTAATATGGTATGGATTTGGTTCAGCAATCGTATTCATCGCTACGGGGATTGTCACATTACTACTCTGCTTATACTTTGTACTATTCTTAGCTGATCCAAACTCATCAGTAGAAAAAAATACCCTTTGATGGACAAAATCGAAAAATATAATTTCCTGCCCTACCCTGAGTTAAAGACGAATAGATTAATTCTTAGATGTCTAGATAAAACTGATGAGGAAGAGGTATTTTTCTTTCGCTCAGACCCAAGAATATTAGAACATCTGGACAGACAGCCGGCTAAAGAACTGGAGGAAGCCCGTGCGCATATTGAAAAGATCTTAAATGGCATCCGCCATGGCGAATGGATCGACTGGTGCATCACACTTGCTGGAAAGCCCAAACTTGTCGGCAACATTTGTTTATGGAATATTTCTATTGAAGAAAATAGTGCAGAGATCGGTTATGCTCTTCATCCCGATTATCAGGGAAAAGGAATCATGAATGAAGCTGCTAAAGCTGTGATCGAATTCGGATTTAAGAAGATGAAACTAAAAAAGATCGTTGCCAATCTAAGTCCGCATAATTTAAAATCGATAACGCTATTGGAAAAAAATAATTTTCAAAAGTCCCCGATCAAAAAGGGGGCAGAAACTATTCAGTATTTTCTTGAAAACAGCTAAATGTGTAAATAAATCAATTTACCTGATGTAATAATTATTCGATTTTACTCTGAAAATTGCTCGAAAAATCGTACTTTTGCATTCCGATTTTTAACCCGATTGTTCGAATAATAATTAATCCAATAAAAACACTACCCATGCAAAAACTACTCATACTATGTAGCGTGTTCTTATCTGCCACTGTGATGGCAAAAGATCCTGTTGCACTCACAAAGAATGCTATGAATAACACGAATTCAGAAAACACTGCAGGTGTACTTAATGATCAAAACACCTTGCTTGCTAAATGGACAGGACCTTACGGAGGTGTACCTGCTTTTGACAAGATCAAAGTTTCAGAATTTAAATCAGCCCTTGAAACTGCCATGGCAGAAAATCTTAGTGAGATTGATAAGATCGCTGCGAATCCCGATGTACCGACATTCCAAAATACAATTGTTGCCATGGAAAAGACCGGACATACTTTGGAACGCGTATTAACTGCTTATGGTGTCTGGAGTTCTACGTTAAATGACGAAAATTTCCAGGCTATAGAAACAGAGATGGAACCTAAGCTTGCGGCATTCTCTGATCAAATCACCCAGAACGAAAAACTATTCAAAAGAATTGAAACTGTTTTCAATTCACCTGAGAAGGCTAAGCTTACATCAGAACAACAGCGTCTAACCTGGACATACTACAATAATTTTGTCAGAGCAGGCGCTAATCTCGACGAAAAGTCAAAAGCAAGGATGTCCGGAATCAATCAAGATCTTGCCGGCCTGTTCACTAAATTCAGTCAGAATTTATTGGCTGACGAAATGGATCGCACACTTGTATTAGACAGTGAAGCTGATCTGGCAGGACTTCCACAGTCGTTAAAAGATGCAGCTTCGAGAGCAGCAGGAGAAAAAAATCCCGGGAAGTGGGTGATTAAAAACACACGTTCATCAGTAGATCCGTTTTTAACCTATTCTGATCGTCGTGATCTTCGTGAGAAGGCCTGGAGAATGTTTGTGAACCGTGGAGATAATGGTGATGCACATGATAACAATCAAATCATCACACAAATTCTTCAATTGCGTGCTGAACGTGCTGCAATTCTTGGCTACGAAACACACGCACACTGGCGTCTCGAAAACACTATGGCTAAAACACCTGACCGTGCTCTCTCCCTTTTAGAATCTGTATGGACACCTGCTGTTGCGCGTGTTAAGGAAGAGGTTGCGGATATGCAAGCACTGGCTGAGAAAGAAGGAGCCAAAATCACTATCGAGCCATGGGATTACCGTTACTATGCTGAAAAAGTCCGTAAAGAAAAATATGATCTTGACCAAAATGAAGTGAAAGAATATCTTCAGTTGGAAAATTTGCGCGAAGGTATGTTCTGGGTTGCCGGAGAGTTGTTTGATTTTAACTTTGTTCCTGTAACAAACGTACCTGTTTACCATCCTGATGTAAGAGTATGGGAAGTGAAGAAAAAATCTACAGGAGCGCATGTCGGACTATGGTATTTTGATGCTTATGCCCGCGAGGGTAAGCGATCGGGTGCATGGATGAATGCCTACCGTAATCAGCAACGTATGGATGGAGAAATCACTACCATTGTTTCCAATAATTCAAATTTCGTTAAAGGTAAGCCGGGAGAACCCGTTCTTATTTCTTGGGATGATGCAAGCACCTTATTCCATGAATTCGGTCATGCACTTCATGGCCTTTCATCTAATGTAACCTATCCTTCTTTGTCCGGAACAAATGTAGTTCGCGACTATGTTGAATTCCCTTCACAGTTACTGGAGCATTGGCTTTCTACACCTGAAGTCCTGCAACAATTTGCCATACATTATAAAACCGGAAAGGCTATCCCTCAGGGATTGGTGGACAAGATTGATAAAGCTGCTACTTTCAACGAAGGCTTTGCAACTGTTGAGTATTTGGCCAGCGCATTGATAGACATGAAACTTCACCTTGCCGGTGCGACCAAAATCGATCCGGATGCTTTTGAAAAAGAGACTCTCGCAGACCTAGGAATGCCAAAGGAGATCGTTATGCGTCACCGCACACCTCAATTCGGTCACGTATTTTCCGGTGACGGCTATTCAGCCGGCTACTATAGTTACCTCTGGTCTGATGTACTCACTGCTGATGCGTACGAGGCTTTTACAGAAGCAAAAGGACCATATGACAAAAACATTGGTAAAAAATTAATCGACAATATTTTCTCTGTTGGAAATACTATCGATCCACAAGACGGTTATAAGGCGTTTCGTGGACGTGATCCAAAAACCGATGCATTGATGCGCAAGAGAGGGTTTCCTGTTGTCTCCAAAGGTAGTCCGGCAACTCCCGGATCACCGGCACCGATGAAATAAACTTAACTACGTTAATGAATTAAAAAAGCTCCGGAATAACAATCCCGGAGCTTTTTTGTATAGATATGATAAATGTCATTTGACAAATGAGGTTTCGAAAAAATCCATTTTAAAAAGGATTTGTCAGCTATTAGATGAACAAATTATCTTAATTTTGATTCATTACTCCAATCATATGAATAGAACATTTTTCCCGGGTCTTTTATTATTATTTCTTTTATCCTGCAATAATAATTCTGAAAAGATCAAGCCATCAGTAGAAACAATATCAGAATCCGTGTATGCTTCAGGAATAATAAAAAGCAAGAACCAATATCAGGTTTTCGCTTCCGTGATGGGAATTGTAGATCAGGTTTTTGTTACTGAAGGAGATTCTGTAAAACCCGGTAGTGCCATACTATTAATTTCAAACGAAGCCTCTAAGCTAAGTACAGAGAATGCTAAACTCGCTGCTGAATTTTCAGATGCTAATTCCAATACACAAAAGCTTAAAGAACTTAAACTTGCTATTGATCTTGCCCGTTTAAAGATGAATAACGACTCACTGATTCTGCTTCGCCAGAAAAAACTTTGGTCGGAAAAAGTTGGCTCCAAAATTGAACTTGAACAACGTGAATTAGCCTATGAAAACTCCCTCACCGCATACGAATCAGCACAACTTAGATATAATGATCTAAAAAAGCAGATTACATTCAATGATGAACAGTCGAAAAAAAATCTGGGCATCAGTAAAGCAATGGAAAGTGATTTTCTGGTAAAGAGTAAGATCAATGGCAAAGTCTATGGTATTTTGAAAGAAAAGGGTGAATTGGTTAGTACACAAACACCTGTAGCCGTTATTGGTGATGCTGAAGATTTTATACTTGAACTACAGATTGATGAATACGATATAGTAAAAGTAAAAACAGGCCAACAAGTATTTGTCAACCTGGATAGTTATAAAGGTGAAATTTTTGAAGCAATCATCACAAAAATTAACCCGATGATGAATGAACGATCCAAAACATTTACAGTTGAGGCAACATTTGTCAGGCAACCACCTGTCTTGTACCCTAACTTGACACTGGAAGCATCTGTCCTGATACGCAGCAAAGAAAATGCTCTCACTATACCAAGAAATTATATTTTTGAAAATGAATATGTAATGAAAAGTAATGGTGACAAAATAAAGGTAGAAATCGGACTTAAAGATTACCAAAAGGCTGAAATACTAAGTGGACTGAGCCAGGATGACGAACTAATAATACCGGAAAATTGAAGTTGAAGCTCATACTCAATTGGGATATTGCATTGTCTTTACTTCTGGCAAGATGGAAGCAAACGCTGGTAGCTGCCATTGGTGTAACTTTCAGTATTACGATGTTCATCACACTTTTGGGCTTTATGACCGGCCTAAATGATATGCTTGATGGTCTGATAATAAACAGAACTCCTCATATCAAATTATATAATGAAATTCAGGCAAGCGAAAAACAACCTATTGAATTATCATCGGTTCATAAGAAAGATCATAATATTATTCACTCAATTAAACCTAGTGCCGGTAGATTGCAGATCCATAATGTATCAGCCATCATTTCAACTTTGAAGCATGACGAAAGGGTGCTTGGAGTTGCACCAAAAATTACTGCACAAGTTTTTTATAATGTTGGGGCAATTGATATTACCGGTGTTATCAATGGGATTGATGTTGAAGCTGAAAACAATTTATACTACTTCAGTCACTACGTTACTTCAGGTAATTATATTGATCTTAAAAACATTCCAAATAGTATTATTCTTGGAAAGGCTGCCGCTGATAAAATGCTGGTTAAGCTTGGAGACATTGTCCAGGTTACGAGCGTAAAGGGAGAAAGAATTCCGTTAAAAGTTGTTGGGTATTTTCAATCCGGTCTTCAAGACCTTGACAAAGTTCAAAGTTATGCATCAATAAATACAACTCAAAAACTTTTGGGCGAGAGCAATAACTATATAACTGACATACAAGTTAAGCTAAAAGACATGGAACAAGCTCCTTCTCTTGCAAAAGAGTTTGCAGTTCTATTCAATGTGGATGCAGAGGACATACAAGCTGCCAATGCTCAGTTTGAAACCGGAACCAAAGTAAGAACATTAATCTCATATTCTGTGGGAATCACTTTGCTAATCGTTGCGGGGTTTGGCATTTACAATATTTTAAATATGATGATCTATGAGAAGATGGATTCAATAGCAATTCTCAAAGCTACAGGCTTTTCAGGAAAGGATGTAAACAATATATTTATGACTATCTCTATAAGTATCGGATTGTTCGGCGCAATCTTTGGTTTGTTTTTCGGTTTCTTGCTTTCTTCTTTTATAGATCAAATACCATTCAACACCGCTGCTCTGCCAACCATTAAAACCTATCCGGTAAACTATGATGCTATCTATTATGTTATAGGTGGAACTTTTGCATTGATCACAACCTACTTTGCCGGATTCTTCCCGGCTAAAAAAGCGAGCAAAATAGATCCTGTAATTATTATCAGAGGAAAATAGAATGGACGGAAAAATTCTTGAAGCTACTGCTATCAATAAATTCTTTTACAATCCCCGTGAGGTACACATCTTAAAGGACATTAATTTTTCTATCCGGAAAGGAGAATTTGTTTCTGTGGTAGGTAAGTCGGGTTGTGGAAAATCGACCTTATTGTATATACTTTCAACCATGGATACTGATTTTCAAGGGGGATTAAAAATTGACGGAATAAGTATGAAGGGGAAATCCGATGCAGAACTGGCGATGGTCCGAAATGAAAAAATAGGTTTTGTATTTCAGTTCCACTATTTACTAAACGAATTTACTGTACTGAAGAATGTCATGTTACCCGCTTTAAAATTAAAAAAATATTCAGAACAGGAAATTGAACACCGGGCTATAGAAAAATTAAAGATCTTTGGCATGGATAAACATGCGTTAAAAAATGCGAACATGATCTCCGGAGGAGAAAAGCAAAGAGTTGCAATAGCAAGAGCTCTCATCAATGATCCTTTAATAGTAATGGGCGATGAACCTTCCGGAAATCTTGACAAACATAACAGTCAGATCGTCTTTGACATTTTTCAGAAGATTGCTTATGAATTCAAGCAGACATTGCTGATCGTAACCCACGATCCCGAATTTTCTGCCGGAACAGATCGTGTACTTGAGATGGAGGACGGAAGGATAATCAAGCAATAGATTGCTATCCTTCTACCATATGTGATTTTTACTGTAAATTCTGTTCCAATTACTCTCTCAAGCAGAGAGAATAATTGAACCATTCTCTCTGTGAGATAAAGATCTATTCATTACATTTGAAGAATCAGCTTGCGGAAACAAGTTGTATAAAATTGATCGTCAAATGGCAGGGAAGAATGAAGCGTATGATACAATAATAATTGGTTCCGGTGCCGGTGGTCTGGCAACGGCCATTTGTTTGGCAAGAGCCGGACAAAAGGTTCTCGTTCTTGAACAACATTATGTTCCAGGAGGCTGGTGCCATAGTTTTCATTTAAACGGACAAAGATTTAGTCCGGGTGTTCATTATGTTGGTTTACTAGGTGAAGGTCAATCGACGCGCGAACTTTATGAAGGATTAGGTGTTGCCAATGACATGGTTTTCTTTAGAATGAATAAGAAAGCATATGAACATTGTTGGATTGGAAATGAACGCATTGATCTTCCGGCAGGGATGGAAGAATTGCAGGCCGCTTTATCAGAGAAATTTCCTCATGAGAATAAGAGACTGAAAAAGTATCTTAATTTGATCAGTAGGGTGAGTAAACAAATTCAACTCATCCCAAAGATGAATGGTTTCTGGGATAATGTTACTATTCCTTTCAGAACAAAAGATATGGGAAAGTACGGACTCTTCAGTTTAAAAAGAGTCCTTAATTGGCACATAAAAGATCCATTGCTGAAAGCTGTCCTCAGCATACAGTGCGGAGATCATGGCTTACCACCCTATAAAGCTAGTTTTCCGGTACACTGTGCTGTGATGGAACATTACTTTGATGGAGCATTCTATCCAATGGGAGGCGGTGCAGGTATTGTAAAGGCGATGACTAATGCGATCAAAAGGCATGATGGGGAGATCCGAACAGGTCAGAGAGTTAAAAAAATAATCGTTGAAGATAAAACTGCGAAAGGAATTGAACTAGAAGACGGCACAAAAATATTTTCAACCAGAATAGTTTCCAATGCAGATCCTTCGACTACATTCGAGAAAATGATCGGAACAGAACACCTTAGTCAGGGCATGAAAAAGCGATTGGCGAAGACTACCTATTCGGTTACATCCCTAATACTCTTTGTTACGGTAGACCTGGATGTCACACAGGCCGGAATTGATTCAGGAAATATTTGGTATTTGAAAAACAAAGAAGTCGATGAGCTTTATCAGGAAATGATAAGCAAAGATGTTACTGAAGGAACAGAATTTCCGGGTGTTTTTATTAGCTGTACTACCCTAAAAGATCCCGCAAGCTTTAACGGGAGATACCACTCGTTTGAAGCAGTTACTTTTATAGATTATGATAGTTTCGATGAATTTAATCATTCAAAGGATTATCATGGTGAGAATTACCTTCGTTTTAAAGAGAAGATCATAGCGAAGTTTTTAAACAATTTAGAGAAGATCATTCCGGGCTTTAAAGAAAAAATTGTGCAGGTTGATTTAGGTACTCCTAAGACCAATGAATACTACCTGAATACAACAAGAGGAAGTGTTTACGGAACAGAAAAAACATTCAAACAGATCGGACCATTTGCCTTTTCAAATAAATCTGAAATAAAAAACCTTTATCTATGTGGAGCAAGTACACTTTCCCACGGAGTTGGTGGTGCTACATACTCCGGAGTTCATGCCGCTGCTAAAATTCTCAAATGCAGATCAGAAGAATTAATTGTTTCAGATGAAAATCAAAATATCAGGATCTATGAAGCTGAAGATCGCTCTGACTGGCCGGATTGGCTTCTCCAAAAAATAGCTGATAAGAAAAGACGATTTAAAGAGTTGCCCAAAATCAAATCTAACCTGATTCCGGAACACATTCAATAGAAGAATTTATTCATTGTCGGTCCGGTCTTCAGCAAAAGTTTTATGAACTTTAAAGTCCCGCCCTATATATATTTCTTGTTGAAGGTATACTTTTTTAACCTTCTGCTCTTTTCACTTTGCCGGATATTGCTCTTTTATATAGCTGCACAGGATTGGCCTGTACCGGGAAATTTCAATTATCCAGACTCAATTCGTGCATTATCCATTGGTCTGCAATTTGACACTGTTGTACTTTCATATATTCTTGTGCTTCCTATATTGCTATTAGGAATAATGAATCTCAGAATTTCAGGAAAAAGGAAAGTGCTAAAAGCTGTATACCTTTTTTTGCTCCTTGTACTTAGTATTGCCTTAGGAATTCAAATCGCCAATATCCCATACTTCCTTCACTTCTTCTCCCCGTTGTCGAACGTTGCTTTTCTCTGGGCTGACAATCCCGGATACTCAATTCAAATGGTGTTACAAGAAAAAACATTCTTAGTTTACATTATTCCTTTAATCCTGTTAATTGTAGCCGAATATTTATTTCTCAAAAATCAGTTTCAAAAACTATTGTTGAGCTATGACAAGTATATACATTCCAATAATGCTACTCCTTTCAACTATATAATCTTCCTGGCAGGACTTACTCTTGTGATTGCAGGGCTTCGTGGGCGTATCAGTGGAAAAACTCCCATTCAACCCGGAACGGCATTCTTTTGTGACAATTCTTTATTGAATAACTTAGGGTTAAATCCGGTATTCACATTATTTCATTCCTATATCTCAGAGCGAGATCCGGATAAATGGAAAGTCGATCTGATGGACGACCAGGACGCCATAAGAAACGCATCGTTATATCTAAATATACCACCAGATAAGAGAAACAGCAACTTCCCTCTTTCGAGAATTAGTCAGGCTCCCGGTGAACCCCTTCGTATGAATGTAGCCATAGTGATCATGGAAGCTATGTCAAAATTTAAAATGGGAAAATGGGGAGGGCCTAAAAATCTAACGCCCAATTTAAATCAACTAATAAAAGAATCATACTACTTTGATCAAATTTATACTTCCGGAATCCATACATTCAATGGAATCTACAGTACTCTGTTTTCTTATCCTGCACTTTATAAGATGCAACCCTTAAAATCATTGGTGCAAATTCCTCATGATGGCCTGGGAAATATACTAAGGTCAGCCGGCTATCAAACCACATTTTTCACCACTCATGACCCTGAATTTGACAATGTGAGAGGCTTCCTGACTTCTAATGGCTTTGATCGTGTCTTCTCAGAGTTAGACTATCCATCAGAATGGGTTCAAAGTACAAATGGAGTTGCTGATCATAAGATGTTTGAATATGCCATCCCTCAATTGGATAAAATAGCTCAGACAGGCAAGCCATTTCTATCAGTCTTCATGACTACAAGTGATCATGGCCCTTACATTATTCCTGAGGGTATTAATTTCAATCCTCATTCTTCACAACTAAAAGATCAAATTGTAGAGTATGCGGATTGGTCAATCGGACAATTTATTGACCATGCAAAAAAAAGACCATGGTTCTCTAACACACTTTTTGTATTCATTGCTGATCATGGAATAAGTATGGGACATACATACGATATGCCTTTGTCATTTCACGCAACTCCTCTTCTATTTTATGCACCCGAAGTATTATCTCAACCAAAAAACATTGATTGCCTAGGAGGACAAATTGATGTCTCTCCTACAATCCTTGGCTTGCTTAATATCCCGTATACGAATAATACTGCAGGAATAGATTTGCTAAATGAAAACCGGCCATTTATTTATTTTTGTGCAGATGATAAGATTGGTTGTCTTGACAAAGAGCATTATTTGATCCTAAGAAAAAATGGAAAAGAAACACTCTACGAATATGCAGATTTAAAAACCGAAAATCTTATTCATCTTTTTCCTGAAAAAGTTGATAGCATGAAGTCTTATACATTTTCCATGATGCAGACCACACAATGGATGATAGAACAAAAAAGATTAAAATATAATGCAACATTAGAAAGGAAATGAAAAAACAACTATGAACTTCAGATTTCTATTGCTCATGCTAGGCTCATTTATTTTAGTCCTCGCCCTTTTTGTGATTCTGACCGGAGGTGGGTTTGGAACCAATTCAAGAACCGGACCACTAGAAATAAACAAGATCACTTTCATCGCGCATAGAGGCTTATATAATTATTATGCTGAAAATAGTTTGGAGGGTTATGAACGTTGTGAAGAAATGGGCTTTGATGCCATTGAAACAGATATAAGAGTCACAAAAGATAGACATCTTATAGTTTTTCATGATGATAGCACTAGCCGTTTACTTAAAAAGCATTCACTCATCGAACAATTAAATTACGCAGATCTCGACAACTACAATCTCCATTTCCATGGCACCCCCACTCAGAACAAGGTACTGAGCCTTGATTTGTTCCTTCAAAACTTCAAACAAAAATTCACCATATATTTAGATAACAAGGTCAATAAGAAATGGGTTGCAGATAGTTTGGTTATGAAATTGAAAATTGCCGGTGCTGAAAATTCAGTAATTATAGCAAGTTCCAACCTACTATTTCTGGCATATATCAAGTATAAGGACAAGAATTTATATACTGTACTTGAAGGATTTGACGCAGGTAAAGAATGGATCTTTCATTTCATTCCAAAATATTATAAGCCGGACTACTATTCAAGCTTTATGTCCAAGGTGAATGAAGAGCAAATAAATTTTCTTAGAAAGAATAATATACTCGACAGGAAAATTGTTTATGGCGTTGACAGTTCCAATGTCAATGCAGTTTTAAAGGCAGGTATTCAACATATGATTATAGACTTTGATTCAAGTTTAACAAGCCTTCTTCATGAGCACTTATAAGGATACATCATAATTTTTTATCTGAAATTTTGCCGTTTGACATAGAAACCGTACTCCAAAAGCTAATGAAATTCTATCCTTTGTTGCTTGAATATTAATGCAAATAACAATCCGATTAACCAGGAGCCAGTAGTTTGGTTAATTAAAAATATATAGCGAACTTCGCAACACTTTGAGTCACCCTCAAATGAAATCAGGACCAAATATTTAACGCAATATCTCAGTCACCGGAGTGAATATTTTATCTCCATTCTATGTCTATCTGTTAAATGCAAAAATTAAAAACATACATTTCAAAAAATAAAGTTTGGCTTAGAAAGATTGGTCTGGCCGGATTTCTATTTTTTCTTTTGAAAGGGATCGTATGGCTTATTATTGGTTATGCCCTATTAAAATAAGGTCTTCGATATTAAAAATTGTATTAATATTTTCCATCTATTATAATGCATACAAAAAGTGTTTTTCAAACTATCAAACAACACTTTTTACTTCCCAATGAATATGTGTGCATTAATCAAATTCCTGTTTTAACCGGGATAAAGGTATTGTTCCGTTCAGATCAACAAACAATGGATGTTACTAAATCTCATCTATTTCTTGGATACATGCCGGTGACAATCGGGCTTCCTAAGTCTATAAATTTTGACTCTACTGAAATATGCGAATTATTATTCTATACAAGTGATAAGTTTTGTGGCAGCATAAAACTTAAGCTTTCCAAAACGCTCCACCCTAGCCTTAATTTGTTTGAAGGAACCGGAGCACAACAGAGATTACTTTCCGTGGAGCAAAAATTAGTTCATTATGTGAAGGGAATTAGAAAACAGAAGGATCACCCTCTTTATCCTAAAAAAGGAGTCTATGATCAAATTCGAGTTGCGTATTCATATCCAAGAAAAATTTCTATTCTCATTCCTGAAAAAGATAAGGTACTAAATGTATTTCCGACTGATCTTCATGGCAATATAGAAACCGATAACACATATATTATTTCTCTACGGGAAGCCGGAAATGCTTGTAAGCAAATAATGACTTCTGAATTAATCACCATTTCGGATATAAACTCAAAAGCTTTCCGGGAAGTGTATGCTCTTGGGAAGAACCATATGGCTGAAATGCAGCGAATAGATCATTTTAGCGGAACAATTATTGAGTCCAATGATAGCATTCCTCGTCTTCTTTATAAAGATGCAGTCAATTATAAAATTCTTGAAAGACTACATGACTGCAATGTCGGAATACATAAACTTATCACTTTTAAAATTCTGAAAACAGGAGATATTCAGGCAAGAACAAATATACTGGCACATGTGCATGAATATTATGCTCTATGGAGACGGAGAAATGGGTATAAGGATGAGCTATTATTTCGATGAAGCCTGTAGATTTTCCACCCCTTGTTTCAGAATGTGATAAAAATAATTTTTTCTAGTCAATGAATAAATCGGAATTCTTGTTAAATTTGGGCCAGTAATAACTCTAGCCAACCGGCCTAAAAACTCCACCATGAAAAAAACACTTGCCTTATTCCTATTTATCTGTTCACTTACTGCAATATCAGTTGCTCAAAGCTTTACTTTAGTAGAAGGAGACCTTTCTGAAGTTAAGAAAGAGAAGAAGATGAACTTAGAATTTACCTACGAAAAAATGGGTGTCGGAAAATTTGCTTCTGAGACTGAATATGTCTCACAAAAAAAGACTGACTATAACGCAAAAGAACCGGGACGTGGTGAATCGTGGGAAGCATCATGGAAAGCTGATCGTGCAAATCGATATGAGCCCAATTTTATTCAGCTTTTTACAAAATATTCTAAAACAATGGCCGTAGGAGAATTCCCGGATGCTAAATACACCATGATCATGAATACAGATTATACTGAGCCGGGATATAATATTTACGTGAGTCGTAAAAATGCTCACATTAATGCAACCTATACAATTGTAGAAACAGCAGACAGAAGTAAGGTTGTAGCAAAAATTAATATGTTAAAAGCCCCAGGCCGTACTATGGGAGGAAACGACTATGATACGGGTGCAAGAATCGAAGAAGCTTATGCTGCTGCCGGTAAGCGCCTTAGCATGTTCATCATGAAATAAGAATCTAATAAATCTGATAAGCCGCTTTCAAAACAGGAAGCGGCTTTTTTTATCATCAACATATATATTAAATTAGTCTCAGATAATTTACAATGCTTATGAAAGAAGATTACTTAAATATCAACCGAAAAAGCTGGGATGCGCAAACCAATATTCATGTTCATTCCGATTTTTACGGAACGCAAGATGTCCTGGATGGAAAGTCGTCTTTAAATGATATCGAACTCAACCTGCTTGCTAATCCGGTTGAAAAAAGAATTCTACATCTTCAGTGTCATTTTGGTTTGGACAGTATTTCTTTGGCCAGACTTGGTGCAAAAGTCACTGCAATAGATTTTTCGCAAAATGCAATTGACCATGCAAATATTATAAACAATAAAACAAAGCAGGATGTAAAATTTATCTGCTCAGAAGTTTATGAACTTAATCTCGATAATAAATTTGATATAGTTTTCAGTTCTTATGGAGTAATCGGTTGGCTACCTGACATGAATAGGTGGGCTAATATCATTTCTAAACACTTAAAACCGGGTGGAAAATTTATTTTTGTAGAGTTTCATCCTATCGTCTGGATGTTTGATAAAAATTTCGAACGCATAGCTTACAACTACTCTAAGGATGAAGAAATCGTTGAGGAAGAAAAAGGAACCTATGCAGACAAGAATGCAGATGTTAACCTGACTACCATAACATGGAACCATAGCCTGAGTGAAGTAATCACAAGCTTAATCAATGCAGGTTTGGAGATTAGCCACTTCGAAGAACACCATTTCTCCCCATACAATTGCTTTGAAAAAACTGAAGAATTTGAAGAAGGAAAATTTCGAATCAAACATTTGTCAAATAAGATTCCAATGATCTATTCCCTGGTAGCTATTAAGAAATAATAATGTCTTCTAATTTTATTACAATGGAACATAAAACCATCATTCAATCCTTAGAAAACAATATTGCAATTTTTAACTCAATCTTATCCGGTGTTGATGAAAATTTACAAGTATGGAAATTCAACAAGGAAAAGTGGAGTCTTCTGGAGATCATTTGCCATCTTTATGATGAAGAGCGTGAGGATTTCAGAACACGACTAAAATCTGTTTTAGAAGACCCTGAAAAGGAACTGCCTGCCATTAATCCTGTAGCCTGGGTTCTAGAAAGAAAATATTCACAAAAAGATTATACAGACACTCTGGATGCATTTCTGGATGAACGGGAAGAGTCTATTAAGTGGTTAAGGTCATTGAAAAATCCTCAATGGGATAATGCATACATACATCCGAAACTAGGAGCAATGAGCGGAAATTTATTTCTTGCTAATTGGTTAGAACATGACTATTTACATCTTCGTCAAATTCTAACCCTCAAACATGAATATTTAAAAGCGATTAGCGGAGAGAAGTTAAACTATGCCGGTGACTGGTAATCGAAGTCGTTATGAAAAATAAAAATGAACGGGTTGATGCGTATATTGATAAAGCCGCAGATTTTGCGAAGCCTATATTAAAACATATACGTAAGCTTGCACATAAAGCCTGCCCTGAACTTGTAGAAACTATCAAATGGGGGCATCCGCATTTCGAATTCAAAGGAGTAATTTGCGGAATGGCTTCATTCAAGTCTCATAGCGCGCTTTTTTTTAGAAGACCGGATCTGGTTCCCGGCCTGAAAGATATTAGCAAAACAGGAGAAGAAAAAGCTATGGGTCAATTTGGACACCTGGAAAGTTTAAAAGATCTACCTCCGGATTCCAGGTTGCTATCATGGATGCGAGAAGCTGCAAGAATAAATGCTGCAGGTACTCCGGAGAAAATTAAAAAGAAAATTGCTCGAAAGAAGTTACTGAAAGCTCCTGTCTATTTTATTGATGCTCTTAATTCAAACAAGAAAGCATCAGAGAAATTTCAACTATTTACGGATGCTCAACGCAATGAATACATCGAATGGGTTACTGATGCAAAAACTGAAACTACCAGAAATAACCGACTGAAATCAATGATTGAATGGGTGAGAGATGGAAAGCCGAGGAACTGGAAGTATATGGAGAAGTACAAGTGAGTGATCTACTGGCAGATTATTTAAAATCTTTAGATTAAATTATTTCAGAATTTTCTAATAAAAACTAATCATGCCTTGCTCCCTCCACTACCCGGAAAATATGTAATACTGCAGGGAACAATGCATCCATAGTTTCTTTTGCACCTTTAGTAGATCCCGGTACCGCCATGATCAAAGTTTTACCTTTCATGCCTGCAATACTTCTGGAGAGCATTGAATATGGAGTTCTGTCTTGTCCGTAATTTCTGGCAGCTTCCATAATACCTGGAACTTCACGTTCCAAAAAAGGTCTAATGGCTTCAGGTGTAGTATCTCTATCAGAAAGTCCGGTGCCACCTGTAAAGATGATCATATCATTACCTGCAAGGTATAGATCATTCAGTTTTTCCTGTATACGATCAATGTCATCCGGAATTACTGAATATTCACTTATCTCAATTTTGTGGTTTTCAAGTTTAGTGATGATCTCTTTACCTGCACTATCCTTTTTCTTGCCTGCAGAAACGCTATCTGAACATACTACGACAGCTGCTTTAAGATCCTTGCGATATTTATCCGTAAAGTCAGACTTGCCTCCCGATTTAGATACCAACTTAATTGATGAGATCTCAACTGCTTTATCAATTGGCTTGAGCATATCGTAGATTGTTAATGCTACGACGGAAGCTCCATGCATAGCTTCAACTTCTACTCCTGTTTTATAAACCGTATGTACTTCTACTTCGATGTGAACTTCATTCTCTGAAAGTCTATAATTTATTTGTGTAAATTCTACCGGCATTGGATGACAATCAGGAATCATTTCTGCTGTTCTCTTAACGGCAAATAATCCTGCAATTCTGGCGGCTTCCAATACATTTCCCTTTGGTACTTTGCCTTCCCTAATGGCGTTAAGAGTGTCTTTGCTACCGGTTCTGACAATAGCAGAAGCAATAGCTTTTCTTAATGTATGAACCTTATGTGTTACATCAATCATGAAATTGTGGAATTAATTTTCCAGGAATGTGATTCGTCTTCAAATATTTCTTTACCCCATACCGGAGCTTTTGATTTGATTTCGTCAACAATCCATTTACATGCTTCAAAAGTAAATGCTCTATGTTTAGCTGAGACAAAAACAAATAAAGAAAGTTTACCCACTTCGACAGTTCCCAGGCTATGATAAATATGCATGCATGTCAGATCAAATTTATCGAAAGCAGTTTCACGGATTTCATAAAAAACATCTTCAGCCATTTCTTCGTACGCTGAATATTCTATTGATTGAACCGGCTTTCCATTCCGCTCGTCCGCCCGAACCTGACCTAAAAAAATATCGTGTGCTCCTATATTAGTCTTAGAACTATGTTTCAAGATAGAATCAGCAATAAAAGAAGGACTGATGGCTCCTTGAATAAATACCTTATGTCTTTTCTTTGATTCCATTCTACACTTGTTCTTTCCTTTTCTCTATCCAGGCATTCAGTCCACCCCGAAGATTGACAAGGTTTGTCATCTTATACTTTGTCTCCAGCAACTCAATCGCTTTTTGACTACGGGCACCACTTTTACAGATAACGATAACTTTTGATTCCCGGGAAATTTTATGAATATTTTCTTCCAGCATCCATAGCGGAATTTTTAAATCATTTAACTCCGGAACTTGTGGTTCTTCAAAAATTTCCCGCACATCAAGAAACTGAACGCACTCCTTCTTTGCCAATATTTCACTCAATCCGTCAGCACTTATCTCATCCGCTTTTACAATACTCTCTTCGGAATTACAAAAAAACTGATAATCCATTTTCTCGAATTCCGAAATAGTCCCGGGCATCATCTTTAATGATTCCGGACAAAAATCAAACTCTAATGTTTGTGTATTTAAGTCTAGAGAATTAAATAAAAACAAATTTCCGGAGCTTGTTTTTCCAAGTTCTATGATTTGCTTGATCGTCTCAAGCGCCATGAATGAGCCGATGATCCCGGGTAATACTCCTATAATGCCCGTTTCGGAACAATCTTTTGTTAGATCTGCAGTAGGCGGTAAAGGAAACAAACAACGATAGGTGGGAGAATCAGATTTTCTTAGATCAAAAACGGCAACTTGTCCTTCAAACTTGAATAATGCCCCGGATATGAGTGTTTTCTTAAGCAAGAAACAAATATCATTCAATAAATATCGGGTTGGAAAATTATCGGATCCGTCTAATACTATATCATACCCTGACAAAATTCTTTCTGCATTTTTAGTAGAAAGTCTTTCTCTAACTGGATCAATTCGAATTTCCGGATTTTGCAGTCGTAGTTTTTTTGCTGCAAGTTCAGCTTTAGCCTGACCAAGTTCAGAAGCATTGTATAGAATTTGCCTCTGCAAATTTGACCATTCAACTACGTCATCGTCTACAATTCCAATTTGTCCGATACCTGCCGCCGTAAGGTACTGGAGGGCCGGACAACCTAATCCACCTGCACCGACAACCAGAACCTTTGCGGCCTTTAATTTCTCCTGGCCTTCGATTCCAATTTCGGGAAGCAAGAGATGTTTTTGATAGCGTATGAGCTCTTCTTTAGACAACATCTTATCCGCCTGAAAATGGAGGAAGCAATGCAATAACAGCACCCTCCCTGATTGTTTGATTTGAGACTACAATCTTTTTATCTATCGCAATTGCAAAAGAATATCCTGCCAAATCCGGAAATTCTGAAATCAGATTCCTTTTTAAAACATCTGTATCAGAAACGATCTCACGCTGTAATTCATGAGCTCCCAGCACTTCTGTCAATTGTCCGAATACTTTAATTTGCATTTTCACTCCTTGTTCGATTTAGGTTTTGGTATTCAAGACGTGTATTAATATTTTTGAAACAATCTTCTCCGTACTTTTTGGCATCTATCTCGACAATCTTACAATCAAAAGAATTTATTGCATCCAATAACTTGAATTGTCTATTTTGAATATGCTCCATGATTCGGCTTGTACAAGAGCTGTGATATATTGCACAGAGCGGTTCTAAGTTACCTTCAAAATGTGGAACTATAATTTGATTTGATCCCGTGTGAGAAATTAAATAGTTCAGAACATTTGTACTGAGAAATGGCATATCACAAGCGATAATCAAATTGTATTCTGTCTTACTATTTTTCAAGGCTGTATATATCCCACCCAGAGGACCGCAGTCACCAACTATGTCAGAGTAGACTGAAAGCCCAAGGTAATTATAATTTTCAGTATTTGAAATAATGAAAATCTCATCCACTAAAGGTTCTATCACATGAATTATTCTTTCAATAATTCTGTCACCATCGACCGACAACAATCCTTTCTCTGAGCCCATGCGGGAGTTTTTACCTCCTGCCAGTATGACTCCTGTAATTTCTTTGCTCATTTGTTGTCAGTAATAGTTAGAAGTTTGACGCTTGCGATTAATAATACAAATGCTAATATTTTCTTTAGCGTCGGGTTAGTAAATTTTGTTGTCGCAAAATATGTTCCTGCAAAACCTCCGATAACTACTGCTCCAACCCATATGAAAACACTTGGATCAATGGCCACACCTATACTTAAAATTCCGGCTAATCCGGAGATTGAATTTACAAGAATAAACAAGGCAGATAAAGCGGCGGTTTCCTTCATATTTCCCCAGTGAAGCAGTAAAATGATAGGTGATAAAATTATTCCCCCTCCTATTCCGATCATCCCGGATAAAAAACCTATGCCAGCTCCAATCATCAGTGCAAGATATGTGTTAAGTAATTTCTTCTCTTGAGGTTCCTTTCCAAATAATCCGGTTAGCCGAAGTATCGGAAATATCAAAATGAAGCCCAGAATTCTCTTGTACAAGAGAGCATCTACTGTCATATAGGCTCCTAAAAAAGATGCGGGAATAGATGTTATTGCAAAAGGCAAGAATAATTTTAATTGAAAAAATCCCGCTTTATAATAACCAACGAAGGCTATTAGTGAGACGAAGATATTCATTACGAGAGCAGAGGATTTCATAATATCTGGAGACATGCCGAATAATGCCATCAAAGCAAGGTAGCCACTGGCTCCCCCATGTCCTACTGAAGAATATAAAAAAGATACTATCAGCAGAAGAGCAATGAATAAGATGTGTAAAGGTTCGGACAACATTACTTCAAAAATTTCTCCGGCAATGACTGCTATTAAGAGTGACAAAGAACGCAAATACTTTCCGCTTTCGATCAATAATTTCAAGCAAATTTCGAATAACTCACATTTCAAGGAATTAAATGTACCTCGACTGATTCACCGGTTTTTACGTCTTCCTTGTCTGCAGGAATATAAACCAGACAATCTGAAATCGCAAAAGTGCCAAGGTCATTAGACACTTGCTGATCTGCAACTACAACATGTTGTGGTTCAATTTTTGCCTTAAGAAAAAGAGCTAGTCCGGGTTTTTTCGAAATAGCTTTTGAGATAGGCAACCGGACTGTTTTTAAAAAGACATTTTCTTCCCCTTGCATCTTTTTGATGGCCGTCAAACCGTATTCATAAAAACAAGTTAATGCAGATGCAGAATTACCGGGAAGGCCAAATACTAAACAATTATCTTTCTTACCAAAATAAAATGGTTTTCCTGGTTTCTGAGCTACTTTATGAAAGATTTTATCGGCTCCAAGACTTGTCAAACATTCACTCACATAATCATAATCTCCTACAGATACGCCTCCGGAGATAAAAACCACATCCGAAGTGCCGGTTAGATGTGTAAGTCTTTTAAGCAATTGGTTTTTATTGTCTCCTGAAGAAGTGATCTCCTGAACATTAATACCTACAGAATTTATTGCTGAAAGTAGCATTGAAGAATTAGACTCATACACTTTTCCTTCTTCGAGATCTAATCCGGGTTGAATCAGTTCGTCACCTGTGACGAGAATAGATACTTTGGGTCGTTTACAGACTTTGATCTGTGTGACGCCTAAACTATGCAAAAAGCCTATTGCGGCCGGATTTACTTTCATACCCGACTTCATTACTATATCACCCTTCTTTATGACAGAACCTTTCAATCTGATATTTGCACCTTCGAAGATATTTTCATTTTGAATTTTAATTACCTGGCCCAAACTTGAAATATGTTCCTGCATCACGACCGTGTCAGCTTCAACAGGTATCATTCCACCGGTGAAAACCCTCACACTTGCCCCTCCGTTCATAACCCCTTTAAATGGTTGACCCGCGGGGGCTTCGCCTATTAATCTTAATTCATTCTTTTGTTGGTAATCTGAAAATCTGAAAGCATAACCATCCATGGCAGATTGATTGAATGGAGGATAACTAATGGGTGAGATGATATCCTCTGCCACAATATAATTCCAGGATTCTGAAACAGATTGAATTACTGTCGAAAGCCGGTGGGAGTTTTCAATGATCAGATTCTTTGCTTCTTCAACAGAAATCATAGGGAAAATTAAATGAACATTTCATATTCCAATTGGTACAAATATAATTCATAATTACAGAATGATCAGGATTTGAGACATAATACATTGAAAAAGCATTATTGCTTGCTAATGAAAGCTGCCCTTAAGTATAAAATTCAAAAGATCTAAGCCTGCCGTACAAGTTATTCATATAAGACCCAAAATGTCGGAGCCTGTATGCAAAAAAAAACAATAATTGAAGGTAAGCAACGTTGATATGTATTGAAGCTTAGTCCTGTTTAAGGAGCAATTTATCCCGATCTTGAACCTGTGAAAAAAATCATCATACTTGTTTTTATTTTCAACTTCTCAGGCCGGACAAGCCTTGCACAGGAAATGTGGGGCATCAGCAACAGTAACTATGCCGGGAACATGGGCATATTCCTTAACCCTTCTACAATTGTAGCGGCACCGTACAAATATGATATTAACCTTATTGCTCTTGATGTTTTTGCACAAAATAACTACATATATATACCAAAAAGGGAAGGCATACTGGTCAATGCATTATTTGGAAATATTGGCAATGAAAAAATAGCAAGGGATGATTTCAGGGGTAAAAGAACAAAAGCATTTGGACATCTGCTTCTTATTGGCCCTTCCTATATACGCTCCAAAGAACAGACAGGTTGGGGAATTCATTCAGCTTATAGAAATGAGTTCAGTGTTTTAAAAGCACCTGCAGAACTAAGTAAGATGGTGTATGAAGAATATAACTATCAACCCGCATTCGGACAACGTTACCGCTCTGATGGCTTTAGTGCTGCGTGGCTCGGCTGGCTGGAAGTTGGAGGTACCTATGGGAAGGTATTCAGGGAATCTGAAAAACACTATTTGAAAGCAGCAGCAACCGTAAATCTGATGGTGGGAATGACAGGAGCTTATTTAAAATTCGATGAACTGGAATACACCTTGCAAGATACTTCGACTTTAATTGTCCATAAATTGAATGCCACACTAGCCCATAGTTCCAGTCCGACTTCCACAGGAACTTCAGGTCTTTTTGGTTTTCGAGGCCTTGGCCTGGGAACAACTTTAGGAGCAACTTACATGCACAAACGGCAATCTTCAGGCTTTGAATGTAGTCGGGTGGCCGATAGAGTGAAGAAGTATGACTATAGAATCGGAGTAAGTTTGATGGATTTAGGTTTAGTACACTTCTTCAAAAACTCAAGCAAGACTGAGTTACAAACCTCAACAGATAGAATTTGGAATGGAATTGATTCAACAGATATTAATAATGTGAATAGCCTTGATACGATCCTAAGCAATCGGATCAATGGAGTTCAAGTCTCTGAATCGAAGAATTTTTCAATGATCACACCTACGGCAATCAGCATACAGTTTGATTATTCCATTACACCAAGAGTGTATGCAAATCTGAGTTGGGTCAATCGAATACATTTTGGTGCAAATCAAGTCGCGAGAGGAAATCAACTAGATCTTTCTGTCAGATACGAAAAGCGTCGCTGGGAGGTGAATGGAAATATCTCATTATTTGAATACCAAAGACCGGCAGCGGGAATCGGATTTCGCTACGCATTCTTTATTATCGGAACAGATCGTTTACTTGAATGGGTAAATCTAAGTGACGTCTATACTTTTGATTTTTTCTTCGGATTGAAATTTAATCTCTGTGAATTGTCGCTCCGTACCCGGAATCCTGAATGTCCTGCTTTTGGATCCTTGAATTAACCCTGACCCACTTTTGGTATATTAGCGCTATTCATTTGATTTTCTTGATTTTAGCTGAAATGTTTTCGATATATTACAATATATGAACATATTTTCATATATTTGCATGGTATATGAGAATCCAAAAACAGAAATTCGAAAAGGCAGCTTATATTTTAAAGACAATGGCACATCCGACACGTTTGGCTGTCATTCAATTATTGGATCAGAAGGGGAAGTTAGGCGTGAATGAAATCTGTAAATATCTCCAATGCGAACAATCACTCGTTTCACACCATCTGAGTAATATGCGTATCAAAGGCTTGCTCAGATCAGAGAGAGATGGTACTTCTATATACTATTCATTAAAAGAAAGAGAATTATTAAAGATCATGCACGCCATTGAAAAATGCAACTGCAATATGTAAAACCAAATAAAAAACACTATCATGAAAAAATTTAATTTCCTATTACCTGTTATGGCATTGCTTTTTCTATTCAGCAGTGCTTCATGTCAGCAAGCAAAAAATGGTACTGATGAAGCAGTTTCAACCGTGCAAACCGAAGAGTTTAAGAAGATGGTTGATGCAAAAGAAGGTGTCCTGATAGATGTTCGTACACCGCAAGAGTATGCTGAAGACCACATCCCCGGCTCCATCAACATTGACTACAACGGAGATAACTTCAAAGAAGAAATTGGAAAACTTGACAAAAGTAAAACTTACCATGTTTATTGCCGTTCCGGAAAACGTAGTGCAGCTTCAGCCGAGATCATGGGTGAAATGGGCTTTAGCAAAGTAGTGAACCTTGGAGGTGGGATCCTGGGTTGGAAAGAAAAGGGATTTGAAGTTGAGAAATAACTAAAAACCATGGCAAAGTTTAGAGAAATAATAAATGCTGAAAAACCTGTGTTGGTTGATTTCAGTGCAGAATGGTGCGGCCCTTGTAAAATGATGGCTCCCATCCTCGAGGACCTGGCGAAAAGAGTTGGGGATAATGCAACAATATTAAAAGTTGATGTGGACAGAAATCCTGAGGCTGCACAATTTTATAATGTGCAAGGGGTTCCAACACTTATTATCTTCAAAAAAGGTGAGATTAAATGGAGACAGTCGGGAGTTGTTCAGGCTGCGCAGCTTGAACAATTGCTCAAACAGTACGTCTGATCATTTCGATCAAAGGTCATCTTATTTTGTAAGTCTATAATGCTCCGGTTTCTTTGTGTCGAATGCTTCCTCAGGCTGAGGAACCCAATGATGTAATCCACCTGCAAGAGGATCATTGAAGGTAGTTGGGATATTTCCTGCCAATGTCCTTTCTTTCCATGTGAGTTGTTCCGTTCCATCATCTCTACGCTCCATAGAAATACAATCTTCTACCGGACAAACAAGAGAACATAGATTACAACCTACACAATTTTCATCAATGATAAATGGCTTACGATCATTCACATCTGTTGAAAGACCGATTGCCTGATGTGCACCGTCTTCACATGCTGTATAACAGAGCTGGCATCCGATACATTTCTCTTTGTTAATGTTTGCGACAACTTTATATTTCAGGTTAAGGTCTTCCCAATGCATAATATTAGGTAGGGCTTTACCTCTAAAATCATCAATAGTTTTAAATCCTTTATCATCCATGTATTGTTCCAGTCCGGAAACTAACTCACGGATTATGCCAAAACCATAATGCATCACTGCTGTGCATACTTGCACAGAAGTTGCACCAAGAAGTATAAACTCTACAGCATCTCTCCAATTTTCAACACCTCCAATACCGGATATAGGGATATTTACGGATGGATGCTGAGCACAATTTTTCAGCATGTTCAATGCTATTGGCTTAACCGCCGGTCCGCAATAACCACCGTTTGTACTTTTTCCATCAACAATTGGGTATGGCACAAACTTGTCGATATCAACACCTACTATACTTTGAATGGTATTGATCAGGGAGATTGCATCCCCGCCTCCTTCAACTGCCGCTACTGCCGGTCTTGTAATATCAGAAATATTTGGAGTGAGCTTCACAATAACCGGTACTTTCGCTACTTCTTTCACCCATGAAACGATGGTCTTCAGAACCTTTGGTTCTTGTCCGACTGCAGAACCCATTCCTCGCTCACACATACCATGCGGACAACCAAAGTTCAATTCTATACCATCAGAACCTGCATTCTCAACATCCTTTACAATCTGATGCCACTCCTCCCTGGTCTCAACCATCAAAGAGGCAATAACTGCATGTTCAGGAAAACGTTTTTTTACTTCTTCGATCTCACGTAAATTATCTGCAAGCGGACGATCAGTAATTAACTCAATATTATTAAATCCTACCATTCTGTTGTCACGATGATTTACTGCTCCATATCGGCTGGAAACATTCACTACCGGTACACCAAGAGTTTTCCATACGGCTCCACCCCATCCCGCATCAAATGCTTTCATGATCTGATAGCCGCTATTCGTTGGAGGAGCAGATGCAAGCCAAAATGGGTTAGGGGATTTTATTCCTGCTAAGTTTGTTTTTAAATCAGCCATTATATTTTTTTTATATAAATAGTTCAGGTGTCAAATTGCCGAAACTTATTTATTTCATAATCGAATCCATAATTCCTTTTGCAGCACGACGACCATCAGCAACGGCATTTACTACTTCTTGTCCACCACTGACTGCATCACCCGCAGCAAAATATTTTTTATTCTTTGTCGAAAAAGTTTTATGATCCACAACAATGCGACCTTTTGAGTCCAGTTCCATTTCGGAGATGAGCTTTAAAAGTTCTACCTGCTTAGACTGTCCTGTTGCTTTTATTACCCAATCACAGGATTCAGTAAATTCAGATCCTGCAATATTTTCCAGCTTACCATTAAGCTCTTGTGTTCGGATAAATTTTACTGCTTCAACTTTCCCATTACCAATGATCTCCAAAGGAGAAACATTAAACATTCCTTTAACTCCTACACCTTTTGCAAGGTCGTACTCAAAATCATAGGCACCCATCGATTCTTTAGAGCGGCGATAGGCAAGAATAACTTTTTCTGAGCCCATCCTTGCGCTTTCTGAAGCAGCATCCATAGCAGTATTCCCTCCGCCAAGTACAATAACCTTTGCAGGTACAGAAACCCTATGATGATTCATGCGTAACTTTTCTACAAATTCTGTAGCGCCGAAACAATTTTCCAAGTCCTCTCCTTTGATGTTCAATGAAGATGTTTTTCCAAGTCCAATACCAATAAATATTGCATCATAATTTTTCTCCAGGTTATCCAAATCCGCCTCTGTCAGAATAGGTTTCTTATAATGCACCTTATAGCCAAATTGTTTTTCCAGATAAACCATTTCATCCAAAGCTTCCTTGTTGGTGATCTTGTATGGTGCCACTCCATAAACCGTCAAGCCGGAAGGATGCTCCTTTGCTTCATATATATCCACATCACATCCATACATCCTGAGATCACAGGCACATGCAATTCCTGCAGGACCGGCTCCAATAATGGCTACCTTTTTTCCATTTGGTTTCCCTACTGTATAGATCTTGTGATTTTTTTCAATCGCTTTACCGGTGGCAAAACTTTGCAGGCGTCCGATCTCGATCGGTTTCACATCCTGATGATTATACACGCAGGCCCCCTCGCACAAAACTTCTGTTGGACAAACTTTTCCGCAAGCATATCCAAAGGTATTTGAATCATAAATGGTCTTCGCAGCACCGAGAGGATTGTTAGTGTTAATCTGCCGAATGAATAATGGGATGTCAATGCCGGTAGGACAAGCGTTAACACATGGTGCATCATAGCAAAACAGACATCTTGAACTTTCATAATAAGCCTCAGATTTAGACATCAAAGGTTTTATTTGGCTGAAGTTCTCTTCAAATTCTTTTTCAGATGCGGGTGCTTTATATTCAGACATTTTATTTTCTTAAGAATGAATTTAATTAAAAAAATGATTGAGTTAAAATTACAACTCAGTCATCTTCTCATAGGTCTCCGGACGACGGTCACGGAAAAACTGCCATGTTGATCGCACCTCTGCAATCATATCCAGATCAAATTCTGCGATGAGCAACTCATCCTTGTCCTCCGATGCTTGTGCGAAAATTTGTCCGCGTGGGTCTACAAAATAAGATGAACCATAAAACTTACCAAGATTCCATGGTTTTTCTTCACCCACTCTGTTTATGCATCCCATGAAATATCCATTGGCTGCTGCATGTGCCGGTTGTTCTAATTTCCAAAGGTATTGAGATAAACCTGCAACTGTTGCAGAGGGATTGTAAACAATCTCGGCACCATTCAGGCCAAATATTCTTGCTCCTTCAGGAAAATGCCGGTCATAACAAATGTAAACACCAATGGTAGCATACTTTGTTTTGAAAACCGGATAACCAAGATTTCCGGGTTTAAAGAAAAACTTTTCCCAAAATCCTGATGTGTGCGGAATGTGATTCTTTCTATACTTCCCAAGGTAAGTCCCGTCTGCATCTATAACGGCAGCAGTATTGTAAAGAAAACCCTCCTGTTCCTTTTCATAAATTGGAACAATAATGACCATGTTGTATTTCTTAGCATAAGTCTGCATCAGCTCCGTTGTAGGACCGGGCACAGATTCAGCAGAAGCATACCATTTGCGGTCTTGCCCCGGACAGAAGTAAGGCGTGTTAAATATCTCCTGCAAACAAAGAATTTGTACTCCTTTTTTTCCTGCTTCTTCGATATAAGGAATATGCTTCTGCAACATAGCATCAACAATTTCCGGAATAGTTCCTTCTCCCTCTGTTTTTGGAAGGCTCATTTGTATGAGTCCTGATTTGATTTTTCTTGGCATATTAATAAATGATTATTGATGAAATATTTTAAGTCAATTGACAATGCTATCATCACATTAAAACAGCACCATCAATTAGAATCGGCAATTGTAATCGTGTTTTTAAATAATACTTTTTACTTTTTTTCTCTTAACGAATTGGCCGTAGCCTTTTTTGATTTTTACATTTCCCTTATCAGTTGCAACTTGTCCGCGAAGAATTGTCGTTTTACATTTTCCCGTCACTTCCCAGCCTTCATAAGCAGAATAGTCAACATTCATGTGGTGTGTCTTAGCAGACAAGTTATGCTTTTCATTTGGATCGAAGATAAGGATATCTGCATCTGAACCAATTGCAAGAGTCCCTTTTTTAGGATACATTCCAAAGATCTTGGCAGCATTCGTGGAAGTAACCTCTACAAACTTATTAAGAGTGATCTTATTCTTATGCACCCCTTCGGAATATAGAAGCTCCATCCGATGCTCGATAGCAGGGTGTCCGTTAGGTATCGCTGAAAAATCTTTTTCGCCCAAACGTTTTTGGTCCCATTTAAACGGACAATGATCTGTGGCTACAACTTGAACGGTACCCTGATTGATACCTGCCCATAAAGCTGATTGATCTTTGGGTTCTCTTAGAGGAGGACTCATCACCCATTTAGCTCCATCAAAATCTTTTTGGTACAATGATGCATCTAAAATCAGATACTGGATACACGTTTCGGCATACACTTTTTGATTTCGCTTGGCGATATCACGAATGTGATTCAATGCTCCTTCGCAGGTCATGTGAACTACATAAGCTGTTACACCGGTTTGATATGCAAGATCAGAGAATCGACCTGTAGCTTCTGACTCAGTAATTTCAGGTTGAGATAAATAATGATACAGCGGTGATAATTTCCCTTCCGCTTTGTGCTTTGCTATTAAATAATCTATCAAGTCTCCATTGGTAGCATGCACGGTTACCATTCCTCCGCAACTTTTCACTTCATTCATTAAACCAACCATTTGCCGATCATCGATCATGAGTGCGCCTTTATAAGCCATGAAAGTTTTGAAAGAAGATATACCTTCTTTCTCAACCATTTCCTTGATCTCTGCTTTTGTTTGATCATTGAAATCAGTCACAGCCATGTGAAAAGAATAATCTCCATAGCAATTGCCATTTGATCTTCCTTTCCATTGTTCTAAAGCATGATGCAATGATTTGCCTTGCGTTTGTAAGACAAAATCTATCACAGTGGTTGTCCCTCCGTGCAGAGCAGCCAAAGTTCCGGTTTCATAATTATCGCTGCTGAATGTTCCCATAAAAGGCATGTCGAGGTGAACATGCGGATCTATACCTCCGGGCAGAATCAATTTTCCGGAAGCATCAATGGTCTCGTCTGCCGACGCTGAAAGATTCTTTCCTATTGCACTGATCTTCTCTCCTTCAATAAAAATATCTGCGATATAATCTTCTGAAGCAGTAACTACTCTACCGTTTTTAATAAGGATAGACATCATTGAATTTCTTAATGGTGAATATTTATGTTCTTGTACCAGGCTAAATTTAAGCCTTCTTTGCCGAAATATAATAAACAAAAAAGGAAATAATAAATCCGCTAAACCATGAAGCCTTATAGAGGAAGTCGAGTGAAGGTACCCAATAACCCACCAGGGCAATTGTTACGCCCGCAAAAAGTGCCAGCATCCCTCCTTTGTGAAAGCCGGTACCATTGTAAGAATAGAGCCCATTGGGTTTGTACAATTCGTTAAGCTCGAGGTGTTTTTTTCTAATTATGAAGTAATCACATAACAAGACACCCAGGACCGGACCAAGTAAACCGCTTATGAAGATCAATATTCCGCTGATCTCATCCATTAGCCACCATGGGCAAATAATAATTCCGATAATTCCGGTGATAATACCACCGGCTCTAAAACTAATTTTTTGCGGATACAAATTTGAGAAGGCATTGGCAGGTGCGATAACATTAGCAGCAATGTTTGTGCTCAATGTCGCTATGATCATGGCTATTTGTGCAAAGATCACAACCCAGGGTGTTTTAAATTTGGCAACCAGGGACACAGGATCCCAGGGGGCATCTTCAACAATCATTATATCACTAAAAGCCATAACAGCTGATATGGTTACAAATATTCCTACAAAAGAATAGAAGATCATCGTTCCGGGCAGACCAATGAATTGTCCTGCAATCTGATCTTTTTGAGTTTTTGCATATCGCGTAATGTCAGATATACTGATCGACATTGTTGCCCAGAAACCCACCATCGCGGTGAACCAGATCAAATATTCCCACCATTGATTTGACTTACTCTGCGGCTTATGGATTGTTACATCAAGTATTGTGGACACTTCCTGAGCTTCATTTCGAAACTGAACCTTTACGGCTTGCTGACTTTTCAGGATCCGTTTCAATTCAAGACCGGGAACATTCTCAAGAATAAAAGATTGATTTGCATCATCCCATTTTTTCCAGCCAAAGTCATAGTAGCCTTTATCTGTCGGAACCAGAATTGAATACTCTCCGGCCTTTGCTTTTCCATTAAAATCTTTAACAGGATTAAGAGTTAATTGAAGCTGATCTGCTCCTTCAGTTTGTGTAAGAATAGCTGTTGACCTCTGCAATTGAATACCCTGATCAAGTACTTTACTAAATCCTCCTGCATTATTGTATCCCCAAACAATTAAAATAATACCAATACCAATTAGTATCGGCGCAGAAAAATCTTCAAGCCAACGAATACTTTCTGTGCCTCGCCAAATAAAAAAAATATTGATGAACCAAAAAATTCCAAAAGAGATGAACTTACCTGTGTCAAGACCAATTGTTCCTTCTTGTCCGGTAATGACATTCCATATTGAATATATTGCCAGTCCGCCAATCCAGGTCTGAATACCAAACCAACCACAAGCAACTATAGCCCTAACGAAAGAAGGAATGTGTACTCCTTTAGTTCCAAAACCTGCTCTTCCAAGTACCGGAAAAGGAATTCCATACTTTACACCGGCATGGCCATTCAATACCATCGGAATAGTGATAACCAAATTCGCTAATCCAATAATCATAAGTGCCGAGTACCAACTTAGTCCTGAGCGTATCATGTACGAAGCAAGAAGATATGTTGGTATACATACTGCCATTCCTACCCAAATGGCGGCGAGATTCCACTTATTCCAACTACGTCCTTCAGGGGGTGTCGGTGCAAGATCTTTACTATAGAGTAAGGAAGTATGATACTCTTCCGGGATAGGCTTTGTATTGTTCTCCATAGAAATTAATAAAAATAATTAATGC
>DAOQWA010000015.1:39865-60357 GCA_035341855.1 Bacteroidia bacterium
TTCCGGGATAGGCTTTGTATTGTTCTCCATAGAAATTAATAAAAATAATTAATGCTCTCAGAGGATGAAAAAATTCATTCTCAAAAAAAATCGAAGGGATATCAAAGAATAAGATCTTCGTATCGCTTAGTTACATTCTTTATCTGCAATAGAAATCGCCTGAGAAATTATATCCAGCCCTTCATCAATCTGCTCTTTCGTAATGCACAATGGAGGTGCGGTAAAAATCCAGTTCCAACGTACGAAAGTGAATAGGCCAAGCTCTGTCAATTTAGCGGCAACCTTATTCATGGTCTCCATTTCAGAAGCTGCTGCGTTCCATGGAGCCATTGGTTCTTTTGTCTTTCTGTTCTTGACCAATTCGATGACGCCAAGTAATCCTGTATTTCTGAAATCACCGATTGAAGGGTGCTTCGCCTGCATCTTTACCATCTGTGCATCAAGATAAGCACCCATCTTTGCTGCATTTTCAATCAGGTTTTCTTCTTCATAAATTTCCAAAACTGCATTAGCGGCTGCACAAGCGACAGCATGCGCAGAGTAAGTGAGCCCAATAGGAAGAGGTTTGTCATCAAACTGTTTAATGATCTCTTCTTTTACGATCATTCCTCCTAGTGGAATATAACCGCTTGTGATTCCTTTTGCAAGACACATGATATCAGGTGTGACTCCATGATGATCAATACCAAACCATTTCCCGGTACGACCAAAACCGCTCATTACTTCATCGCATATCGTTAAGATCCCGTACCTATCTGCAATAGCTTTTACCTTTTTCCAATAACCGGGTGGGTACTTGATACAACCTGAAGAACCACTCTCTCCTTCCATTAATATGGCAGCGATATATTGCGGACCCTCATACTTAATAAGACGTTCCATGTGTGCCACGGCATTATCAGCGCACTCTTCCTGCGTTTTACTATTCCATGGACAACGATAAAAATATGGGTTCTCTGCATGGATGATATTAGGCACACCTTGACTATCATGAGGGAGACCTCGCGGATCACCTCCGGCAGAAAGTGCCCCATAGGTAGCTCCATGATAACTTTGGTACAAAGAAATAATCTTGTGACGCCCCGTTACCATTCGTGCAAGCTTTATCGCGTTTTCAATTGCATCCGCGCCACCATTGGTAAAGAATGTACGATTCAATGAACCCGGACTAATTTCTGAAAGCTTTTTTCCCAATAATCCTCTCGCCTTAGTGATCATTCCCGGATGAACATAACTCACTTCATTCATCTGTCGCATAACTGCGTCTGTAACTTTAGGGTGACCGTGTCCAACATTTACATTCATCAGTTGTGATGAAAAATCAAGAATCTTTTTGCCGCTCCTGTCATAGATATAAACACCTTTTGCTTTTTCAATATTCAAAGGATTCAATCCACTTTGCTTTGACCAGGAAAAAATACTATGCTTAAGATTCGTTGAAAGAATTTCCTCTTTGGGATTAACACTTTCTTTTACTGTTGAAGACATATAAATATTATTGATGAAATGAATGATACTTAAAACTGAACTATTGTGGCGACTGAAAGATCGGGAAGCATTTAGCTCATCCAGTTAGTCTTCGCTTCAGGATTCCATTTAACGGAAGTCTTTTTTAGCTGAGTCCAAAACTCAATAGAGCTTTTACCGGTTATATCACAAACTCCGAATTTAGATTCATTCCATCCACCAAATGAAAAAGGTTCACGTGGTACCGGTACACCGATGTTTACTCCGATCATTCCTGCACTCGCACGATCCATCACTTGTCTGGCCAGACTTCCGCTCTGAGTAAATACAGAAGCAGCATTTCCGTAGTTTGAAGAATTCTCAATGCTGATAGCATCGTCCAAATTCTTTGCACGAATGATAGCAAGTACAGGACCGAAAACTTCTTCTTTAGCAATAGCCATATCAGGAGTCACATTATCGATCACAGTAGCACCCACGTAAAAGCCCTCTTCATGTCCTTCTACCTTCCAGCTTCGTCCGTCGACTAAAATTTTAGCACCTGCTTTCTCTGCTTCGGTGATATACCTTTCAATACGCTCTTTTGCTTCTTTGGAAATTACTGATCCCAGATTTTTGCCAGGGACAATTTTCTTTGCCTCCTCACAGATCTTGGCGATGATCGGATCAATGCTTCCAACAGCTACCATAGCTGATGCAGCCATGCAACGCTGACCGGCACAACCCGACATAGACGCTGTCACATTTGATGCTGTCATATCAGGATGAGCATCGGGCAATACGATAAGGTGATTCTTAGCACCACCCAAGGCAAGAGCACGCTTTAAATTAGAAGTTGCTCTGACATAAACGATCTTCGCAACTTTTGTTGAGCCAACAAATGACACCGCTTCAATTCCGGGGTGATCACAAATTGCTTCTACTATTTCGCGATCGCCGTTAACAACATTCAAAACACCATCAGGCAAGCCTGCTTCTTTAAGCATCTCTGCAATGCGGTTCGATGAGATAGGAACCTGTTCGGATGGCTTTAAGATCATACAGTTTCCCAGTACCAGTGCATTAGGTATTGTCCAATGCGGAACCATGTGAGGAAAATTAAAAGGAGCTATAGAAGCTACAACACCCAATGGTTTGTGTTCAACACGACATTCAACACCACGACTCACTTCCAGCAACTCTCCGGAAATTAATTGAGGCATAGAACAAGCAAACTCAGTAAGTTCAATACTTTTTTCTACTTCAGCTTTTGCTTCATCAAAAGTTTTTCCATTTTCTGCGCTCACCAAATTAGAAAGTTCAGTGAGGTTTTTCTCCATTAAGGTTTTATATCGGTAGAATATTTGCACTCGTTCCTTTATAGGCATTGCCGACCAGGCAGGAAATGCAGCTTTGGCTGAGATCACAGCTTCATCAAGATCCTTTGCCGATGAGAGTGGAACGGTAGAAATAACTTTGCCGGTTAAAGGGCTGATCACTTCCATCGATTTTTTACCATTCGATAAAAATTTACCTGAGACGTAATTCTTTACTTCAGGGTATTTAAGCGTTGTCGTTTCCATTTTATTTCTTTCGTGAATCAGTAAAATTAAGTAAAAATACTTGGTTTTGAGCAATTATCAAGATTCTAAATTTTTCAAAAAAACCGGGGGTCGGGATTTTAACGGCAGTAGACTTAGAATATGATAGAAACAGATTAGAACAAACAGGAGGAGACTGAAGGGATCATACAGATTTTGAAATTGAGGTCAAAGAGTAGTTCATTTATTGAATTGATGTTAGTGGCATCGCCATTCAAGCAATTAAAAATAGTTGATTAAACTGATTTCTCAGAAGATGTATTTTATTCCGAATCCTAAAATCAAAATATCACCAAAAGAAACAAAATCTGTGTTTACTACATATGAAGCAATATATAAATCATTTGTAAGGCATTGGAAAAAAAAGGAATAATCATTACCCAATTTAGGTGACTCATAAGTTATTTCAGACTCAAGAAGAGGCCCGACTCTTAGTGAGGAACTCCACCAATAGTAGTTGTCCGGATAATGTGACGGCCAGACGAGATGAATGTTTTTTCCATAGCTAGTATTTAGGAATATACCAGTCTTAAATGGTTCGAACTTCAGATTGGAATTTAGACTTATCTTAAGAAAGGAATAAGTAATTAATACATTGGTTGTCCATATATTTCCATAAGGAGGGGGAGTATATCCGACGCTAAATTTCAATTCCGTTTTCTTAGCCGGATACCAACCGGTTCCGAGAGAAAACATACCAAAACCTCCTGCACTTTGGACATGAATGCTCCGGGGCGTAAACCAAGGTAATGAAACAACACTGCTTGTATCTTGTCCGATTACCGCTGAACTAAAAATACATAAGGGTATTATCAAACTTCTTGGAAGAAGAGCTAAAAGGGTAAATTGTGACATAATTATAAATTCTGTTTGAAGGACTGCCGGTATTCAAATACCAAATTCCATCATTATAAAATTGTGTCGTAAAAGTAGTATGATTATGACCATTAGCACTCAAAACTGTATTCTTGGCTTCCCTAACTGTTTGAATGAAATCCTGTTCCAGTTTCTTGTCAAAATCTCTATGATATGGTGGTACATGAGAAATGAAAAGGCAAGCCTCATAATCAGCGGTATCAAGCAACTGCGAGTGCATCCAGTTTAAATCAGGAACCGATCCGTTAAAATTGAATTCTCTACTATTAGTATTAAGCATTATGAATCGAATTTTATTCCAGGTAAATGAATAATTCAATGGACCGTAGATGCTTTCATAAAGTTCCACGCCATTCTCAAGGCAATCATGATTTCCAATGACTGTTAAAAAAGGAACTTTAAGCTTTGATAGAACTTCATTGCTCAGGTCATACTCCATTGATAAACCAAAATCTGTAAGGTCTCCTGTAATTATTACGGCATCCAATTGAGGAAGTTGATTCACCGATTCGACAAGGTCTTCAAGGTCATCATAAAATCGTTGCGAGTCACCGAAGAAAACCACGTGGAGGGTGTCTCTCAGCGGTAGTGCAAGAAGTTGATCGATATTATGATCTGTTGTTACATGAATATCCTTTTCATGTCTCTCAGTTTCATATATGTTATATACAAATTTTTCACAAGACAAGCTGAGAAAAGAAATACAAACTAATAAAATTCCCGAAACATAAAATCGCTTATCACGAAAATATCCTTTCGTGAATCTCGACAAAAAAAGATAAATATTTTTGCGAATCATTATTTTAATGTGATACAATGGCTTCGAAGAATTGAATCTTAATCGTAGTAAAAAAAAACAGTAAACAAACTAAAGTACCTAATTGTTTTTAATTCCGGCTAAGATAAATTGAAATCTTTAGCATCGCTAAATTATTCTGAGATCCAAAATTCCCGGAACTAAAATTAATTTATTTCGACCCGGCTTTAAAACAACTTGAAATATTCTTCAAAACTAATACCGGCAGAAGGACAGTCGATCAGAACGAAAAAGTTTATTCAATTCACAACAGTAGAAAGGAATCTGGTGATGACAAGAAGATAAAGCAATGAGAAGAGAAATTACATTAAACCCCTATGTCTTCATTCCACAAATCCGGCTTCTCACGAATCATCCGTTCCATCAGATCTACACAATCGTGATTATCAAGATTTATAACCTCAATGCCATGTTCCTTCATAAATGCCTCTGCACCGGGAAAGGTACGTGATTCGCCAACTACCACTTTCTTAATACCGAACTGTACGGCAGCTCCTGCGCAGAGGTAGCAAGGCATCAATGTAGAATAAAGCACCGCATTCTTATAATTTCCTATACGCCCTGCGTTACGAAGGCAGTCAATTTCTGCATGAGTAACAGGATCTCCTTTCTGGACTCTTTGGTTATGACCCCGGCCAATGATCTTTCCGTCCCGAACTAACACAGAACCTATCGGGATGCCGCCTTCATCCCAACCTTTTTGGGCTTCTTCAATAGCTGCTTGCATGAATTCATCTGTGGCCATAATGTTATTCATTAATACTTTCAACAATTGATTTAATATTTTCCAGAAATTTAGGCATGCTTGATTTAGATGCTTCGTATTCTTTCTCTCCTGAATAGCCTTTTGTAGTCCAGGTAAATTTTGTTTTGTTAGAATCGATGGCTTCCACATCGTAGGTAACCAGAGAATAATTTTCGGGCTTGTCTTCTAATCCTGTGAAACTACTCCAATAAGTATAAGATAACTTTTTATTCGGAATAATTTCTTTGATCACTCCACCATCATGATACTTCGTTCCTTCATACTCGCCCTGAAATGTAATTTTACTTCCTACCTTCCAGTCAGTGATAGTTTCTGTTCCATGCAAGTATTGAGCTATAATTTTCGGTTCCGTAAGGGCATGCCAAACCTTTTCTATACTTGTATTGATCTCAATGCTATGGGATTGAATTAAATTCTGATCCATCTTAATTATAAATTTTCTGTTCAACTAAACGAAGGATTGCAAATCATACAGTCTTTTGTAGATACCGCCTTTGGCAAGCAGTGTGTCATGTTGTCCTCTTTCAACAATTTCACCTTGTTGCATAACAATAATCTCATCGGCATGGTGAATGGTAGATAGTCGGTGTGCAATGACAAGTGTCGTTCGGTTTTTCATCAGATTGGTTAGTGCATCCTGAACCAGTCTTTCACTTTCCGTGTCAAGGGCCGAAGTTGCTTCATCCAAGATAAGAATTGGAGGGTTTTTTAATATGGCTCTTGCAATACTTATCCTTTGTCTTTGGCCTCCGCTCATCTTCCCTCCTCTATCCCCAATGTTAGTTTGATAGCCTTTATCCATTTGAACAATAAACTCGTGGGCATGGGCAATAGTTGCAGCATTGATAACATCCTCTTCTTTAGCGTCCGGCATTCCGAAAGCAATATTATTATATACAGTATCGTTGAACAGAATACTCTCCTGCGTGACAATTCCAAATAGTCCTCTGAGGTCTTCTAATTTATAATCCTTTATATTCTCACCATCAACCAGAATTTCTCCGTGTTCAAGATCGTAGAAACGGGGAAGCAAGTCAGCCAGCGTAGTTTTTCCACTTCCGCTTTGCCCGACTAATGCTATCGTTTTACCTTTTTCAATTTTCAGATTAATATTATTCAATACCCAACCTTGTCCGCCTTGATGATAGGCAAAAGAAACATTCCTGTATTCAATAGCATGGTTGAAGTCGGCAATCGATGTCGACAGTTCTTTATCGCGGATGGTGATATCAGCATCCAAAATTACATTGATTCTTTCCGCAGATGCAAGGCCTTTCTGCACATTTGTATAGGCTTCGGTAAATGATTTGGCAGGTGGGATCAATTGAGAGAATATCGCTATGAAAGCAATAAAGACCGATGGTTCTAATGATGCTGCTTCACCGAGTACCAGCTTACCACCAAAATACATTACGACAACGAGTACTGTTGCACCTAAAAATTCACTCAAGGGTGAACTAAGATCTCTTTTGCGATAGAGGCGAGTCATAAGCCGGCGATATTCCTCATTGATCTTTCCAAATTTTTTCTGACTAAACACCTCAGCCGTAAAACCTTTTATGATCCTAAGTCCCCCCAACGTTTCTTCAATGGTTGAAAGCAGAAGTCCCATTTGTGCCTGACCTTTTGCGGAAGTACGTCGCAGACTTTTTCCAAGTTGTCCGATTAATAACCCGGCTACAGGCAATAAGACGAACACAAAAATGGACAATTCAGGACTCATCAAAACCATCGTCGTAAGAAACAAGATGATTGTTAAAGGATCCCTGAAAATAACTTCGAGGGATTGCATGATGCTCCACTCTACCTCCTGAACGTCATGTGTCATTCTGGAAATGAGGTCACCTTTTCTTTCATTGCTAAAGTACGATAAGGGTAATTCGAGCACTCTGTCGTGCATTTTATTTCGAAGATCGCGGACAATACCGTTACGAATTGGAGCCATAAAATACATGGCGAGATATCGGAACAGGTTTTTGAAAAAGAACATGACGATGACAAGCATAGAAATAAGAAACAATGTTTCCAACTTGCCATTTTCATTTATGTACTGACTTAAAAAATAATTGAAATTTGCCAGAATGGCTTTGATAGAAAAGCTCCAGGGCATTTGCTCATATTCAGTTGTCTGGCTGAACAAAACATTCAAAAATGGCGCTACCATCGTGAGAGAAAAGAGGGAAAAGATCACAGAGAATATGTTGCAGATGATGTTCAGGACTGCATATCCTTTGTAGGCTCCGACGAAGCGAAGCAAGCGTAGGTAGTTTTTCACGGCTTAAAGATATCCTTTTTAATATTTATTGGGCTCCCGGAATGTTTAGTATTCTTTATTATTGGACAAATTTGAGCGATTATCATATCTATTAGCCTTCAATAGCAATTGGTCAGCCTTAGGGAATTCCGTACATTCGCGGCATCATGGATTCGACGAGACAACAGAAATACGCCCGGCTGATTCAAAAGGAAATTGGCGAAATCTTTCAAAAGGACGGCACTCTCTTTTATGGAAAGGCTTTTGTGACGGTCACAGGTGCTAAGGTGAGTCCGGATTTGAGTATAGCTACAGTCTACCTCAGCATTTTTGGAGCGAAGGATAGCCATGCGGTTATAAATCAGATTGAAAGTCATAATAAGGAGATTCGTAAGCGACTTGGTAATAGCATACGTCATCAGGCGCGTATCATTCCTGCATTGAAGTTTTTTCTTGACGATTCTTTGGATCAGGTCGAGAAGATCGAGAAATTACTGAAGGATAGCCGGGTCGACAGGGGTGACAATGCTGAGGAAAGCGCTGCGGGTTAAATTTCTTTCTTATTAGTAACTGAATAGATAATTTTTTAGTCAATAACTTTTAAATAGAATATGCAATACGATCCAATTAAGCGATCACTGGGAAATGTGTTCAACAAGAACCCATTTCTCCGTAAAATATTTTACAAACTGCTCGATCTTTTATTGCTCAGGGCCTGGCATGTACATAAAGAGCTGCGACTCTGGTCTAAAACGGCAATGAGTGATGCAAAAATTTTGGATGCAGGAGCAGGATTCGGGCAATACACCTATTGGTTGAACAAAAAAGATCCTCATTGGAATATCCTTGCACTCGATGTAAAAGAAGAACAAGTTGAAGATTGCAACCGCTTTTTCTCGGAGACAGGAGCTACAGAAGTCCTTTTTGAAGTTGGCGACCTGACCAAATATACAAAGCCTAAGGCCTTTGATCTTGTAGTTTGTGTTGATGTGATGGAACACATCCTTGAAGATGTTCAGGTTTTCAAAAATTTTTATGTATCCATGAAACCCGGAGCCATGCTACTCATCAGCACGCCATCCGACCAGGGAGGAAGTGATGTACACGGAGACGACGATGCATCATTTATCGAAGAACATGTTCGTGACGGATACAATATTCAGGAAATCCAGGACAAGATAAAATCGGCCGGCTTTTCTAAGGTAGAAGCAAGATACCAATATGGTAGTCCGGGTAAGATTGCCTGGAGGCTTTCAATGAAGTACCCAATTCTCATGTTAGGCAAGAGCAAACTGTTTTTTATTGTCTTACCTTTTTACTACATCATCGCCTATCCAATTGCTTTTGTTCTGAACTATCTTGATGTATATACTAAACACAAGACAGGGACGGGGTTGATCGTGAAGGCCTGGGCATAAAAAAAATATTAGAATCCTGCATTTCTCAAGGCCCTCTTGTGAGATTTCTGATTGAGGTCTGGATTAATGTTGCACGATAAATTTTTGTCTCATTGCGTTTTTTCCGCTCACATCTGCTACACTCAGTATATAAAATCCATTTGCAAATCCTTCTAAATTCAGTTCGGCAGAGCAATTCTCACTACTAAGTTCAATCACTTCGGTATATAATATTGAACCGGATAGATTCATAATCTCAATTCTTGAGCTTTGAGATTGACCGTTAGAAAAAGAAAGGCATAATTTATTTTGTGCAGGGTTGGGGTAAAGTCTAAGAGATGTTGGTTTGGCTATTTTATTGATGTTTGTAATCAATACTGTGTCCCCATAAACTCTTCCGCCAATAAACGCACCAATTAAATTAGTGCAGTGATAAAAGAATGCATCATCACAATATTCCATCAACCCTTGATACGTATTATAGGTGTAGTGTTCTGCAACGTCAGTAGCTTGTCCTACCTGACAAGTACTTGTGTCTACAGAAGTTCCATTATGCCTTATTTTATAAGTTAAGGAGCTGTCATTTTCAACAAAATAATTCTCTGAAAAAGCAATATCTTTTCCTCCAAAAGAGTTTTTGGGAGTTATGGAAATCCACTGCGGTGGAGATTCAAGTATACTTTTAAAATAATCCACAGTGACAAATTCTTCTATAGTGTCTATTGAATATATTCCTGAAGGGAGATGATAGCTGTGGCGGATACATTCATAGCTAAGTGTATCCGGAGAAATATTTACGCTAATAATTGAATCTTTGAAATAAAGATATGTCCAGGGAGTAGGAAATAATGGATGGCTCTCTGTCAACCAATTTAAAACATCACCAACTTGATATGGGAAGAAGTCCAGATAAGTGGGTGCCGCAAATCCATTATTATTTATAGAGTCCTCGATTCCTATTAAATAATGAACCAATTTAGAATGGTCTTGTAAATATCCAAAGTTTAAATAATCTAATAGTCCATAGTTTTTACTCAATCTTATAACAAAGCCGGTAAGGGTAGAACTAATAAGGTTTGCTCCATTATAAGTTGCAATAGTGAATTCCTTAACAGAATCTGAGATGCCTAAAAAAGACTGAACTGATGCATTTGTGCAAGTGAATTCAATATCGGTGAATCCATTTTGTAACTGACCGGAAATTCTCCAGGATTCACCGACAGACTTATTTGGGAAAAAATACATCTGAGATGCTAAGATGATAGAATCACCGGAATATATCAATGAATCGAACTCTGTTTCATTCAAGTTCCAATTCATAATACTAAAATCAATAACAGCATTATAACAATTTTCTATTCCGACACCCGGATACTTGCGGTTAGGAAAAACTGATTGATACCCTGATCGCTGAACAGTCGAATCGAAAGCAACTAAGGTAATCATCTCTTGGCCGCTGTATTGAATAGAATAATAGCTTTTTTGATTTAAAGGAAATAGATCCCAATCGGCCTTAGCAAAGCTGTAGATCAAACAGAACACTACTATGCAGAATAGTTTGTACATGATTAAAAGTTTAAATAATATACAAGGTACTGTTTTTCGCAGGAAATGATCCTGATCAAAAATATTTTTAATTCCAAAAGTTAATTTTTATGCGATTGGATGAAAGTCTAAAAATTCTTTCAGTATACAATAAGGCGAATAATTAAATCCACTCCTCACTCATTTTTTCTAACTTTGGCAAAGCTTCATAGAAGCCCATTTATGAGTTTAGCCCCATTCATAGCCCGACGCTATTTCTTTTCTAAAAAGTCACAACGAGCAATCAATATCATTTCGATGATCTCGGTTTTGGGTGTGACCATTGGAACCGCTGCGCTCATTATTGTCCTGTCAGTTTTTAACGGCTTCGAAGACCTGATCCTTCGTTTATATAATTCCTTTGATCCCGATATTAAGATCAGCAAGGTTGAAGGGAAATCATTTCATTTGAATAGTTTTCCACTTCAACAGCTTCGGGAAATTGACGGCGTACAATATGTCAGCGAAGTGCTTGAAGAAAATGCACTCGTCAAGTACCGCGACAAGCAAACTATCGTGAGCATTAAAGGAGTGAATGATGAGTTTGAACAAATGACCGGTATTGATTCCATGATCGCAGAAGGAGAATTTAAGTTGAAACATGGAGACCTGGATTTCGCTATTGTTGGTGCAGGAATTGCATACAAGTTACAGCTCAACATCGGTGACCTGAAATCTCAGCTTGAGATCTATGCACCAAAAAAAAATTCGGCATCGTTGTTAAATGCTGAAGAGGCTTTTAACAGACGCTTCGTTAGTCCTTCCGGAGTTTTTTCAATACAGCAGGAATTTGACACGAAATATATCATTGTTCCTCTCCGTCTTGCTTATGAAATTTTAGAAAAAGAGTCACAGGTATCTGCTTTGGAGATCGGATTGAATCCCGGTGTAAATACAGAGGAGGTACAGAAACGAATCACAGAGCTTGCTGGAAATTCATATCAGGTAAAAAATCGTTACCAGCAGCATGAGCTCATTTACAAGATCATGAAATCTGAAAAATGGGCGGTGTTTCTTATTCTCACATTTATACTCATCATTGCCACCTTTAATGTGATCAGCTCTTTGACAATGTTGGTCATTGAGAAAAAAAAGGACATAACTATACTGCATAGCCTTGGTGCCAATTCGGCGCTATTACGCAAAATCTTTTTGCTTGAAGGAATCTTCATCACCGCCCTGGGAGCTATAATAGGACTTACTCTCGGTTTCACAGTGTGTTTTCTACAAGAACGCTTTGGATTGATTCAGCTTGGAGGAAGCGGTTCATTTGTCATCGATGCATATCCGGTAAAGATGCAGGTTCCTGATTTCTTTTATGTCCTGGCAACAGTTTTCTTTATAGGATTTATTGCTGCCTGGTATCCAAGCAAGAAACTAATTGGAGATGTTGTCAGTGTAAAAACCGTAAAGGTCGATGAGTGATCTTCAATTTACTCCATTTGCAAATTAATACCTCTCAAAGGATTAATTATTCTCCACTAAACTGTTTGAGGAACCGAATATCGTTCTCAGAAAAAAGTCTGAGATCTTTAACATCATGACGAAGCATGGCTATTCGCTCTATTCCCATACCAAATGCGAAGCCACTGTATTTTTCAGGATCGATACCACAATTAGTCAGCACATTTGGGTCTACCATTCCGCAACCCATGATTTCCAGCCATCCTGTGTATTTACAAACGTTACATCCCTTGCCTTTACAAATGCTACAGGTTACATCCATTTCGGCGGAAGGTTCAGTGAATGGAAAATAAGAAGGCCTGAGACGGATCTTTGTGTCTGAGCCAAACATTTCTCTGGAAAAATAAAGCAATGTCTGCTTCATATCAGCGAAGGAAACACCTTCATCGATATAGAGTCCTTCTACCTGATGAAAAAAACAATGAGCCCTGGCTGAGATTGCTTCGTTGCGATACACACGCCCCGGAGCAAGAATACGAATCGGTGGCTTTGTCGTTTCCATCACACGAACCTGTATAGATGAGGTATGTGTTCTCAAAGCAATAGAATCTGTTCCTTCCTTCTGCTCGATGAAAAAAGTATCCTGCATATCCCGCGCAGGATGATTTTCAGGAAAATTCAAAGCCGAAAAATTATGCCAGTCATCTTCAATCTCCGGACCATAGGCAACGGTAAATCCTATGCGGCCAAAAATATTTAGGATCCTGTTTCTGGTTAATGAGATCGGATGTCTGGAACCGAGAGCATAGGGTTCGGCCGGCAAGGTCAGGTCTATATCCGATACAGAACTACTATCCGCTAAAGCCTCGAGAGCCGACTGAGCCAATTGAAATTTTTCTTCCGCTTTGGTTTTTAAATCATTTACTAATAAACCAAAGTCCTTACGCTGATCCGGCGGCAGGTTTTTCATTTCCCCAAACAATTCAGTCAGCACCCCTTTTTTCGACAAGTACTTTAGCCGAAATGCCTCCAACTGCTCCTTATTTGAGGCAGTGTAGTTATCGAGTTCGCTAACAAGTTGCTTGATTTTATCCTGCATAATGATGTTAAAAAACTAATATTGATGGTATAAAAAGACGTTTAAATGATAAAAAATGGCTTAAGGCCTGTTCTTCTTTTTGAGCTTTTTCAACTCCTTTTCAGTCATAGGAGGTTCCGGTTTGAACATTTTCATGGTCATTCTAACATCCTTCACAGGTCGGTCACCGGGGCGGGTCTTGACGTTCGCAATTGAATCGATCACTTCCAAACCTTCGATTACCTGTCCATACACCGTATAACTCCGATCGAGTTGGGGAGTTCCTCCAATGGTAGCATAGTCTTGTTTCTGTGCATCACTTAATTTGACGCCTTGTTGCATTTCCATCATATTCACCTGTTCAGGAGTGAAAACCTGTCCCTGCACTATGTAAAACTGGCATCCGCTTGAAGCCTTTTCGGGGTTAGGGGTTCTTGCGGCACATAATGCACCTTTTTTGTGATATAGGGTGTCGACAAATTCTGCCGGAATAGTATATCCGACATCACCCATACCTAATGCCTGGAGCGAATCGGCATTTTTCGACATCGGGTCACCTCCCTGGATCATAAAACCTTTGATAACTCTGTGAAAAAGGAGGCTGTCATAGAAGCCGGCTTCAACAAGTTTCACAAAATTATCTCTATGCTGTGGGGTAGCATCGTAGAGAAGAACTTTCATATCCCCAAATTCGGTACTAATTATCACTATCCTGCCTGTTGCAGGTGTATCGGTTTCCGGCACTTCCTGTTTTTGTGCAGAAAGTGAAACACTAAGCATCAAAAAGAGCGTAAGAAGGGCGGTATAATGCTTCATATTTTCTAGTATTTTTGTATTGTCAGTCCAGTGCTGCAATATTAACCAAAATCAGATGAATAAAGAAAAAAGCGGTAGTAGTATAGGCTTGATCATGGTGGCAGTATTTCTTGCACTAAGCTTTTTTGCATGCAAGAAAGACGGCCCTTCAAGAGCGGTCATTACTGTTGTGGATTCAATAGGAAGACCGGTTCAGGGAGCGCTTGTGATCTTGTGGCAGGATACCGCGGTAAATAAATCCAATGGTGTTGCGTCTGAATTAAGAGTATCGAAAAATTCAGATGCAGCCGGAAGAGCTGAGTTCGAGTTTAAGCTCGAAGCTTTTTTAAATATTGACGTCCTTTACAATGCAGATACTGCCAGAAGCTTTATCCGTCTGAAGGAACATGAAACGGTGAATAAGACAGTGGTCATTTCTATTTAAAAAATTGGCAGAACTTAGAATAAAATTTATTCGTCAAAGGTTCATCTGCCAAATTAGTCGATAATAATACCAATCTCCAGCTCAAAGTACTCAAGTGCAGCCTGCTTAAGCAACAGGTCTTGTTCCTTCAATGTCAGAGGAGGAAGTTTTTTCAACATCTCCCAGGCAGGCCAGCCCTGCTCATCGACACCTTTCAGTTCATAATAGCCAAAGCTGCTAAGCAGGCGACAAACTGCGATATGCATGAGGTCTTGCTTTTCATCCTTTGAATATTTCATTGGTCCTTTCCCAAGTTCCTGAACCCCAATTAAAAATAGAATAGTTTGTAAATCAGGCGCTTCACCAAACTGCCCTGCTAAATGCAAACAGAGTTTTTCCCATTTATTTTTTAAAAGTTGTAAATCAACCTGATCCATAATTTTGCAAAGGTATTCACTATTTTCGGGGATTGCTACCTTTGCGAGCCTTGCCCCATTTTGCCTTAAAGCCTGTGTACAAAAGATATTTGTTCCTTTTTCTTTCGCTGATCATGCTCCTTCTGCTGGACTCCAAACATGCAGATGCACAACAGAAGACAGGGCAACCGGTGGATATCGTGTTCTGCCTTGACCTGAGTAGCAGTGCAAATGGCCTGATCGATCAAATGAGAAATCATATCTGGGATTATTGGTATTTTCTTTCTCGTTGTCAACCGGCTCTTGATTATCGAATAAGTGTCGTCGCATATTCGCGCTTTAGCTATGGCAGAAAAAACGGTTACGTCAAAGTCATGAAGGATTTGAGTACAGACTTCGAATTGTTGAGTGCTATCCTGTATAAAGTTCCTTCGCGAATTGAAAAAGGAGATCAGTATGTTGGCTCAGCTTTGACTATGTGTCTTCGAAAATTAAGTTGGTCAAATGATCCGAATGCATTAAAAATAATATTTGTAGTTGGAAATGGTGATGTCAAATTAGGAGCTGATGATATTGACAAAGCAACTGAAAAACTTGTTTCTGATGGTGTAATAGTAAATACTGTCTATTGCACCGTTCCGGGCGAACGAAAGGCAATCCGCGGATGGAGCCGGCTGGCTGATCTTGGAAATGGGAAGATGGCTGTTATCTCCTTACGCAACCGTTATTTCGACAGATTGAATGGCTTTGACCTGCAGCGTTTCCGTGCACTGAACAGAAAATTTAATAATACCTACCTCTATTATGGAGAAGGAGGCTACAAGCGCTGGAAGCTAATGCTCAATGAAGACAATCATATCTTCATCACAAATACCGAAGGTTATCGCTATCGTTCCTTGTACAAGATTTCTGAGGACTACCAGAAAAAAAATTATTCCTGGGATCTGGTAGACCTTTATTATAAAAATCCTGTTGGATTCATGGATGCAGACAGAAAGCTGATGAACGATTCCTGTAAAAGGATGAGTGCTGAAAAACTAAAAGCTTACATCGTTTATAAAAAGTACGAAAGAAAAAAACTCAGTGCAATGATTGCTGACATGATAGCAGAGAAAGAATTAAAAGACAGAGTGGATGGAAAAGTAATGGAAAAAGGAATGGCAACTTTCGATATCGTAACCATACACATGATACGTGATCTGCTTATTGGAAAAGGCATCACTTGTCCTACTTACTAATAATGAATCATTCACAATTTTACGCACTTAAATAAAACGAACAGCCATTTAATGATGGCAGAAATAAAAAGAATGAAGAATTGGAATAAATGGATATTCGGTAGTTTAGGATGGGCAATTGGCGGACCTATCGGGGGAATTCTTGGTTTTGCCCTTGGATCAATAACCGAAGAAAGTCAGAAAACATATAAAGAAGGAAGACCGGTTTTAGCAAATGATTTCAGTGCAGTGCTGTTGGTACTATGTGCTGCAGTGATGAAAGCCGATCAACGCGTAATGCGTTCTGAGTTAGATTTTGTAAAAAATTATTTCTTCCGTCAATTTGGTGAAGCTCATACCAGAGAACGCATGCAGTTGTTCAGAGAGATCCTGAAACAGGATATTCCCTTAGCACAGGTTTGTCAGCAAGTTAGACAACACCTTGATCCTGCATCAAGATTACAGTTATTACATCTGTTATTCGGTCTGGCAAGTTCTGATGGTGCCGTTGGCGCACCGGAGCTCACTGTACTAGGACAAATATCAAGTCTGATAGGTATAGGTCAGAAAGATTTTGAGAGCATAAAGGCGATGTTTATTAAGGACACAGAGTCTGCTTATAAGATCCTTGAAATAGACCGTACGGCAACTGATGAAGAGGTCAAGAAAGCGTATCGTAAGATGGCGGTTAAGTTCCATCCTGATAAAGTCCATCATCTTGGGCCGGAATTTCAGGAGGATGCACAGGAAAAGTTTAAAAAGATTAATGAGGCTCACGAAGCCATTCGAAAAGAACGAGGTCTTTGAGGCAATTTTCTAAAACATGTTAGAGATTTTTGCGTAGAGATGAAAGAACGAATGTTTCAGTCTAATTCTCATGCTCGACCTTTTTCTTGCAGTCATACTTCTCATCGGACTTATCAGGGGTTTTCTGAAAGGTTTTATTTTCGAAGTTGCAATTCTAGGTGTATTGTTTCTGGGATTTTGGGCCGGATTTAAATTCGCAGCTTATGCAAATCCCTATGTATTAAAGGTCATCAGTCCGGATCCCAAGACGCTTTATTACATTTCTTCTTTCGTGATGTTCCTTCTTATATCTTTCGGGGTAATCCTGCTTGCGAAGCTATTCACCGGACTCGTAAATATTGCAGCACTGGGAATTTTCAATAAAATAGCCGGAGCAGTTTTCGGATTTTTTAAGCATGCCCTCATACTAAGCATTGTGATCTTCTATTTCAACAAGCTTGATACCAAGTATAAATGGCTTGATCCGGATACTAAAGCTGAGTCACATTTATATTATCCGCTTGCAAAAATTGCACCTGTTGTCTTACCGGTTATGGAAGGATTAAAAAACAAATGGTACGAGATAAAATAGCATCAAAGTATCCTGTATATGTTCTAAAGAAAGTTTTTAATCTTCACTCACCTGAGATCATGAATTTGAACCAGAGTGATCGTATTCCGGCTTTTCTTTAGAACAGTAAACTCGAAATCGTCAAATATTATTTTCTCATTCGAGTTAGGAATTCTGCCAAATCTGAAAATCAAATTACCTGCAAGCGTAAGGTATTCTTCCTCTTTAGTTATAGGATGAGGTAGCAACTTGTTAATATCATCAATGGAAGCAGAGGCTATCACGGTAAAACTTTTATCGCCCACCTTTTCCACAACAGGTATTTCTTTATCAAACTCGTCCTGTATTTCTCCTACAAGCTCTTCGAGTATATCTTCCATTGTAATGATACCTGTTGTGCCACCGTATTCATTTATAACTACTGCAATTTGCTGATGTTTTATTTGAAAGTCTTTAAGCAATCGGCCAATTCTTTTAGTCTCAGGAACGGTCATGATAGTCCTCATCAACTCGCGGACATTAGCCGGTTCATTTTTTCTCAATCTTAGCAGTATGTCCTTTAAATAAACAACGCCTATGATATTATCCAGATCATCTTCATAACAGGGTATGCGTGAATAATTCTCTTCAATGATCCTTTGTAGTTTTTCATCGTCAAAATCATTCAAGTCTATCGCCATGACATGCGTTCGGGGAACCATTATTTGCTTTGCTATTCTCTCTGAAAAATCAAAAGCGTTTCTAATAATATCATAATCGGAAGCCTCTATGGCACCACTTTCCTTACCTTGTCTGATAAGGTACTTCAGTTCATCATGACTATGAACTTCTGAACCATGAACAGAGCTTATACCTATAAGTTTAAGTAAAAAATTAGCAATCCCATTTAATACCCAAATGAATGGTTTGAAAAGCAAATAAAAAAACTGTAACGGATAAGCAATGTATAGCGTTGTTTTTTGTGAACGCTGTATGGCAATCGACTTGGGTGCGAGTTCCCCAAATACTATATGTAGTACTGTAATGACAGCAAATGCAAATGGCAAGGCAATATCATGTGCAAGCTCAGGACTTATGCTTATACCAAAAAACACCATCACCTTGATAATAAGTTTTGAAACCACCGGTTCCCCTATCCATCCTAAGCCCAGACTTGCCAGAGTTATTCCGAGCTGAGTTGCGGCAAGATAACCATCAAGGTGATCAGTGATATGACGGGCAAGCCTGGCTGCTCTGTTTCCTGATTGGATGCTTATCTCCAACTGTGAGGTGCGGACCTTCACGATAGCAAACTCTGCAGCAACAAAGAAGCCGTTTAAAAAGACTAAAAAGAATGTTATGAGAATATCGCTAATCATTTTTTCGCATTGATGAACAAGATAGTAGAATATAACTAATTTTCTTTCTTTAACACTGCATTTAGTCTGAGTAAGAGAAATATCCCTATTATACTTATGGCAACAAGTCCATACCAGCTCATATCAAAGCCAAAATGATAAATAGATTGCATTCCTGCATTGTGACTAAAAACATGTGAAATTGAAAATGCAATGCTATAAAGTGCCATATATTCACCCCGCTTTCCTCTTTTTGAATATTCCAATGCAAATGAATTGGAAAAAGGAAATACTAACATTTCGCCAACACTCATCAATACAAGTGCAACGATAAGTATTCCTAGCCAGGAAGTTAAATTTAAGACCAGAAAGCTCAATCCGAGAAGAGACATTCCAATGATCATCAAATATATCTTTGAAAATTTTCTTTTCTCTATGGCATGCACCATCGGCATTTCCAAAATAAAAACGATCAATCCATTAAGACCGATCAACAATCCGATTTGAGCCTCACTAAGAAAATGGATGTCTTTATAAAAAAGGGGAACTGTAGAAAAATATTGCAGGAAAATAAATCCAAATAACACCATTGAAGCAATGAATAACCAATAAGGTTTGTCGGTGTAAGCTGAATGTGATTTATCAGATATGGTAGCATCTATGGTTCTCGCTTTCTTTGGATGAAGTAATTGCAGTAATGCCAGGCCTGCAATTAATGAACTAAGCCCATCGACCCAAAACAAACCGGCATATCCGATGCCTGTGATTATTAATCCACCGGCTGCCGGACCTGCTGCAAATCCAAGATTAATAGCCAGGCGAATTAATGTTATCGATCTGGTTTTATTCTCCGGCTTGCTATAAGCATTCAATGCAACGAACATAGCAGGGCGAAAAGCATCGGCGACACACATCAAAATAAAAATGCCGAAACACAAAGATGCAAATGAATCGAGGTATTGAAGTGAAACAAACAGTACACTTGATAAGAGTAAACTTCCTGTCATTACTTTATAGTAACCTATCTTATCTGTCAGTTTCCCTCCGAGCCATGATCCGACAACCGAGCCCAGTCCGAAGAAGCTCATAATCCATCCGACCTGTGCCAGACTGTAATGTTTTTCCTTTGTAAGGTATAGTGACAGAAAAGGGATCACCATCGTTCCTGCTCTGTTGATCAAGGTGATGAATGAGAGATACCAAACCTCACGAGATAAACCAAGATAAGAACTTCTAAAAAGCATATAAGAATGATCGAAAAATGAAATAATTCACAAAGTGCTTCGCACACTATGAACTAATAGTATTATTCATTGATAGCCTTAACTCCGGGTAATTCTTTTCCTTCAAAGTATTCCAGCAATGCTCCTCCACCGGTTGAAACATAGCTTACTTTATCAGCAAATCCAAACTGACTTATTGCAGCGGCAGAATCTCCTCCGCCAATTAATGAGTAAGCCCCTCTTGTAGTTGCATCAGCAATTGCCTCCGCCATCGTTTTAGTCCCCGACTCAAATTTTGGCATTTCGAAAACACCCATAGGACCGTTCCATAAAATTGTTTTTGAAGAGGCAATAACTGAGACAAATTCTTCCCTTGCTACAGGTCCTATATCCAATCCCATCCAGGCGTCAGGTATGTTATCGTTATTACAAATTTTTGTGTTAGCTTCCTTATCAAACTTATCGGCGATCACAGAATCTGCAGGAAGTAATAATTTGCA
>DAOQWA010000016.1:0-58709 GCA_035341855.1 Bacteroidia bacterium
TGAGTCATGGCTTGTATTCTTATTCACTAAATTACTCACAAAGTAAAAGTGTTGGTTCACCAAGCCAAGACTTAAACGGACTGAATACATTTGAATCAAGCACAAAGTCAATGTACTTTGCCGGTTCATGGTTTAGTTTTTGGTTAAACAACCTGGATGTGCATTGGGTTAAGCACAGGCAGCGGTCTTCGGACCGCTGTTTTTGTTTACTGAATTGGAGATAAGCCTAGCTGATATTCTTTTAGAATTTTAACATCAGACCAAGACCAATGTTGGCGCCCTTGAGGTAAAGTTCATAATCTGTTTTCTTGCCTTGGATGTCTTTGATCTCACCATTCTTGTAGCTCAGTTTGTTATATCCTGCATGTACATTGAAGCCAATGTGCTCTCCGGGAAAAAAGTTAGCACCTAACTCTGCCTGAAAATTACCCCCATTAGCATTAAACTCACCAAGATCAATCTTATTGGTATAATTAAATACTGACAAGCCATACTTGATACCGAGGTGCATATTAAAAAAAGTATTCCGTAGAAAATGGTAATTTAAAAAGAGGTTAAAGTCGTTATTTTTCGCTGATGAAGAATCCTTATTACTTGCATAATTATTTATCCGGACTTGAGCCCCTACGCCAAAGTGATCCGTAAGACCAAATTCAATTCCTATTGGAATTATTCCGCTCAAAGCATTGTCAACATTTTTTATCTTGTCTTTAGGGTTAAAACCTTCAGTACCATAAATTCCAAGATCTATACCTGCACTTATAATAAAATCACCTTTTTCAAAGCTTTGAGAAGAGGTGAAAAGGGGTATGAAGAGGAGTAGGAAGAGTGCTCGTTTCATAAATGATGGGGATTGAATGCTATAATTTTCGCATGAATATAAGAAATGATATTCTTATACAGATGAAATTATACCTTTACATTTCAATTTAAATTATATGAGTAAAACGCAATTGATAAAGGAAAATTTTACGGAGGCACTTGATATTCTTCAGAAATTTTTAAGTGACACAAACAATATTGAGAAAATTTCTGCTGCTGCTGAAATTATGCTGAGTTCTTTAAAGAAGGGTGGTAAGATTATTTCTTGCGGGAATGGCGGAAGCATGTGTGATGCCATGCATTTTGCGGAAGAGCTTAGTGGTAGATTTAGAGAGGATCGGAAAGCCATTGCAGCAGTTTCGATCTCTGACCCCTCGCATATTTCCTGCGTAGCAAACGATTATGGTTTTGAATTTGTCTTTTCAAGATATATTGATGCGATTGGTCAGGAGAATGATGTTCTTCTGGCAATAAGTACAAGTGGAAATTCTGCGAATGTGATACGTGCCATCGAATCGGCAAGGAAAAAGAATATGAAAGTAATTGGGCTCACGGGCAAAGACGGAGGGGCTATGGCTACCTCTTGTGATGTGGAGATTCGTGCTCCAAAAAGTAAGTATGCTGATCGTGTGCAGGAGATCCATATTAAAGTTATTCATTCATTGATTCAAAGTATTGAGGCAGGTATGTAAAGCTTATTGTACATCAATATGTCTGATTAAAGTTAAGTAGTGTTCTTTAGTCCGGGAAGAAATTAGTCAAACAGGAAAGGATTTTCCTGATCTCAATAAATTTTACTTCAAAAAAAAACGGTGCAATTGCACCCTGATAATCTATTGCCTTAATTATGCTGGTAAAAACATTTGGCTCTGCAGTCTTTGGGGTGCAGGCAACTTCAATCACCGTTGAGGTGAATCTAAGTAGTGGGGTGAATTATATTTTGGTTGGATTGCCGGATAGTGCTGTCAAGGAAAGTCAGAAGCGAATTGTAGCAGCTCTGAATAACTGTGGCTATAAATATCCCCGCTTGGAAATCACAGTCAACATGGCGCCTACCGATGTTCGTAAAGAAGGCTCTGCATATGATTTGACAATAGCTATGGGGATCCTTGCTGCATCTTCTCAATTAAAACAGGATGATTTAGATAAGTATATTATGATGGGAGAACTTTCATTAGATGGCGGTTTACAGCCGATCAAAGGTGTCCTGCCAATAGCAATTCAAGCCAGAGATGATGGTTACAAAGGTTTTATACTTCCGATTCACAATGCAAAGGAGGCTGCAATTGTAAACGACCTCAATGTTTATGGAGTAGAAAATATTTCTGAAGTGGTAGATTTTTTTAATGGAGAAAGAGATCTCATCCCTGTAAAGGTAGATGCCGAAGCCGTCTTTCGTGAGTCACAAGGAAGATCTGAGTTTGATTTTTCGGATGTTAAAGGTCAGGAGAATATTAAACGTGCTATGGAAGTTGCTGCGGCAGGAGGGCATAATATAATTTTAATTGGTCCTCCGGGAGCCGGGAAAACAATGCTTGCAAAACGATTGCCTACGATCCTTCCACCATTGACATTGAATGAAGCTTTGGAAACAACCAAGATACATTCTGTTGCCGGGAAGTTGGGCAAAGAATCTGCGATGATATCGGTAAGGCCATTTCGGTCTCCACATCATACTATTAGTGATGTAGCATTGGTAGGAGGAGGAACATTTCCACAGCCCGGTGAAATCTCTCTGGCGCATCATGGTGTTTTGTTTCTCGATGAATTACCTGAATTCAAGCGGACAGTCCTTGAAGTGATGCGTCAGCCACTGGAAGAGCGAACAGTGACTATTTCCAGAGCAAAATTTTCTATCGAATATCCTGCAAGTTTTATGTTAGTTTCATCTATGAATCCTTGCCCGTGTGGCTTCTACAATCATCCTGAGAAGGATTGTGTCTGCGGACCGGGAGTAGTACAAAAGTACCTGAACAAGATCTCCGGACCGCTATTGGACAGAATAGATATTCATGTTGAAGTTACCCCGGTTCCTTTTCGTGAGCTCACCCGTGAAAGGGTGTCCGAAAAAAGTGATGAAGTCCGGAAAAGAGTAGTAGCAGCACGTGAAATCCAGGCCAAGCGATATGCCGGAAAGGAGGGTGTGTATTGTAATGCTCAGATGAGTTCAAAAATGCTCCAGGAGATTTGCATAATTTCCGAAGAAGGAAAGCAATTATTGAAAACAGCTATGGAGCGTCTTGGTTTATCTGCCCGTGCTTATGACCGTATTTTAAAAGTCTCCCGAACCATCGCTGATCTTAATGCAAGTGATGATATTAAGACGGAGCATCTGGCGGAGGCGATACAATACCGTAGTCTGGACCGTGAGGGTTGGGCAGGTTAAATTAGTTTGGGAGTGATCTGCGGGTGTGTAAAAAACTTCAAAAAAAATAAAAAATCGCAAATCGAAATATTCAAAAATCCTATTCAGGCGATTATTCACAAAAGATACTTCAATTAAAATATGTCTGGTAAAACGTAACTTTCATATTAAAATAATAAAGTGAATGCTCCGACTTCTTAGTCTAAAACTGCTTTTTCACCTTTGCAAAAGCTTCCTGCAATGAATGCACTTCAAGCTTTTTGTAAATATTTTTTATATGAAAGCGCACTGTGTCATGAGAAATGTTTAATTGATCTGCCGTCATTTTGTAGCTGTTGCCCCCGCTCATTAACATCAGAACTTCTTGCTCCCTGTCAGTAAGAACGGATGTCATGAAGTTATTAAATGATTTTACAACCATACGGGCAATGCGAGGACTCATTGGTGCGCCGCCAAGTCTAACCTCACGTACTGCGTCGAGGATCTCATCAGGGGAGGCGTTTTTTGTAATATAACCGCATGCTCCTGCACAAAGTGAGTCGAAGACAGTCTTGTCCTCAGCAAATATTGTTAGCATGATCACATCTATCCCGGGAAGAAGTGTTTTTAACTTCCTTACACAGTCTATTCCTGAAATCCCCGGAAGTTTGATGTCCATCAGAACAACTTGTGGTTTCAGGTTAGGGATATAAGATAATGCATCTTCAGCATTTGAAAAAGCACCTAAGCACTCAAATTCATCCGGATGTTCTTTGATAGCAATCTGCATACCCTCACGGAGATCGTGGTTGTCATCAACAAGCGCAATAGTGATCATAATTTCTAAGATTTCAAGGGCACTTCAAGCTCCAGCAAGGTGCCATTTTTACTCGATGTGATATTTAATTTTCCTCCGATCTGTTCGGCTCTTTTTTTTACGTTCTTTAAACCATTGCCGGTTTCATTCCAGTCCAGATTGAATCCAATGCCATTATCCCGGAGCATGATAGTGACATGGTTGTTTTCCCTGAACACATTCAGATTTACCAGTTTGCCATTCGAATGTTTGAAGCTATTGTGCATGGCTTCTTTGAAAATCAGCAAGACATGTCTTTTTTGTGTTAATGGAATGTTCAATTCATTGAATTCGCCATTGAGTTCATGTGCTTTGAATTCAACACCCGTTTGGTCGAATAGAGATTCTCCGAACTCACGTATCTGCCTGTAAAGATCCTTCATAGAATCCTGACCCGGATCGAGTGCCCATACCATATCTCGCATTGTATGGTACAAGCCCCCGGCAGTATCTATGATTCGTTCCAAATGGAGTCTTTGCTCTTTTTGTTCCGGTGCGATTTTCTTTTTTAATATTTCGCTAAACCATGAGATGGTCGTAAGTTTATGTCCCAGCTCGTCATGAAAATCTGCAGCAGTTTCTTTGCGGATTAATTCTATCTCTTCAAGTTGTTTTAATTTTATTTTTAGAAGATACGCATGAAGGAACCAGGCAAGCAAAGAGATGAATGCAGCGATCAAAACATAAAACCAAATTGTCTTCCAGAAAGGGGGATGGATAATGATAGCGATACTGTCAACGTCAGCACTCACAATACCATCTGAATTACTTCCTATAACCTGGAAATTATATTCCCCGGGTGGTAGTTGGGAGAAATTGACTTGATTACTTTTGTCATTCTCTGTCCAGTCTTGTTGAAATCCTTCAAGCCTGTAGGCATATTTATTTTGTGATGGGTTGGCATATTGCAACGCAATAAAATTTATGTTAAAGGAATTTTGGTCGTGTTTCAGTTCTATTTTCTTGTCCTGGCCGATATTCATTTTTACTTTCTTCTCTCCTGTGAGTGAGAAGCCGGTAATAAATACTCGTGGAGCAACGGTGTCTTCATGAATCTCGCTTGGGTAAAAGGAAGAATATCCATCAACTCCTCCGAATAAAAATTCATTGTCATGTGCTCTAAAAAATGCACCACCGTTAAATTCGTTGCTCTGAAGTCCGTCATGGATATCGAAGTTATTAAATTTAATATTTTCAGGATCAAATTTTGACAACCCTCCATTCGTACTCATCCACAAAGTTCCGTCTTCAGGATTTTCCAGAACACCATAAACGGCATTATTTTTCAATCCATTCAGTGTGGAATAGTTGGCAAACTTTATCTTGTTGCCTCTTAATTCGGCCTTTGTAAACCCATTAGGAGTGGAGAGCCACACTCGTCCTTTTTGATCTTCATAAATATCATTAATGGTATGAGATCGAAGCCCGGTTGTGTCCTTTGGATTGTGTTTGAACACAAGTGGAGCAGTAGTGTCGAAATTGTCGCCGGAGGTCTTTTTATAAATGTATAAACCTTGCGAGGTTCCTAACCATAGATTTCCTCCCTTATCAACCATGGCAGACATGTATATAAATCCGGGAGGCAATTTTTTACCCTTAGTGGAAACCCCTACTATATATGTAGATTTATTTTTGTCAGTATCATATTGATAAAGTCTGCCCGGAAACAAGACCAGCAGATTTCCTGATTTGTCAAAGGCAAGTTTGCGAACATTTGTCTGAGGGAAGTTCGGATTCACAGAAATGAGTTCAAAGGTAGGTTTTGAGCTATTCCGTGAATGCACTTTATACAATCCTCTTTGTGTGCCGACCCATAGCTGATCGTTCTTATCTAACTTAAGATTGGTAATGTAGTTACTTCCGGGCAACTTAGGATTAGTGTATTCCGAAGATAAGAATTTATACTGATCTGTTTTTTTATTAAAGCGGATTAAGCCATTTGTCGTACCTATCCAGATTATGTTATCCTTGTCTTTCAATATACTGAAGACAAATGCCGTTGAAAGAACTTCATGCAGATGATTTGTATATATGTTTTTTCCCACGGTGGAACTAAGTTTAACAATTCCTGAGGCTCCTGTACCAAGCCACATTATCCCTTTGCTGATCTTATCTTCGCGAATACTTAGTATACCGCTATCATATTGTTTGGTTTTAAATTTGAATAGAGTAGGATGCAGAGGTTTTTCAAATAAATTTTTTACTTCATCTTGGCTAACTGTATAGAGTCCCCATCCCGTAGCTATCCATAGAGTGCCATCAGCACTTATGCAAAAATTTGTGATCTCAGGCATAGAAACCGGACCTTCACAATGGAGTTCAACCATTGTAATCTTGTTAGTCCTTGAATTCAAAACACAAAGTCCTGCTCCCGTTGCAATCCAGTAATTGCCAAACTGATCAATTTGAAATGCGGTGATTTGATTTGAAGGAAGGCCATTTGTCTTCGTGTAAATAAATGCACCCTCAGGAAGAAATGAGTTTTTGGTTTTAAAAGATAAACTTAACAGACCCCTCAGAGTTCCTACCCATACCTCTCCAATTTCATTCTCATAGATTGTAGAAATAGAGAATAATTCTGTTTTGCTGGTGTCTCTGAAAACCGTTTCAAACTCGACTTTAGGTTTTTCTCTATCATTTCCACTGACAATGACTCTTTGCAATCCATTTCCGGTACCAATCCAAATCGTGCCGCCTGGTCCTTCATAAATTACATGAATTGTATTATTAAGAAGTGTATTATTGAATTTTTCATTTGAGGAGAAAGTCATGAATTTATCTTTCCCCGGTAAATAAAGGTTCAATCCATGATTCGCTGTCCCTACCCAAAATCTCCCTTTAGAATCATGCAGCATAGAACTTACTTGTCCTGATGATAGCGAACTTGAATCAAAAGGGATATTGTAGTATGTCTTAAAGTTGAGTCCGTCGTATTTATTCAGCCCGTCCTGCGTGCCGGCCCAGATAAAACCTTGTTGATCTTGTGAGAGACAAAACACGGAGCTTTGTGATAAACCCTCTGCTAAGGAAATGTTTTCGTCGTTATATCCCTGTGCCCGTGAAATCGATAAATTGGTCAAAAGGAAAATCAGGCAACAGATAACAGTCCTGTTGCTGCGAAATAAAAAACTTGAATTTAAAACCTGTCCCAATTTATCTATGATGCAATAGTTTTGTATGCTTATACAAAATTAAACTAATCATCGCTTTTTTAAGATTAATTAGTAAAGCTAATTAAAATTCTCCCCTACATTTTAATGTAGGGAAGAACCGGCAAAACTCTTGAAAATGGCATTTCTCATCTCTAATTACCACAATTTGGCAAATTTGTAATTTATACTCAATACGCTAAGCAGGTGCCCGCCCGGGGTGGTATGACTTTCCTCTTCCATGATAAATTTCCCTTCTTCTTCATGGGCATGGATCTCATTTCCGAAATGCATCATGTATTGTGTACTGAGGGAAAAGTCAAGTCGGGGAGTAATATTAAAATGTGTCCCAAGTCCTGCCTGAGTTGCCATGCTCAGTCGGTCTTTTTTGATCTTTGGTTTTTTCTTCTCATATACTTCAGTGTAATCAAAGCAATGCCCCGCTATAAGATATGGTTTTAAAAATTTTTCAAAACCTGTTGACTTTCCAAAGTAGTACATTACAGACCATCCAATATGATAATCGTTTCTTGCCCCGATATTTCCAATCGTTGAAGTGATATAGTCAAGATACCATTCAGTATTTATCTTGTCACTGAACTGAATACGAAATTGACCACCGATACCAATACCCGGAGATTCACCAGGTATATCATTGAAAAGACTTACTGCATTTCTTGTCCCTAAGGAGAAATCACCTGATCCGGATTCACTAAGGAACTTCCAACTACCGGCTTTACCGGAGATCGTAAAAAGCAAAGACATGAAGACAGAACAAATCAAGGTTTTCATAATAAGATTTTTAGTGTTTGATGAACCTATACAAATATGAAAACGATTGCAGCGTTTCTTTATTTTGATTAGGATGATTCACCTGAAAGTTTCGAATTCTGATTTTATATCCATTGGCTAACACTAAGCATATAGGAATACACTTCATCAAAGTTGGATCTTTTCTCAAATTTATTTTCAACAGAGGATAATACATGCCTGGTCACTGAATTGGGTGAAAAGCAGTTTTTCTACGTAATTTCTTCATTTTGGGCCTTTTTGGAAGCTCATTTTTGGTGAAAATTTTGATAATTGCAATTTATTTGCCGAAATTGCATTTCTAAAATACCTACAAATGAAAAAGCCCATCAGTCTACTATTATCTACTTGTTTTGTTTTGTCTCTCATTTCTTTTACAGGCAATGCTCAAAATAAATCCAAAAAGAGCAAGAATGTTGCTCAGGTTGAAAATGCGGCGGCCACCGAATCAGATTGGCGTGAGATGGATTCGTTTAGTCAATTTTTATCAGGGCTTGTTACTGCAGCTAAGAAAGGTGATCTGACACCGATACGTCAAAATGCAAACGAACTTACCACTCAATCTATTTTGTTAGCTAAGTCTGAATATCCGGCAGTGAATGATAATGTTGAACTTCGGACCATCCTTGGTGAGTTTACAGACCGGTGCGAAGAATTGTCTAGATTTATTCAGGCAGGAAATGCTGATGAACTTGTATCTGCTGAAGTTGAAAAATTAGAAAGATCTTTCGCTGAGATCACTCATTTGCGTCAGGCGCAAAAAATCGAAAAAGATCAGAATTGATCCAGTTTTAATTTATTGAAATTCTATCAGGCAAGATATATTCTTGCCTTTTTTTGTGCCTTTTGGAAGAGATCTGTTAATCCGGATTCAGTGTTTATTACCTACGGTTCTTAGATCATCAGATGAGTTGAACTGATGTATGTCATCATATACCTTGATGGTAGTCATGAACTGCTGATTCAGAATTATTAATTTTGTACCTGTAATAGTCGGTCTTCTGAATGGAATAGACACATTCGATCTAAGTTTAATTAACAAAAAAAAATGGAAATGATGAATGTTTTAAAAAATGATGATTCTTTGGTTGGTATGAAGGCATTTCCTGCAATATCGATATTAATGCCAACACATACTTTTGATGCCGGTATCACTACCTTCAGGGAAAGAATTTCTCACCTTGCGAGGTCTGTTGAGCAGCAGCTTTTAAATTCATACAGCAAGAAAAAGTCTGAGAACCTAATGAACCGCTTGCATCAGGCGATCAATGGCATTGATCTGAGTTCAACGGGTGCAGGTATCGCCGTATATGTTTCAGATAATATTGGAAAGATATTTCATCTTCCTTTCAGTGTAACTGAGAAAGTTGTGGTTGATACCTCATTTGAAGTTAGAGACCTTTTATATTCGGCCAAAATAAACAAAAGCTATATGCTTGCCCTGATTTCAAGAAATGAAGTGAGGACATTATTGGGTTATGGCAAATCACTTGTCACCGTCGACTTCAAAGGCATGCCGGATAATCTAAAAGATGTCAGCACCCAACATAGTCTGCCGGGATGGGATTACATGGATAAGAAAGCCTATGAAGAAACAAATGTGAACAAGTTTATCCATTTTATCGACGAGACGATCCATAGCGAATTGAAAGGGACGAACATGCCGATAATTGTATTTGGTGATAGCAAGATCCTCGGGCTTTATAAAAAAACAAGTAAGTTTTCGACCGAGATCCTCGATTTTATAGAGGGTAATTATGAACATGCTACAAAAAAGGAGTTGCTAAAAAAAATTGAACCTGTTCTAAAGAAGTTTGGCGAAGTTGAAGAAAATCTGGCATTGCAAGAGTTAGATTCGGCAGTGGGTAAGGGTTTGGTAGCTTCCGGAACAGCTCAGGTTTGGCGTGTAGCTGCTGAGGCGCGAGGCCGTATTTTGTTGGTTGAGAAAGAATTTAGAGAATCGGCGCGTTTAGGTACAGATGGTTTTACTTTGTTAATTGATGACGAAGTTGACAATTCACCAAACAAGATTGAAGATGCTGTTGACGATATAATAGAAATGGTATTAAAAAATAAGGGCGATGTTGTATTCGTGTCAGATGGAGCACTTGCAGACTTTCAAAGGATAGCCATCATCAATAGATATTGAAATTCATACTTTAAATTTTGCAAATGCCGTTAGTTATTTGAAAACCTAAAATTAAAATCACCAGTATATGAAAACCTTTATACTCTCTACCGACTTTTCCGATAATGCATTGAATGCAATCCGCTATGCCTGTACTCTAAATAAAAAACTGAATGCCAAGTTGGTTCTTTTTCACTCATATGTAGTTCCTGTTTACAGTACAGATATTCCATTAACAATACCCCAGGATAAAGAGTTAAGAGATGCCTCGGAGAAAGCACTGAATCAATTAAGAGACAAGCTGAGAAAAGAATTCCCGGATATGGAGATTGAAGCAGACCTTAACCAGGGATATCCGGAAGAGGAAATTGTGTTTGCTGCGGATAAACATAAAGCGGATATGATCATAATGGGCACCAAGGGGGCCTCCGGATTGCGTGAAGCCCTGGTAGGTACCATCTCTGCTGCAGTGATGGAATATGCCAATTGTCCTGTCATGGCTGTACCTGCTGATTGTAATTATAAAGATTTTAAAAAGATTGTCTTTGCAACTAATTACGCTGAAGGTGATTTTCATTATGTAGAGCAAGTACTAGATTTTGCACGACCATTTGGAGCTGACTTGATATTGATTCACATATCATCAGGTGAGTTTGAAAGGTCATTAGAGTTTGACGCTATTGAACGATTCAAAGAAAGGATTAAAGAGGATAGTAAATATAAAAATGTCCACTTTAAGTTATTGGAGAGTAAAAATGTATACGAAGGTCTGAATAATTACCTCGATGAAGTGCAGGCAGACCTGGTTGCAATGACCATGCGGAAAAGATCCTTTATTCAGAAGTTGTTTAAGCGCTCAATCACACAAAAAATGGCTTATCATACTCATATTCCTTTGATAGCCTTTAAAGTTCCTGAATAGGTGGGTTGGTGTAAAAAGTATTAAAATCACCACTTTCTGTTATCAATAACCAGATTGCCAAATACTGCATTGGCTTCTATCTTGTAGTGAGGCTCATTAGGATTGTAGGTTCCTGTAGTGTACGTAGCTGATCCGAATCCACTTGCTTTATCTTTATCTGTTCTCACATTTCCAAAGACAGAATTCATTTCAACTCTGGTAGGAATGCTGTCATTTATAATAAGATTGCCATTCCCGAAAACTACATTAACTTCAATTTTTCTGTTTCTGTCTGGCATTTCAGACTTGAACAGATCAATATCTCCTCTTCCGAAAACAATATTGTATTCTTTTTTAGAGTTTTCGTAACTCATGTTAGCAGAGGAGAATATGGCGGTATTTTCATTTTTGTTTTTCCAACTGCTTCCGCTTATCACTTTGATCCCCCAAATTATTAGAAAAATTCCAAAGATCACACGTAGAAACGGGAAGTTGATATGAAAAACTTCTTTTAGAATTATTGAAAGACCAAACAGAATTATTAATACACCCCAGAAAACTGCAGAAGACATGTAGCTCATAGCGTTCAATTTATCAATGGATTGTTTTTGAATGCCAAAAGTATTAAAATTTTGGACTATTTGTTCTTGTTTTGCCTTCTAAAGTATTTTCTAAACAAAAAGTTTTCTTTTAAAGCGTTCATCAATTCATTTAACTGAACCGTTCCTGAATCAATATTTGCCATTGAAGAACGGAGTTGGCCGGCTACAACCGTGTCATATAAAAGAGTTGAAACACTGCCTTTTGCAAATTTTATTGAATCCATAGTTTCCCTTAATGTATTTGAAAACCGGCTTAGATTCTCAGAGCTTATTCGAAGATTTGCGATGGTTGAATCAAACTGGACATGAGTACGACTGTTGTCATTAGTAAGTTCGCCCAACACGCCTTCACCTTTACGGATGTCTGTTGATAATTGCAAAAGATCACTACTAAAATTCTTCAGGATCCCGCTAATTTCAGATATATTATTCAAACTATTATTGACGCTTTCTGCCAGACTTGTATCCAGTAGCACAGAATATAAGGTTCCTTTACTTTTATTAATATTTCTTGTTATGTTGACCAGGTCCTCAGAAACGATTGAAATATTTTTATTGGTCTTATCAAGTGTAAGCATCATTTCATCAGTACTAAGAACTTCCTTACTTTGAATCTCATCACCATTTTTAATTACTCGTTCATAATTAATACCGGGCTCAATATTTACCAGCCGGTTGCCCATTAAGCCATCCGTTCCTAAGCTTGCAACTGAGTTGATTCCGATGAATTCAGCATATTTTTCTTCAATCGACATTTCAACATAGATCTTGGTGACACCTCTGATCTCAACTTTAGAAACAGTACCGATATCAATGCCTGAAAGTCTCACATTGTTACCTGAAATCAGGCCATTGATGTTTTCGAAGTAGGTGTGAATGAGCATGGTTTTTGAAAACATGCTTTGTTTGCTTCCAAGAAAATATAGCGCGGTTATCAACAATATGATTGCTGTGCTTACAAAAATTCCCAGTTTTATTTTTTTTCTAGTCTCTAAAGTCATCTATAAGAAAAATGAATGAATGGTTTTATCTTTACTTTTTTGAAGTTCCTCAAAAGTCCCTTCTGCATAACATATTCCATCTGACAGTATAGCTACCCGGTCTGAGGTGAGTTTGGCGCAGTGCATATCATGAGAAATAATTATTGAAGAAGTGTTGTATTTTTTTCTTGTGTTAAGCATTAGGTTGGTGATCTCTTTGGAAGTCATAGGGTCCAAACCTGTTGTTGGTTCATCATAAAGTACAATTTCCGGATTAAGCACCAAAGCCCTTGCAAGACCAATCCTCTTTCTCATTCCTCCTGATAATTCCGAGGGCATGAGATCTAGTGCATGAAGTAGCCCGACATTATCCAGGGTGCTTTTTACAATTTCAAGGATTTCCTGTTGGTTAAGCTTTAATTTATGTCTCCGCAAAGGGAATTCCAGATTTTTTCGCACAGTCATACTGTCATAAAGTGCACTGCTTTGGAATACGAAGCCGATCTTTACTCTCAGGTCATCAAGAGCAGCATGGCTTAGGTCTTTTATTTCATTTCCCAGGACTTTTACCGATCCGCTGTCATACCTTATCAGGCCTGCGATACATTTAATTAATATTGATTTTCCGCTACCGGATTTCCCTAGTACGACAATATTTTCACCTTTGTTTAATAGTAGATTGAAACCTCGTAATACGTGATTGTCTCCAAAAGATTTTTTCAACTCATGAATGCGGATCATCTCCTGATTCTCATTGTGAGAATTGTAATTAGATGTCTGCACGGTATCCGTTATTTTATTTTCAAAACTCATATTAATCCAAAGAAGCTGGTTATCTGAACTGCAATTAAATCTAATATAAATATTAACAGCGATGAAATTACAACAGAAGAGTTAGCGGATCTGCCGACACCTTCCGTACCTTTTTTTGTATTGTATCCCTTGTATGTTCCAATTAAACCTATGCAAAAGCCAAAAAACACTGATTTGATAACAGAAGGTATCAGATCACTGAACTGAACTTTTTCAAAGACTTGCTGAAAGTATAAACTAATACTGACTTTATCATTAACATTGACCGCCAAATAGGATCCATACAGTGAAATTGCATCACCAATGATCACCAGCAATGGTATCATGAGTGTTGTTGCGACAATTCTGCTTACCACTATGTACTTAAATGGATTTGTACCGGAAACTTCCATTGCATCTATTTGTTCTGTTACTTTCATAGAGCCAAGTTCAGCGCCTATACTTGATCCGATCTTTCCCGCACAGATGAGTGCTGTAATTACCGGTCCGATTTCTCTCAGGATAGATACACCGACCATAGCAGGCAGCCATGATTCAGCACCGAATTCTGCCAAGGTAGGTCTGGATTGAAGTGTAAGTACCAAGCCAATAATAAAGGAGGTTATTCCTACAAGTGGAAGGGACCGATAGCCTATCTCATACGATTGTCGGAGAACTTCTTTAAACTCATAAGGCGGGAACCATATCTCTCGTAAAAATCTTCCTGCAAAGCGGGATGTGTCACCTACTTCTTCAAAAAATAGGCTTAGACTTTTTGGCATGAGATAGATAATATCCAAGCTGTTTTTTTTAGTCATAAGCTTTTCTTCCTAATAAATTTAGTGAAAGTAATGGTGAATTTTCATGAGTATTATTTTCAAGATACATGACAAATGTCATCATTTAGCAGGCATACATTTCTGATCTTGGTTAAAAATTTGAAAGAACATGAAAAATAATATGGGAAGTACTGACAAGATCATAAGAATATTAATTGCAGCGACCTTTATTGGCTTATATGCCACTGATACAGTCTCGGGAAGTATGGGTACAGTTCTGCTAATTTTAGCAATTGTATTTATCTTAACGAGTATTATTTCATTTTGCCCACTTTATGCAATTTTTGGAATGTCAACTTGTTCCGTGAAGAAAAAGGAGTAAATCAAAATGCTTGATTGCTTACCTTTTTTAAAGTCATTTTTAATCTGATGAATGAGATTTATTGTATCCATTCTTCACACCAAATTAATTACAGATTGGTGGAATACTATCGTGGTCGATAAGTTTAACCTCAACCCGGGCTTTGTCCAAATGATTAAATTTGGTCCTGCTCCGGATTTTGCCTTTCAGGGGTATCTTCTGAACGGAATAATTCCTGAAATTTATTTTTAATTTCTGAGATTATATTTGAAATCATGGTTTCAATTTTGATTTCTGTTCTGTGAAAGTATCTTTGGAAAATGTAGGTGAGAGCAATTAACAGACCTTTCTTCAGTATTTGGTTTTTATTCATGGGAATATCTGTAAGTGAAGCCAGACCATTTATAATGATGTTGGATGGCTTGAAAGATTCCCGGATAGCATGAGCCTTATCCATCAAATTGCTCTCCTGGTTTTTAATGATGATCTCCAGGCGACTGATTTCTGCTTTCAGTTCAGCTTGATTAGAGATCTTCCTTGCCATGGTCTTTAAAAAAATTTTTAATTAATCTGTTAATAATTGGCTTTTGTATCCAGGAATTTCGGTTAGTGAAAAGGAGAAGGGAGACAAGCAAATAGAAAAATGATATAAGCAAGAAACCTATGAAAGTATTATCTAGTGCTTTCCCTAGGGCGAACGCGCCTGCAATGCTTAAAAACAGCAAGCCGAGAAGACCAATGCCTGCAATTAATAAGACAGAAATAACTTCAGCAGTAATTCGACTGCCTTTATCAATCGCTTTTAATTTGCCAAGTTCACTTCGGGTTTCAAGATAATCTTTTAGCTCAGTTACCAGATCATCTAATTCCACATTTTTATTTTCCATAAAAGGTTATGGGAGATTTTGATTAAGCTTCAGATTCTTCATGATGCTTAGATCCGTTTCTCATTTTTTCGAATCCTTCAGCAAATTTTTTCTTTGTTTTATCACCAAATTCTTTTGCCTTATCGGCAATTTTGTGTCTGGTTTCGGTTCCTTTATCGGGTGCAAAAAGCACACCTAATGCTGCTCCTACTATGGCTCCGCCTAGTAAGGCGAGAATCACTTTTGAATTAGAGTTCATGTATGATTTGTTTTTGGGTTTCCATAAATGTACACAAAGAAATCCGAAAAAGAAAGGTTTGATCTGATTATTCTGCTTTTATCATTTGTCAAAGATCTTTATTGGATTCCTTTTGGATCATTAGAATTGTCGCAAAGGTTTGATATTTCTTTGGCAGGCAAATTTGATCGGCAGTCAGCCGGTTCAGAATGTGCAATGTTGGAGATTTTCTTACAGTTTTAAAATTGCCGGAAAATTGCACAACATGACTTTAGTCCTGTGCTAATTTGACCTATATCATAATTACTTTAAATAAAACTTAATACTTTTATTATGTCAAAAAGAAGGAATAAATTTAGTGGGATTTTTACATCTTTGCTTACCTGCATTGGTGTAATGATTATGAATAATTTGTATGCAAGGGAAGGAAGTTTGATGCAGGAGGCAAATGATAGAGGTTATGGCTTATATCTTACTATTTCTGCAGCTATTTTGCTTACATTTCTTACATATTACGGGATTACTTTGCTTGCACGATTCATTAGAGAAACAAGCACAGACTCCTTCCAGGGCTTCGAAGACTCCGACGGGTGATAAAATTCACCGGGGGTTAATAAAATTTAACTTTAAAACCTCCGATTATGAATCTTATCTTATGTCCAACTGATTTTTCAAGAAATGCAACTAACGCAATTCAGTATGCTGCAGCACTATCTGACGGGATTTCAGCTCGTTTGATCATCATGCATGTATATGATAAACCGGTTATGTTTTCTGATGCACCTTTGACCAGGATCGCGCATGCCGCGGAGCAAATCAAGCAGAATGCCGAAAAGAAAATGAATCAGTTGGTAGGTAAGCTGAAACGCAAGTATAAAAATGTCACTTTTGAAGTGATGAGTCAGGATGGTCTTGCCCCTGAGAAGTTGCTACAAGTAGCAAAAAAATTATCTGTAGATATGATAGTCATGGGTTCTACAGGAACCAGTAAGATTGAAAGGTTGCTTATTGGGAGTACTACTGCAAGGATTATCCGCGATGCACCTTGTCCGGTTCTCAGTATTCCTAAGAACGCTGTCTTTGGAGGGATTCAAAAAATTGTGTTTGCTACGGACCTGAACGAAGATAACATCAGTTCAGCCGGCAGCATTTCTGTTTTCGCAAAAAAGTTTGACGCAGAGATCTCTTTTCTTTATGTGGATGATAAGCATTTATTGCATAGTGATGAACAGATAGCAGCCATGACTCAAAAGATCAGGAAGCGCGTTAAATACGGCAAGATCTCCGGTTATGTATCTAAAAACACGAGTATAACCAAGGGTATAGAATACTTCCTCAAAAAGAAACCTGCTGATATTCTTGTTATGTTTACTCACGCAAGACACTTTCCTGACTCTATGTTTAATTCAAGTATTACGAAGATGATGTCTCATCAGGCGAATATTCCATTGCTTGCATTGAAACATTCCGATAAACCCTTATTAGCTGCCGGCTAGAAATGCATTTTTAATCTTATGGAGTATAAGGATTATTATAAAATTCTTGGACTAAGCAAAAGTGCTTCCTCTGATGAGATTCGAAAGGCATTTAGGGATTTGGCCAAAAAGCACCATCCTGACAAGAATCCCGGAGATAAAAATGCTGAAGAAAAATTCAAACAGATAAACGAAGCTTATGAAGTCCTGAAGGATCCCGAAAAAAGGAAGCGCTATGATGAGCTAGGTGAAAGTTGGAGGAGTTATTCGGGTAATGGAAGAAGGGCATCAGATTTTGACTGGAGCCAATGGACGAGTCATTCACAAGGCCGGACAGGAGGTGGGGATTTTTCAGACTTTTTCGAATCAATATTTGGAGGTGGCTTCGGTTCTTCAGGTCGAAGATCCGCAACTGCACGACCTGTTCGCGGGGAAGATATACAGGCAACTATGGATCTGGGACTTTATGAAGTTCTTAAAGGTGCTGAACGCATAGTGACCATAGAAGGGAAAAAGATCAAATTGTCGATTAAACCCGGTGTGCAGAACGATCAGATTCTTCGGATGAGAGGTAAAGGGGCTCCCGGGATTAATGGAGGAGATTTTGGTGATCTATTGATCAGAATGCATATTATCAAGCATCCTGATTTTGAAGTAAGGGGTACCGATTTATATACCGATCTATATATTGATGTCCTCACTGCAGTCCTGGGCGGGAAAGTAAATCTTAAGACACTCGATAAAGTTGTATCGATCACAATTCCTCCGGGTACTGATAGTGGAAAGACTTTGCGCTTAAAGGGAGCCGGTTTGCCTGAATATGCAAAATCAGAAGTGAGGGGTGAACTTTATGTACGCATACTTTTAAAAGTGCCAAAATCGTTGTCTGACGAGGAAAGGAGATTATACCAACAACTTTTAGAGCTCAGAAACCGGCAGTCTTGATGAATTCCGAAATTTCCCTTTTTATTCTGTGAACAGAACGGTGAAGTCTTATGCTTCATGATTTTTCTCATTTGAAATCCTTTCATGTTGGATTATTTTTAGTGTTGATAAAATTATTTTATTAACCCATTAAAATTAAACACCATGTCACTTGTCAAGAAAAATAGTGAAAGACTACCGGCGTTCAAGTCTTTACTCTCTGATTTTTTTGAGTCAGAAAATCTGTCTATGAGAGATCTGTTTCAAAAAGAATGGATTCCAGCCGTAAATGTTTCTGAAACTGAGAAGGAATATGAAATTGAAATGGCTGTTCCGGGAATGACCAAAAATGATTTTAAGGTTAAGGTTGAAGATGGAGTTTTAAGCATTTCTTCTGAAAAGAAAGAGGAGAAGGAAGATAAAAAGAAAAATTATACACGACGAGAATTTAGCTACAGGTCTTTTGACAGATCCTTTACACTTCCTGAAAATGCAACTTCCGACGATGTAAAGGCCAAGTATGAAGATGGCATTTTAAAGCTATCTATAGGCAAGAAGAAGAATGCGGTCTCAAATGCAAAGCAAATTTCTGTAAAATAGTGTGATAAAGTTTTTTTGGATTATGCTTGCTGACAGGAGCTGAGGCAAGCATAATCCTATTATATCATGCTTTTGCTAAAGTTTTTTTCTCCGGTCAAATTAATTCTTCATCCTGCTTAGTTTTTCAGAGTTTATAATATGAATGTTTTTATCTCTGATATCTATCAGTTTTTCTTCCTTGAAGTCTGAAAGAGTTCTGATGACCGATTCAGTTGCAGTTCCTACCATGCTTGCAAGGTCTTCTCTGGAGATGGCAAATTTCGAGACCGGCTCACTATCGAGTTTGTAGCGCTGATGCAATGCAATCAAAGCATCGGCAACTCTTTTCCTGACTGAGTTGTATGCCAAGTTTATTAATTTTTGTTCAGATTCCTGAAGATTATTACTAAGCATTTTTATGAACTTTGCTGCCACATCCCTGTTCGAGTATAGTAATGCGAAGAAGTCCTGCTTAGGAATAACACTTATCTCAACATCTTCCATAGCTTCAGCGGATTCCCTATATTCGGAGTTTTCGATAATATCAATATATCCAATGAAGTCACCTGCTAAATGTAGAGATGTGATAAACTCTTTACCATTTTCATTTGTCTTGAATGTTTTTACTTTGCCTTTGTTGATGAAGATTAGTCCGTTGGGTTCATCGCCTTCCATATAAAGCATTTCTTTTTTCTTAAAATGATGAACTTTACGGTCCTCTGAAAGTTTGTGTAATTCTTCCAGTCCTTTTGCTTTTTCAAGAAAATCATTAAGCCCTTCGAGATTTTTTGTGAATTCCTTTTTGAATATTTCGTTTTTCTTCAATCGTGCTTCGATTGCATTGAGCAATTCCATTTCTTCAAATGGTTTTGTCAGATAATCGTCAGCACCCATACTCATCCCTTTTCTGACATCAGCTTTTTCAGCTTTTGCGGTTAAAAATATAAAGGGTATACCGGCAGTTTCGTTGTTCTTACTCAAAAGGTATAAAACACCATATCCATCAAGATCCGGCATCATAATGTCACAAATTATCAGATCGGGAATTTCCTTTGAAGCAATTTCAACGCCGGATCTGCCATTCACTGCCGTCAATACTTTATAATTGGCCAATTCAAGTATCTCTGCCGTATTCTCACGCATTTCGTTGTTATCTTCAATCAGTAGTATTTTTTTCATGATTTTGAAATATGATCATTAGGAAATTGAATCTTAAATGTGGTGCCTTTGTTCACCCGGCTAACAAAATTAATATTTCCATTCAATAGTTGTACATAACGCTTCACTATATTTAGTCCCAGTCCTGTTCCTTGAATAGCCGTGACATTTGCTGCTCTGAAAAATCTTTCAAATAGGTGCGTCTGATCTTCATCCGGGATGCCAATTCCCTCATCGCTCACCTCAAGTTCGATGCTTCCGTTGATGCTGCTACGAAATTCAATACGATTGTTTTCAGGTGAATATTTGATAGCATTGTTCAGAAGGTTTATGCAAATATTTCTCAACAGTTGTTTATCAAGCGTCACCATCCTTTGCTCTCCGGAGTGTGTGTAAATAATTTCTTGTCCGGCTTTGGAAAGAGCTTGCAGTTCTTCACTTAACTCTTTAGCAAAATCAACAAGATCAAAGGTGCTTAGGTGTGTTTCAATTTTTCCTGCTTCAAGTTTTTCAAGACTTAGAAAGTCATTGAGTATTTCTGTCAGGTTTTTAACGGAGGACTTTATGCGTTCAATGTGCTTCGTTCTTTTTTCACTGTCTTCTTCATTTTTATATTTGTCAATCAAGGTAACCGAAGAAAGGATTGTACTTAGCGGAGTGCGAAATTCATGAGATGCAATGGAAACAAATTTGGATTTCATTTCATTGAGATTTCTTTCCTTTTCAAGAGAAAATAAAATTTCCTCAGCTGCTTTTTTTAGTTCTGTAACATTTTGTATGACCAGAAGGATGTCTTTCACAAATCCTTTCATGTCAGGAAGTGGTACGGCCAGAAGGTTGTAGTAGTGGTCGCGAAATTCCATTTCGAATGCCAGACTTTCCCAGTTGAACACTTTTACCAGCTGATTTAAAATATCCTTGGGATCTGTGAGAGGCAAAAGGCTCTGCACAGGCTTTCCATTCAGTTCATCAGGCTTAAGGCCAAAGACCTGTAACTCCTTGCCGTCGATAAATACAATTTCAAGTTTCTTGTTCAAGACACAGATAATTCCATTGGGAAAATTACGTGCCATGGTGCTGTATAATCGTTCACTATCTCTTAAGGCCTCCTGAATTACACTTCGCTCTTCCATTTCGTTTTGAAGTTGTTTATTGGCCTCAGCGAGTTCTCTGGTTCGGGTTTCTACTCTTTGTTCGAGTTGTTCATTGACTTCTGAAATTCTGTCTTCTTGTATTTTTCTTTCCGTGATATCAACAAGAAAACTTATGACATAAATCGTATCTTTAATTTTAAATGAGCTCAGACTTACTTCAACAGGGAATTCAGAGTCATCTTTTCTTTTGGCATAAAGATTATTTCCTTTACCCATAGATCTGGTCTTTGGATCCTTATAGTAATTTTCCCGATAAGCTTTATGGCTAAGCGAATATTTTCTTGGTACAAGTTCTTCAATGGTCAATCCTTCCAGTTCATTTTCCTCATAACCAAACTGACTGGAAGCTCTCGGGTTAGCCATAATGATTTTGCCTTGTTTATTGCTGATAATGATACCTTCCGTGGCATGTTTAAACATGGCATTCAAATATTCGGTACTGCGATTTAGGTTTTCCTGACTTTTTTTGTATTTGATTATAGCAAATGTGAATGCCCAAATGAATAGTACAGGGAAGGCGATTGCAATCAGGTCTTCAGCATTACGGAAGGTGTTATTCAGAATATATCCCAGTACGATAAGGCCGGACATGGCAACACTGGCATCAAACGTACTTCTTGTTCCCGGAATCCATATTGTTAGTAAGACAATTAATGAATAGGAAAACTCCAGATGATAACCTGAAGGGATAAAATAATTAAGGACGAAAATGAGCAAACTCAGGGCGATTCCTAGAAACTGAATTCTTTTTTCCATATTCTTTTGGGCTTACTCCTCTCAGCCTCAGAGAAATTTCTTCAAATTTAACATTACTTTGTCATTTGAACGAAAAAGCGGGAAATTTTCCTTCGAACAACTGTGATTTTTATCAACGATCATGCTGATTTAAATCATAATGTATTCGTTTCGGACAAGGTACATTTGAAATTGGATTCACTTGTCTGGAGAAGTTTCAGTTTAATATTCCGGTTGTATAGGCCCGGTTTAATTTTATTTAAAGAGAGTTTGCTATATTAAGTTTATGAAGAAAAGCTTTAATACCAATCCTGTTCGTCGGCTTTTAATACCGACAGATTTTTCGGAAAATTCTTTACAATCTGTTAGGTATGGGGTTCAATTTGGTAGTGTGCTTAAAAGTAGAATTACACTTTTTCATACAACCCACGTTCCGGTGTTTTCCTCGCCAGAAGTAGCCATGGCAGGTTCCCTCGTCGACAGCAAAATGGAATCAATGGTACTCCTTGAAACACTAAAAAAAACCATGGTAGAAGAGTTTCAGTACCAAAACATTGAAATTATGGTAAGCACCGGTTTTGCTGTGGATGAAATTATTGCATTGAGTCAAAAGGAGTCGATGGATATGATCATTATGGGGACAAAAGGAGCCGGTGGTCTTTCTAAAATTCTTCTTGGAAGCAATACTGCTGATGTCATCGAAAAATGTTCTTGCCCTGTTCTTGCTGTCCCTTCTGAAGCATCGTTTAAGAGACCAACTAAAATAGTTTTTGCAACGAACTATGCCGACAATGATTTCCAAACGCTTTATTTGCTGGCTGAAATGTTTAAGCCTTTCAATCCGGAAATCATTGTGTTGCACGTAGAACTCAATGGAGATCGTAAAACAGAAAACAGAATGCTTGAATGGTTCAAAGGGCAGGTTCTGACAAATATTCCGTATGATAATTTTTCCTTCAAGTTAACTCAGGGTTCCGATGTAGAGCAAACTGTCAATAAATTCATTGTTGAAAACGACGTCGATCTGCTCTCTGTTTCAAACCGAAAACGAAACTTTTTTGATAAGCTGACAAGTAGGAGCCTGACTAAAAAACTGGCTTATCATATTGATATGCCGTTGCTTGCTTTTCATGCTCATTCTGTCAGCTCAACACCGATATTTTAAATTCTATTTTAAAATGTGTCAATGAATGACTTTTTTCAATTCGAGCCCTGACTTTTATCAGGTAATTGAATAGAATGAATAGAGACATTTGGAATCGTTCTAAATATCAAATTCAAATGAATCATTCAACTAAAACGCTTGCACAAATAGTAACTGAATATCCCTTTTCCGCCTCTTTATTAGAAAGACATGATCTTGACTACTGTTGCAAGGGAAAACAAACTCTGGAACAATCTTGTTCGGACGCATCGGTCTTGCAAAAGATCGAAGCTGAATTAAACGAATTGCTTTCGGCTCAGGAATCAGGAAAAGACAGTGATCCGCTGAAATTGTCTACATCGGATCTGGTCAACCTTATTTTGTCGAAACATCATGCCTATGTAAAAGATGCATTACCATTAATTCAGTCTCATCTGCATAAGGTGTCTTCTAAGCATGGTCTGAGACATCCTGAATTGGATGAGATCTACTCAATCTTTAATACAGTTGTCGAGGAAATGACTTCACACATGATGAAAGAGGAGGAAATCCTATTCCCGGCTATTCTGATGTTTGAAAAGGCCGGTGTAATAAAGGATGATTCCATTGATCAATCTTCTCTGGAAATGCCAATGCAGGTCATGGAAATGGAACATGAAAACGTTGGCGCCGCTCTCGATGAAATAAAAAAGCTAACCAATAAGTATGTTGCTCCTCAGGATGCGTGTATGACTTACCGTCTCAGCTTTGATGAATTGAAAGAGTTTGAGTTGGATCTTCACAAGCATGTTCATTTGGAGAATAATATCTTGTTCCCCAGAGTGAGAAAGCAATTGCAGGATTTGAAGCAGAAAGTGTAATTATAATATTAGAAGTGATAGGGAGGACTGAAATAGCAATGCTCTTGTTTTTCCTTTACCTCATCTTTACGATATGGGTTTACAGTGCAGGAACCGAAAATCGCAACATACCGGAAAGGATGAATGAGGATGCTTATGCAGGTAAATTATTGTATCAGGAGTATAACTGTAGTTCATGCCATCAACTGTTTGGTTTGGGAGGTTACCTGGGCCCGGAACTTACAAATGTCATTTCAAGCAAAGGTAAAGGAGAAGACTATGTCAAGGCATTTTTGAAGATCGGCTCAAGACAGATGCCGGATTTTCAGTTAGACAGTCTGCAATCACATCAACTCGTCAGTTTTCTTGCGCATATTGATAGTTCAGCAAAAAATAAAATTAATCTAAACAGATAGCAGGGTGAATTTTTCTCAATAATTATTTGTATGAATACTAGTAATAAAAAAAATCGTTCATGGGCTGAGCCATATAAAATAAAGATGGTCGAGTTAGTACACATGACCAATGAAGCCGAGAGGAAAAAAGCACTTGTTGATGCAGGGTATAATACATTTCTTTTAAAGTCAAAGCAAGTTTACATCGACCTTCTTACAGACAGTGGCACATCGGCGATGAGTGACCGGCAATGGGCGGGTATGATGCTTGGGGATGAATCCTATGCAGGCAGCGAGAACTTTTACAATTTAGAGAAGGCAGTAAAAAAATATTACGGGTATAAGTATGTTATACCGGCCCATCAGGGGAGAGGGGCTGAGAATATTATCTCTCAAATATTGATTAAGCCCGGTGATATTATTCCCGGAAATATGTATTTCACTACAACAAGACTGCACCAGGAGCTTGCCGGTGGAAAGTTTGTTGATATTGTCATCGACGAAGCACATGAATCATTTAATGAGCATCCTTTTAAAGGAAATGTAGATTTAATTAAACTTGAACGCTTGATCCGTGAGCATGGAAGTAAAAAGATCCCATACGTTTGCATTGCAACTTCAGTGAATATGGCAGGAGGACAGCCGATCTCAATTAAAAATTTGAAGGAGGTTCGTGAATTCACTAAAAAACATAAGATACGTATCATACATGACATGACTCGTGTAGCAGAGAATGCTTATTTCATACAACAGCGGGAAAAGGGATATAAGTCCAGGTCTGTCAAAGAAATTATTCTCGAAATATGTTCGCTTACTGATGGAGCAACTATGAGTGCCAAGAAAGACGCTCTGGTCAATATAGGTGGTTTCCTTGCTGTGAATGAAAAGAAGATTTATGAGGAAGCGAGTAATCTTGTTGTTGTGTATGAAGGATTACACACTTATGGTGGACTTGCCGGACGAGATATGGAAGCCATGGCTATGGGTATAGCAGAATCTGTTGATGATGATCATGTGAGAGCTAGAGTAGGGCAAGTGCAATACCTGGGTAAGTTGTTAACTGCAATGAAAATTCCAATCGTTTTACCTATTGGCGGACATGGCATTTTCATTGATGCCAGAAAATTTCTACCGCATCTTAAGCAGACACAGTTTCCTGCCCAAGCTCTTGCAGCAGAAATTTATTTAGATAGTGGCGTAAGAAGCATGGAAAGAGGAATTGTTTCAGCAGGCAGAAATGTGGAGACGGGAGACCACTATTATCCTGCTCTTGAATTGGTAAGGCTCACCATTCCGCGACGGGTATATACGCAAGCTCATATGGATGTTGTGGCAGAAAGTGTCTATGAAGTTTTCAAGAATCGTAAAAAGATCACAGGATTAAAAATGACCTATGAGCCCAAGTACCTTCGCTTCTTCCAGGCAAGATTTGAACCATTGTAACATTGATCGATAAACTTATGCATTTCAAAACAATCATTGAGCCGTTCAGGATAAAGAGCATTGAGCCGATTCAATTTAGTACCAGGTCTCAAAGAGAGGAGTATTTACGTCGTGCACACTTTAATCCTTTTTTGCTTAATAGTGATCAGGTGTTGATCGACTTTTTAACAGATAGTGGAACTTCTGCAATGAGTAGTCAGCAATGGGCAGCAATGATGCAGGCTGATGAATCATATGCAGGTGCCGGAAGTTGGACAAGATTCGAAAATGCAGTTCGGGATCTTACATCTATGCCTTATATACTACCTACACATCAGGGTAGAGCGGCTGAACGAATTTTATATAATCATTTGGGTGGTGCCGGGAAATATTTTTTTAGCAATACACATTTTGATACTACCCGGGCTAACATTGAATTTAGTGGGGCAAAAGCTGTTGATTTACCTATTGAGGAGGCAAGAAACTTCAGTTCAGATTTTCCATTCAAGGGCAATCTCGATGTGGATAAACTGGGGGAATGGATTGAGAATGTCGGTGCGGAAAATGTAGCTGCTGTGATACTGACAGTAACCAATAATAGTGGAGGAGGTCAGCCGGTAAGCATGGCAAATGCTATCGCCGTAAGCCGGCTTTGCAAGAGCAAGAATATTGTCTTCGTTTTGGATGCTTGTAGGATCGCAGAGAACTCATTTTTTATTCATCAAAATGAAAATGAGTATAAAGGTCATACATTCTATTTGATTGCACAGGAAATGTGCGCCCTGGCAGATGCCTGTATCATGAGTGCAAAAAAGGACGCACTAGTGAATATGGGTGGTTTTCTTGCTTTGCGTAACAAGTCTCTTGCAGATGCTTGCACTCAGTTGCTGATAATTACTGAGGGATACACAACTTATGGAGGATTGTCAGGCAGAGATATGGAAGCCGTTGCTGTTGGATTGAAAGAAGTCTTTGATGCAGATTATTTGAAGTACAGAATCCGGAGCACCACTTATTTAGGAAATGCACTAAAGGAGATGGGCGTTCCGGTAATTTTTCCTATCGGTGGGCATGCAGTATATATTGAGTCCGATAAGTTGTATGAGCATATTCCGGTCTCTGAGTATCCTGGACAGGCATTGGTATGTAGTCTTTACCGTACAGGAGGTATTCGCAGTGTTGAAGTAGGTTCTGTAATGTTTGGGAAGTACGATGAAAAAGGTGCTTTGATACCGGCTGAAATGGAGCTGGTACGACTGGCTATTCCCCGAAGAGTTTATACCCAAAGTCATATTGACTACGTTGTTGAAGTCTTTGAAGAAATTGTGAAAACCAAAAAACAAGTAAAGGGTTTAAGAATTATTCAAGAGCCGGCATTCCTTAGACATTTTACTGCTCATTTTGAAGAGTTGAGTCAATAAAGATTAAAGTGTTATGTAACTTAGAAATTGTACTTCCGAAAAAGCTAAATGAGAGTTGAAAAGTTTCTAAATGAAGAGGTAACTGAGATCGGTGAGAAACCGGAGTCAAGACTTGTTCTTTTCTTTATTTCTATTTCGATGATTTTTCTCTTTGTTGGGATGCTTTTTGGTGTCATTGGAAGTTTGCAATATATTTTTCCTGCCTGGCTACGTGAGGCTTTTTCATTTGCTACTGTCAGACCTTTGCATGTGAGCCTGGTTATTTCATGGATATTCACTGCTGCTACCGGCGGTGTGTATTATTACATACAGGATATTACCGGCAGACATGTGCATTCGATTCGACTGGCCTGGCTGCACGCTATGCTGTTATTATTCGTGAGCATCTGTACTTTCGTAGCATATTCGATGGGAAAATTCGGCGGTCGTGAATATCTGGAGTTCCCTCCATGGCTTGGAGTACCTATAGTTTTTTATTGGGTCTTATTCATGTTTAATTTTTTTAAAACAATTAGAATTTCTTTGAAGACTGCTCCGATTTATATTTGGATGTGGGCTACTGGTCTGGTTTTTTTTCTCATAACATTTTTGGAATCCCAATTGTGGCTCATTGGTTTTTTTGGTGAGAACATCATAAGGGATACAACAGTTCAATGGAAAGCACTTGGCTCTATGGTTGGCTCCTGGAATATGCTCGTATATGGAACAGCATTTTATGTCATGGAAAAGATTAGCGGAAATTCAAATGTTGCAAACTCTAAACAAACTTTTTTCTTTTATTTTTTAGGCCTTACTAATTTAATGTTCAACTGGGGACATCATACTTACATTGTTCCTGCATCTCCATTGATCCGAAATATAGCTTATATTATAAGCATGACCGAACTCCTTATTCTGGCAAATATAATTCGTCAATGGCGATCAACACTTGATCAGGCTAAAAAGAATATTCATCATGTTCCTTATCGATTTCTTTTGGCAGCAGACTTTTGGATTTTCTTTAATCTCATGCTTGCAATAGCAATTTCTATACCTGCTATCAATTTGTATACTCATGGTACACATATTACCGTAGCACACGCTATGGGCACTACAATTGGAATAAATACGATGATCCTTTTTGCGTCTATCACTTATCTTGTTTCCAGGGTGAGCATAATTAATTTTATGCGATCAAAATTATGGATAATCAGAGGTTTTTGGTTGAGTAATTTCGGACTTGTATTTTTTTGGATACTATTACTTTTTGTAGGATTTAAAAAAGCCTTAAATCAGAATATTGACCCTCACAATGTATTATTTGAAAAGTTGATGCCCTTCTTTGGTGCAATCTCGTTTTTTGGCATTATAATTTTAATCGGATTTAGTTTATTGATTTTCCCCTTGACCAGACTATGTATAAGGATTTTATTTGAGAATCGGGATACGAATTCATAAACCTGATTGTGATTTTGGTCAGGGATAATTAAGTTATAGTTTAGTTTATTTGTAAATGGAAAAATTATGGCTTAATCTTCGTACAGTACTTTTGCTTTCGTTGTTGTTTTCCCTGCTTTATGCTTGTAAAAAAGATAATAATGATGATGTAATTCCGGCCGTTACAAATACACTCGACATTAAATTGAATTATGAGGTGGATGGGCAGCCATTGCTGAGCGATACTCTTATATATTCAAATGATGCCGGGAATAATTATAGTGTCAGCAGATTGTGGTATTACCTGAGCCGCATCGCACTTGTCAATTCTGACAGTTCCCTTTTACCAATTAAGGATTATGTGTTTGTCGATGCATTTCGTTCAACAACTAATGAGTTTACTATCTCAGGAGTACCTGCAGGTCATTATATAGGTATCAAATTTTATATTGGATTGGATTCAGTTCAAAATTTAACAAATGCTCTTCCTGCTACTTCTGACAACCTGAATATGGAATGGCCTGTGCCTATGGGGGGTGGCTATCATTTCATGAAATTTGAAGGTCATGCCAGCGATAGCGCAGGAAACTATGGATTTGCCATGCATCTTGGAAGGAATGAATATTTAGTGGAGAGCATGATTTGGAAACATATTCAAATTGTTTCAGGCCGTTCAGATATTAGTTTGATGATGAACCTTAACGAGTGGTTTCGAGATCCTGAGATTTATGATTTCAACATTGACGGAAATTATTCCATGGGAGTAATGGCTGCGATGATGAAACTTAGAAATAATGGAGTTGATGTATTCTCTGTCCAATGAATGCGAAATCATTTATAAAAATACTGATCTTGCTTTTACCTGTCCTTCTTGTAAATGCCTGCAAGAAAGAAAGTGAAGAAGAACAGCTATTGGCCAATCGTTATGTTCCAACACCATTAGAGATTAGAACACCGGCAGGTTTTCCTCCACCACTTATTACTGATTGGAATCCTACTACTGTTGAAGGTGTTCGACTTGGGAGAATGTTGTTTTATGATAATATTCTATCCAGTAATGGACTGTCCTGCTCAAGTTGTCATCCTCAAAGTGAGGCTTTCGCGGTTCCATATCATATAAATCCTTCAGGTGATACAGTCAGCGTTCCGCCTGTTGTAAACTTAGCCTGGAATCCGGATTTCTTATGGAATGGTCAGGCACAATTTATGGAGCACGTTCCTCTGGCAGATTTCGGCCCTGAATTTTTTAATTCAAATATGGACACTGTGGTTAAAAGGTTGAAGTCTCATCCTTTGTATCCTAAATATTTCCGGGAAGCATTCAACGTAAATGATGTTGCTGCATTATCTGTTCCAGAACTTCAACAAACGATTGCCAATTCACTCATCCAATTCATACGTACTATCGTTTCAGATAACTCGAAATTTGACAAAGTATCTCGCCGGGAAACTGTGTTCACTGCAGAAGAAATGGATGGAGCAAATATTTTTTATACTGAGAGAGGAGATTGTTTTCATTGCCACGGGACACCTCTTTTTACAAATAATACTTTTAATAATACAGGGATGGATACTGTATTCACAGGTTTGAATCTGGGGCGTTATCTCTATACAGGCTTAGCTACAGACATGGGAAAGTTCAGTGCTCCTACTTTACGTAATATTGAACTTACCGCACCTTATATGCATGATGGTCGCTTCAAAACTTTGGAAGAGGTTGTTGAGTTTTATAATTCAGGTGTGCATTGGAATTCTCCGAACATTGATCCGATCATGACTAAGTCATTTAAGGAATATGGTCTATTGCTCACCGGTGTCGAAAAAGCGGATCTGGTTGCATTTCTGAAAACCCTTACCGATACAAGCCTTTTGACTGACCCGTCAGTTTCTAATCCATTCTGATCAATTTCTGAATGCAGATTTCCATATTCAATCTGTTTTTGAGTCTGATAAGTCATATTCATTTTTTCAGATTAGTTTCTTAGAAATTTGTTGTTTAATATCTGTATTTTAATTATTTTCATATAATATATGCTACGAAAAGTTACTTTCGGAGCTATTTGAAATATTTTTCATCAATTTATTGTTTATTAATTGATCGTTTTAAATGATGCTTGTCATGTTTACTTCTTTCTGTGATGAAGTTCTTCGTTGTCTAAATTAGAATTATTATGAAGCAGGAAAAAAGATCAAATGAACAGATTAACAAAGCAGACAAACCTCAAGCTGACGGTTTAAAAATAGACCGGTATTTTACTGAAGATTCACTCTCTCCTTTCGATCAGTTTGAGTACGAGACAAGAAATTCTGTGATAAGGAACCCTAAGGGTGACATAGTGTTTGAAGATAAAAATGTTGAGGTCCCTGCAGATTGGTCGCAGGTAGCTACAGATATCCTTGCCCAGAAATATTTTCGTCGTAGCGGTGTTCCTCAGGAAGATGGTTCCTTAGGTGCAGAGCATTCCATCAAGCAGGTTGTGCATCGTATGGTTTCTTGCTGGACTAATTGGGGTAAAGAGAATAATTATTTTGACTCGAAGCGTGATGCACAGATATTTTACGATGAATTAGTATTTATGCTTCTTGGACAATATGCCGCTCCAAATTCTCCACAATGGTTCAATACAGGATTGTTTTCATCATACGGAATCGAAGGTGAAAGCCAGGGTCATTATTACGTAGAACCGAAAACAGAGAGAGTACATATTTCTACATCAGCATATGAGCGTCCTCAGCCGCATGCTTGTTTTATATTGTCTGTTGATGATGACCTTGTTAATCCCGGAGGAATAATGGATCTCTGGCTGCGAGAAGCAAGAATATTTAAGTATGGTAGTGGTGTGGGAACAAATTTTTCAGCCATTAGAGGTGAGTCTGAAAAACTATCAGGTGGTGGACATTCATCAGGTTTAATGTCATTTTTAAAAATTGGAGATAGGGCTGCAGGCGCTATTAAATCGGGAGGTACGACTCGAAGAGCAGCTAAAATGGTGAGCCTGGACCTTGATCATCCGGAAATTTTAGAATTTATTAATTGGAAGAAGAATGAAGAAAAGAAAGTAGCAGCTCTTATTTCTGCAGGATTTTCATCGGATTATGAAGGAGAGGCATATGCCACGGTATCAGGGCAAAATTCAAATAATTCAATACGCATTCCCAATAGTTTTTTTAAAACGCTCAAGGAAGGAGGCAATTGGCATTTAACTGCAAGGAAAGATGGGGCCATACTAAAATCCATCCCTGCAGAAACTTTATGGAATGAAATTGCTGACGCTGCCTGGTCATGTGCTGATCCCGGTGTTCAGTTTGATACCACGATTAATGAATGGCATACTTGCCCTGAAGGTGGACGAATAAAGGCGTCAAATCCTTGTTCTGAATATATGTTTCTTGATAATACCGCTTGTAATCTTGCGTCATTAAATTTGCGTAAGTTTTTTGACGATGAGACAACAGAGTTTAATATTCCGGCATTTCAGCATGCAAGCCGGCTTTGGACAATAGTTCTCGAGATCTCTGTACTCATGGCTCAATTCCCATCGAAAGAAGTAGCCAAACTTAGTTATGAATATCGAACACTTGGGTTAGGATTCGCCAACCTCGGTTCAGTATTAATGGTGTCCGGCATTCCTTACAATAGTGACAAAGCAAGAGCCATTGCAGCATCGATCACTGCTATAATGAGTGGTACAGCTTATTTAACTTCTTCTGAAATGGCGGAAGTTTTTGGGCCTTTCAAAGGGTTTGAAGCTAATCGTGAACATATGTTACGCGTGATCAGGAATCATAGATATGCAGCTTATCAGGCATCAAATGCTTACGAAGGACTCGAGATCAAACCGGAAGGAATTGATGCAGCAAATTGTCCTGATTATTTGCTGAAAGCTGCTTGTACCGTATGGGATGAGGCTTTAAAAAATGGTGAGCAATTTGGTTATCGAAATGCACAAGTGACTGTTATTGCTCCGACCGGAACAATTGGTCTTGTCATGGATTGCGATACCACAGGTGTAGAACCGGACTATGCGTTGGTGAAATTTAAAAAACTCTCAGGAGGTGGTTATTTTAAAATTGTAAATCAAAGCGTTCAACAGGCTTTGCAAAATCTTGGTTATTCAAAATTGCAAATTTCCGATATCATACAATACGCAAAAGGAAGTGGTAGCTTTATCAATTCACCGTATATCAATGAAGAGTCATTGCGAACAAAAGGTTTTGGAAAAAAGGAATTGGAAATTGTAGAGTCGGCAGCAGAGAAAGCATTTGACATCCGATTTATTTTTAATCCTTTCACACTTGGTGAGATGTTTCTTCAGAATATAGGCATTGGGAGGGAAGTATATATGTCTCCTAGTTTTGATATGCTAAGTCACCTTGGATTTAATGAGGAGCAAATTGATGCCGCAAATCATTTCGTTTGTGGGTCGATGACTGTCGAAGGTGCACCTCATTTGAAAGAAGAGCATCTCCCTGTATTCGACTGTGCAAATAAATGCGGTACAGGAATTCGTTTTATTTCTGCTGAAGGTCACATAAGAATGATGGCTTCTGTTCAACCATTTATTTCGGGTGCAATTTCTAAAACAATTAATTTGCCGAATGAGTCGACAGTGGATGACGTTAAAAAATGCTATGAACTCAGCTGGAGCTTGGGATTAAAAGCCAATGCGCTTTATCGTGATGGGTCGAAGTTGTCACAGCCCTTGTCTTCAAAGTCCAACAAACGAAAACATGATAAAGAAGAAGATTTACAGGCCGTCCAAAAAAATCTTCAGGAGCACCTTAGTGCGGAGCAAGTTTTAGAAGCTGCCCGAAGATTGATTAACCTCTCAGATGATACCACTTTCAAGAGACAATTATCAAATATAGTCAATCGTAAGCGACTTCCTGAGAAAAGACCCGGGTTTACTCAAAAGTCTAAGGTAGGAGGGCACACTATTTTTATTCGAACAGGTGAATATGGCGATGGTACTTTGGGTGAAATATTTATTGATATGCACAAAGAGGGCGCTTCATTCAGGTCGTTGTTAAATTGCTTTGCAATTTCTGTTTCAATTGGATTGCAATATGGAGTTCCTCTGGAAGAGTTTGTTGAAAAATTCACATTCACCAGATTTGAACCATCCGGTCCGGTTGAGCATCCAAATATTAAAACCTCTACTTCTGTTATTGATTTTATCTTTCGTCTCCTTGCATTGGAATATTTACAAAGGACAGATCTTGTACAAGTCCATCCTGATAAAGAGAAGACAGATAAAGCGAATTACCGAATAGAAGAGAAGAAATCTTCAACACCTCAGGCCGAACACCATGCACTTAAATCCATAGATCCCAAGCAGGAATATCTTGGTAATATGATGGGTGATGCTCCTGTTTGCAATACTTGCGGACACATAACCATTCGGTCGGGGTCTTGTTACAAGTGTTTAAACTGTGGGACCAGTCTTGGTTGTAGCTAGTTCTCTATGTTAATGCGGATCATTCTTATAATAATACAATGATCCGCATTTATTTTGTTTTAGTGATCGCTTTTTGTAGGCGACTCTGAAAAGTTCTTGCATTTTTTAAATAGTTATATTCTGTTTTTTCTGCCTTTGATTTTATCAAACGGACCAAAGCACTTTTTTCTTTCTTGTTAATAGTGGATTCCATTATTAAAACATAGAGAAATGGAGCAAGAGAATTAAAAATGGATTTTTCGTTTTGCTTCTTAAAAATTGATGATGAAATTCCACACTTTCGATTTAACTCTTTTTTGAAATAATTTAACGCACGCATTCTGTCACCTTCAAAATTCGAATGTATAAGACTTGTAATAACTTTTGATATGTTGATACTGTCAGGTATTAGTTGGCTGGTCTTTTGCTTAGGGTTAAGGGTATCTAAGAACATCATTGAATGAGCCAGTGTTTTAAGCTTTTCGTAAGGTGTTCTGTGTTTTGGATCTAGTCTAAGCTTATCATTTTCTTGCCTTGCAAGCTCGTAAAGATCAGTCTGCAAAGGACGGAAGCCAAGCTTATAATAAAACCAGAATGCACCTGATTTAATTCCTTCCGGATTCTCAAGTCCTATTTGATAGGGCTCTGCTTCAAAATATCTTAAGTTAAATCTCTTTTTGTAGGTTCGAAGAATCTGTGAGAACAAAAATGCGGATTCTCCTCCTCTGAAAGCCGGAAAAATGTTCAAACCTATTTTTGCTTTGTTTCCAAAAAGCCATGCTCCACCGTATCCGCATGGGATTCTGTTTTTAAAGATCATGTATCCGACATAAGCATCGACAGGATTCCTTCGTTCAGGGGGCAAATAGTATAGTGCTATACTAAATCCTCTATCTAGATCGTAAACTTCTATCCCGTCTTCTTCACAATAACTCACAGGATCAGTCTCTCTGCTTAAGTGGAGTAGGGCAAACCTGGCTACTCTGAGATATTCGCTTTTTTGATTTTTACTAAGTGTCAGAGGTTTCCCTATATTTTTATTTATTACTGTTGTCAGGTCGATTTTTTTAAGAATTCCATCCCGGTGATAGTATGTTCCTCCGCAAGGCGCTCTTAATAGTCCTTGTGCATTCTTTTTGCCAATATCAAAAGATATATACAATTCTAGTCCGTCAAAAATAAAATCCCTAAGCATTCCCGGGATTTCCTGACTACCCAATGTCTTGAGCATCCAGGATAATGGATCAGTGTCTTTTTTATTTGCACCGGCTTGTTCAAGCCAGCGTTTTACCGATAAACCGTAATTTTCCTGCAAAGCGGTTTCAGCAGGGAGTAGAAACATTCCTAATATTTCCTGAGTAGAATTACAAGAGTCTCCAAAACTGTGAAATGAAATACTTTCCGGAAAATTGTCCAGCAGCCATTTACACATTGCATGGCTGAATGATCCGATGAAATAAGAGGAAGCTAAGCCGCTACCTGCAAATGAAACTTGTTTATTTTGCTTTGCCTTGTAAAGCCGTAATTCGGATAGTCTGTTAATTCTGTCGATCTCATTATTTGCATGTTCATAGATATTTTTGGTATCAGGATAAGCAGCAAGAAAAAGCATTATGTCCTGATACCTCAGGATCATTGAAGCTGAATTTAATCGACGCTTGGAAATGTTATTGAGGATGTTTAATTTGGATGGAGTGTTTTCCGGGTTGTATATATAACACTTTTCCCTAAGATATTCTAAATCTCTTCCAGAAACAGTAGTCGTGAACATACATAATAAATTTCCTGTGATATTGCTAAAAAAACACTATTCAATAGATGATTTGTGTCAGAGTCGCAAATGATGAAAGTCATCTGAAAATATTCATTACTGAGATATTTTTCGGTGAAGACTATTGGCTCTTATTGAGATGAGGTTTTATGTTCTATTGGCATAATTAAGTATATCATCAGTTTTGAAAAGGATATATAAGAGTTTATCCATTGCAATAACAATTGAAATAATAATACTATGCAAAAACCTGTTTCAGGTCAAATATTAATAAAGTGTTCAGAATGTCACACCAAAGATTGTTCAGTTTTAAGAAATTGCTCAGAAGAATGCCTTGATCTTATAACCGGTTTAAAGAAAGTTGGGTACTTTATAGCAGGACAGCGAATTCTTATGGAAGGGAGTGCAGCAAAAGGGATATATTTTATTGAACGCGGTCAGGTTAAAATTTATAAATCTGATAATCGTGGACAAGATGTGATCCTTCGATTTGCCGGACCGGGAGATGTAATTGGAATTGATGCATCCGAAGATAAAAATGAATACGAAGTGTCTGCAATGGCAATTATTGATACGACTGTCTGTTTTCTGGATTATCAAAGTTTTATGTCATTGACGGAGCAGTTTCCGGAGCTGGCGATAGAACTACTTAAGTTTTTCAGGAAGCAGATGGCATTGTTAGAACAAAAATCTTTGAAGCTTGCTACTATGACCGTTCCTCAGAAAGTTGCTGATGCCATTATAACGATGGAAGCTGCATTCGGGTCGGAAGGGCCCGGGAGGCCTCTTAAGCTTATACTTAGCAGGCAAGACATCGCTAACCTGGCGGGTACTACAAAGGAGCAGGTTTCAAAAATTGTTTCGGAGTTAAATTCTCAAAATATTATTGAAACGCAAGGTAAGTTGATCAGTATTCTTAAACCGGAGAGATTGAAGGAGCTTACTTATAAATAGAGTGTCTTGATCCTATTAATTATTTAGAAAGATTAGGAAATATTAGCATATTTTAAATTTTGCTTCGTACTTTGTGTTATCATAACTTTGTATAGAATAATGCACTTTTTTATTCAAACCTAAAAATCCAAATTATGAATCCGGTTCATATTCATTTACTGTTAAATCATGTTGCCATATTGGGAGCAATATTTTCTTTGCTGCTATTTATTTCAGGCAGAATCATGTCTGAAAATATACTTGTACGTACTGCACTTATCGGATTTGTTTTTTCAGCACTCATTGCGATTCCGGTCTTTCTTACGGGAGAACCTGCGGAAGAAGCAGTAGAAGAATTGCCGGGGGTAACGCATGAAATTATTCATTCGCACGAAGAGGCAGCAGAGTTCTCTATTTGGATGATAGAACTATTGGGGTTAATTTCCCTTCTTTGGTTTTTTGTCTCTGAAAGATTAAGGAACCTTTTAAATTTATTTATTCTATTATTTGGTTTTATTTCTGTGATTTCGCTAGCCTATACCGGCTTAGAGGGTGGTAAGATCCGACATTCAGAAATTAGAGACAATACAATTGCATCACCCGTTTTAGAAGAGGACGATGATCACTAGGTAGGTAACTATCCATTTCAGCAGATAAATACACGGATCCATTTGTCTTTTTTTTGTCATAAAATTCCTGACAGATTGAAATCTGTATGGTGCTGTATGGTTTCGGTGACCGCATGATATTTATCATACTCTAACGATTTGTATGGTTTAGTTTTGTGCGATAAACTAGAAAAGCATTGTTAGTCAGAGTAACAAAACAGTTTAGCTTTGAAATGGCACATGCCTTGATGGACTATGATGGACCTTGTAAAAATATACACGGCCATTCTTACCGACTTGATGTAACTGTTGCCGGATATCCGATTGTTGAAGCCGGAAACCCTAAGTTAGGGATGGTAATAGATTTTGGTCAGCTTAAGTCAATCGTGAATGAAGCCGTGTTGAATATTTTTGACCATTCAACCGTTTTGAACGAGCTTTCCGCTCTTGGAAATCAGCTTGACCTCAATCTTGTTTTTGGTAATCTCCTTCTTGTCCCTTATCAACCGACATGTGAAAATTTACTCTTGGACATGAGAGAACGAATTCTCACGAGCTTACCTGATAACATTTTCCTGGTATCAACAAGACTTCATGAAACAGCAACAGCTTTCGCAGAAATAATAGAAAAATTTAGTGACAATGGAAACTGAATTGATCCGGAAATATAATGTTGCAGGACCACGATATACAAGTTATCCAACGGTACCGTATTGGGATAACTCACCTGGTATAGAAAGCTGGTTGAACTTGATGAAGGAAACTTTTATTTCTACGAACAGCAACGGCATCAGTTTGTACATTCACTTGCCTTATTGTGAGAGCCTGTGTACGTATTGTGGATGTAATACCCGCATCACTGTTAATCATTCTGTTGAACTGCCTTATATTCAGGCAGTATTAAAAGAATGGAAGATGTATACGCATCAGTTACCCGGTCGGCCAAAGATCCGTGAAATTCATCTAGGCGGAGGAACTCCAACTTTTTTTAAATCTGAGAACCTGAAATTATTGATTGACGGAATTTTAAGTGAATCTGACATAGCAGAAAATTTTGAATTTGGTTTTGAAGGCCATCCGAATTACACAAGTGAAGATCAACTTCTGACGCTTTATAAACTTGGTTTTCGACGCGTCAGTTTCGGTGTGCAGGACTTCGATCCAAAAGTCCAGAGTGTAATAAACCGAATTCAGTCTGTTGAGCAGGTTAGAACAGTTACTAATTGGGCTAAAAATATTGGATACACTTCTGTCAATTATGATCTTATTTACGGTCTGCCTCTGCAGACACAGGCTAGTATAAAAAATACAATCTTTCATGTCAGAGAACTGCAACCTCATAGGATTGCATTCTATTCCTATGCACACGTACCCTGGGTGAAGCCCGGACAAAGACGATTTACTGAACTTGATCTTCCATCAGGAGAAGAGAAAAGAAATCTTTATGAGTTGGGAAGAGCGATGCTTGAAGATGCAGGTTATGTGGAAATTGGAATGGATCACTTTGCTCTCAAATCCGATACGTTATTTGAAGCTTACACAAAAAATAATTTGCATAGAAACTTCATGGGTTATACAACCAATGACACAAAATTGTTAATTGGTCTGGGTGTTTCGTCTATCAGTGATTCCTGGAATTGTTTTGTTCAAAATGTAAAAGTAGTTGAGCAGTATGTGAAACTATTGAACGGAGGAAGTTTTCCAATTCTAAAAGGTCATATATTGAGTGCTGAAGACCTTGAGATCAGAAAACATATTCAGGAGCTAATGTGCAACTTCGAAACATCATGGACGGGAAATAGTCTGTTTAAAGAAATGCTGGGGGGCACCATTGACAGACTAAAAGAACTGAAAGAAGATGGGTTGCTTAAAATAAATAATGACAAATTAATTGTAACTGAAAAAGGTCGCCCTTTCGTACGAAATATTTGTATGGCTTTTGATCAACGATTATGGGCCAGGCAGCCTGATTCGGTGATTTTTAGTTCTACAGTCTGACGAACTAAAATATTATTCCTTCGCTTTCATCGACGACGTAACTCAGAGGCAGGAAGTTTTCCAGTTTAGGTTGATCGGAGGCCTCACGAATTTTGGAATATTTCATGTTTTCCCTAGGGTCCTTTTCATCTCTGATTTCAATACTTAATTCTCCGGTAAGCAAATTATATTCGTATTGATAGGTTTCCCCTTGTCCTTTTCCATTTGATAAAGCTTGAAACAAGTAAAATGCACCATCACTATATCTAAAGTGGTAGGCAAGGCCCCATTCAACAGCAGCTCCACCTTTGAAACTAAAAGACAGTTCATGGTTCTTTATTTCCAAACTTTGAAATGGATCCCCTAACATGCCACCTTCGTTTTCGGCAAGGATAGCCTGGTTGCTTTGACAGGATTTTCTGAAAGTATTATCTGCCGTTTTAGATAATATCATCAAAATTCGTGGACGGTATTCTTCAGTCATTGTATCATCTCCGAGAATCTTGCTTAAAAGTAGGGTGTCATCAAGTTGGATGACTATTGCAAAGTCAAGCAGCTCATCATCATCCAATAATCCTGAACTGGAGTCTCTCAGGCTCCAGCCTTGAGGGATGAATGACTGAATTGATTCTCCCGAAGAGGTAATTTCAGGAAAAAGTTCAAATGGTTCCGGATCCTGCGAGTATAATTGTACAGGTAAAATCGTAGCTACAGAAAGGGCTAGGAGGAGAAAGAATTTCATGACCTTGAAATTTTTAGGGGAAACGAATTTAGAAAAATATTTCGAACAGCAAAATGTTTTTTGGGCAATGACTTAGCTTTATTTTGATAAAATTCCTTGAATAAAGCTAAAATTAGCCCTTGAACTAACTTTGAGCAGGTTTTCTGCTGGCATTTTGTCGGTCTGTTTAAGTAAGTAGCCACCTAGGCCCATTCAATTTAGGATTTCAAGGGCAATTTTGTTTCATTCCTTCGTTATTTCTTATTTTTAAGATTTTAAAATTGCCAATAATGAAAAACAAGGAGTGTCCATCTTGTGCTATGGAGATTGATTCGGCTTCGAAGATATGTCCGGTTTGCGGCTATGAATTCCCTGTTGAATCCAAATTATACCTGGTAATTGCCATCATTTTGCTTTTAGTTTCAATTTTGTATTTCGTTTTTTAATCGATAAAGCTCCTTTGGTGCCATGATTATTGCTAAGCTGTTTGTTTTTGAATTTTCACTCCAATATTAATTTGAACATAAAGACCGGAATTGTGATACCTGACATTCGTCATCTCATCCTGTGACGGTTCTCATAAAGGTCTATCGCGAGATTTACGACTTTTGGAAAAAAAGAATCCATGAGCACCTTAGAAAAGATTACACACACTTACGATGTTAACCTTGTTTGGGATGTAGAACAAGATCAAGCATTACTTAGAGCCGGCAACCGAATGCCAATTCTTGTGGCTGCGCCACCTGAATTTAATGGAACTGATTCTGTCTGGTCACCGGAACATTTGATCTTGGCATCGATTTCATCGTGCTACGTAACTACATTCATGTATTTTGCTAAACTGTTAAAAGTAAAAGTTAGAAACTTGAAAGTGTCAGGAAAAGTCGAAATAGAAAAAGAAGGTAAAGGGATGTTTGAGGCTACAAAATTTGTTTTAAATCCCGTAATCGATTTTCAAAATGACCCGGGTTCACATATCGTTGAGAATTTATTGGATAAGGCAAAACGATACTGCATTATTAGTAATTCAGTGAAGGCAGAAGTGATCGTTGAACCATCCATTAAATACAATTAATAGTTTAACGCTAATTCAATTTTTCTTGATAGCATTGTCCGGCTTCAATGTTTCTTTGATAAAAAGAATCTCATTTTATCTGCCGCCATATTGGTCGAAGCAACATGGTGCATATATCAACTTAATGATCAGTTGGGTAATTGCACTTGTTCTCAGTGAACAATTTCATTGGCTTCAACCTCTCTTGTTGATCTTCTCTTTAGTAGCATTGAATCTTGTTGAATTGATGACAGAAGCCATTGGAAGAAAATCACCTTTACCCGAGAGGAAAAGATTTTGGTTGGTTACATACTTTGTGCTTGCATGCTTTTTGTCAATAGTCCTATTAATATATCTCAAATTATTAGTATATTCTCTTCCCGTATTTTTAATTTTTGGAATTGTTTTCGTGTGGCTCTCCTTAATGAAGAAGCAAAAAAGTGTATTTGCTGAATGGGTCACCTTTGCATTTCTTGCTTTTGCAGGATTATTATCTTTTAATCCCGACAAGACACCTGATATTGCCACATTGCTGATTGTAGGTTTGTTGATGTCTGCATATTTTGGACAAAGTATCTTTCTTGTAAAGTCACGTCTCAAAAAGATTGCTTCAAATTATACTTTACTCTATACTGTTCCTGTAATTATTTTTACTCTGATTTTTCTTGGGGTGGATTGGTTCACAGTATTATTTTCATTTTTATTGTTGATTAAAGCATTGCAAGTTCTGATATTTGGTTCCTGGTACAATAAATTAAAAATTAAGTGGGTTGGAATGCTTGAACTAGGCTCTCATCTTATTTTTGTTTTGTTGATTTCCGGTTATTCAAATTTAGTCTCAAGCTATCAATTAGTAATATAGATATTTTCTAAGACAATTTATACATCCATAATGTTAGACCGGCAAATTGCTCTTGATTGTTATCACTGTGGCGAGATGTGTAATGATGATTCGCTTCGTTTTGAGAACCGGATATTTTGTTGTCAGGGATGTAAATTGGTATATGAAATATTGACAGAAAACAATCTGCACTCTTACTATAATCTTAACAGATCTCCCGGAAATTCACTTAAAGAAGTTAAAGCAGGTAATCGTTTTGGTTTTTTGGATGAACAGTCGGTAAGAAGCAGTATGTTGCAGTATAGCGATGGAAATACTGCCGTAGTCACTTTTTACATTCCGCAAATGCATTGCAGTAGCTGCATTTGGCTGTTGGAAAACTTAAGTACGTTGATACCGGCCGTTATTCGATCACAAGTAAATTTTATTAAGAGGACAGCGAGCATTACATATAATGAAAAGAAATTACAACTTAGCGAGTTAGTCGCAGTCTTGTCGAAGATCGGTTATGAGCCTCATTTGGATATGACAGATCTCGACGGTTCCAGGAGCAGAAAAGTAGATCGTTCCGGTGTTTATCGCATCGGTCTTGCAGGATTTGTATTCGGTAATATCATGCTCTTCAGTTTTCCGGAATATTTTTCAATTTCGGACTCACTGGACCATGGTTTTGATAAAGTGTTTAATTACATTAATCTGATCTTATCTATTCCTGTTATTTTTTATTGTAGTGCTCCCTTTTTCAAAAGCGCATGGCAAGGCATAAGCAATAAAATATTAAATATTGATGTGCCTATAGCTCTTGGTATAGCCGTGATGTTCATCCGAAGTCTTGTTGAGATTATTTCTTCCACAGGTTCGGGTTATCTTGATACGATGGCCGGCTTGGTATTTTTTATGCTGGTGGGAAGAGCGTTTCAGGATAAGACTTACAAAACAATTTCTTTTGATAGAAATTATAAATCTTTTTTTCCGATTTCTGTGATGTGCAAAAAGAAGGGCTCTGTGGAGGAAGTGTCCATTCCTGTCTCGTCTATAGAACCTGACGATCATCTGATCATCAGAAATGATGAGTTGATACCTGCAGATTCTATTCTGTATAAAGGAACGGCGAAACTTGACTATAGTTTTGTTACCGGCGAATCCGACTTGCAATTGAAAGAGCGGGGTGATTTGATTTATGCGGGTGGAAGACATAAAGGTGAATCTATCGAACTTAAAGTTGTCAAGAAAGTATCTCAAAGTTATTTGACACAACTCTGGAATCAGGATGCTTTTGCCGATATAAAGTCAGAGCAGTCATTTCAAAATCTGGTAAATAGAATAAGTCATTACTTCACGATCGGAATTGTGTTGCTGGCGATAAGCGGTTGGGTTTTCTGGCTGTTTCAAGGCGATACCTTGCGTGCCTGGAATGCATTTACCGCAGTATTAATAATCGCATGTCCATGTGCATTAGCCTTGTCTTCTCCTTTCACTCTTGGAAATATCATACGTATTTTCGGAAGACATAAGTTTTATCTTAAAAATGTTACAGTTGTTGAAAAGTTAGCTAATGTTGATACAGTAGTGTTTGATAAAACAGGAACTCTTACCAGACGGGATTCAAATTCCATTGCATTTGTGGGGGAAAAATTATCTGACCATGAATCAAAATTGATTTATTCTCTCGTCAAGCATTCTTCTCATCCTTTGAGTCGTGTAATTTATTCTTTCCTGAAGTCAGATATTGACATTAAGGTAGAACATTTTAAGGAGGTTGCAGGAATGGGCCTTCAGGGTTATATAAATAATACCCTTGTTCGAATTGGTTCAGCTGAGTTTATTGGTTCTGTTACCCGGACCGGTGGATTTAATAAAACAAAAGTCTTTGTGTCTTTTGACAATTCGCCAAGAGGTTATTTTGAATTTGGGAATTCATATCGCCGGGATCTTGACAAACTGATTGATTCTTTGAAGAAAATGGGTTTGAAACTTGAGGTCTTATCAGGAGACAATAATGGAGAACAGGCTTTTTTAAAAACATTATTTGGTGAGAAGGCAGTTTTCAGGTTTAATCAATCACCAATAGATAAATTGGGTATCATTAGTAAATTACAAGCTGACAAAAGATCTGTTCTCATGGTAGGAGATGGGTTAAACGATGCCGGAGCTTTAAAGAAAAGCGATATAGGGATTTCTGTTTCTGATGACATTAATAATTTTTCTCCCGCTTCTGACGCAATTCTTTCGGCAGAAAGTTTTTCTAAATTGGCTAAATTCATTGGACTTGCCAGAATAAGCAGGAGGATCATTATTACCAGTTTTATTATTTCACTCCTTTACAACATCATAGGCCTGTCATACGCATTGCAAGGGACTCTGTCACCGCTAATTGCTGCCATACTGATGCCTCTTAGTTCAGTTAGCATAATTGTGTTTACCAGCGGGATAAGTAACCTAATTGCCGGTAATAGAATGAAAAGCTGATAATATGTATGTCCCCGGACCAAATTTGCGTTTTTGGAGCATGATAAAAATCATATTTTTAATTGCTTCAAATCATAATTACGACTACGGGAATGGAATATATTTGACCGGTATTTTGAAATTATGAGTGTAATATTTCTATTGATAATATTTAGTTTGTTGCTGGCTGTAGGCTTTTTACTTGCCTTTATTTGGAGTGTGAGAGATGGTCAATTTGACGATGATTACACTCCCTCTGTACGGATATTATTTGATTCGAAGTTGCCGGAATCCGGCTCTCCCAAAGAAAACTTAAACACAAACGAGGATTTATGAGTATCGAACAATTTAATTATGACAACCGAACGGTTAGAAATTTTGCCATAGCCACTGTGGCTTGGGGAGTAATTGGAATGTTGGTCGGATTGATTGCTGCCTTGGAATTAACGAGCGCATCAATGAATATTGCCCCCTTCCTGAATTTTGGCAGGATCCGACCTTTACACACTAATGCCGTCATTTTTGCCTTCGTCGGAAATGGCATATTCATGGGCGTGTATTATTCTTTACAGAGATTGCTTAAGGCCAGAATGTATAGTGATGTCCTTAGTAAGATCCACTTTTGGGGATGGCAACTGATCATTGTTTGTGCCGTCATCACCCTGCCATTGGGTATCACTACCAGCAAAGAGTATGCAGAATTGGAGTGGCCAATTGATATAATGATCGCGTTGGTTTGGGTGATCTTTGGTATAAATATGTTCGGCACGATCATCAAGCGAAGAGAGCGTCATTTATATGTTGCAATATGGTTTTATATCGCAACAGTTGTTACGGTCGCTGTATTACATATAGTAAATTCCTTGGCATTGCCGGTTAGTCTGTTAAAAAGCTACTCTGTTTTTGCCGGCGTTCAGGACGCTTTGGTTCAATGGTGGTACGGGCATAATGCCGTTGCATTCTTTTTAACAACACCTTATTTAGGTTTGATGTATTACTTCGTTCCCAAAGCAGCGAACCGTCCGGTCTATTCATACAAATTGTCGATCATCCACTTTTGGGCACTCATCTTTCTTTATATCTGGGCAGGTCCACATCACCTCTTATACACATCTTTGCCTGATTGGGCTCAGTCTCTCGGTGTGGTGTTTTCGGTTATGCTTCTTGCCCCATCATGGGGTGGAATGATAAATGGATTGTTGACACTAAGAGGTGCTTGGGATAAAGTCCGTGAAAGTGCAGTTCTGAAATTTATGGTGGTTGCCATTACAGCATATGGAATGTCAACTTTTGAAGGTCCGATGTTGTCGCTAAAAAATGTGAATGCAGTAGCACATTTTACTGATTGGATAGTAGCTCACGTACACGTTGGAGGACTTGGCTGGAATGGAATGTTGACTTTTGGAATATTATATTGGTTGATTCCAAAGTTGTATCAAACCGAGTTGCACTCAAAAAAACTCGCCAACTTTCATTTTTGGATTGCTACACTAGGAATAATCTTCTATGCAATTCCAATGTATTGGGCAGGTTTTGCACAGTCATTGATGTGGAAAGAATTCACCGCCGATGGAATACTTAAATATCCGAATTTTTTAGAGACCGTAGTACAGATCCTGCCGATGTATAAATTGAGAGCGATCGGTGGTACTTTATACATCATTGGTGCATGTGTGATGGTCTATAATTTATGGAAGACAGCAAAGGCAGGTAGCTTCCTTGCCAATGAATCTGCAGAAGCTCCTGCACTGATTAAATTAACTCAGGAACCCAAAGGTCATTGGCATCGTTGGATCGAACGTCGTCCGGCTCAAATGTTAATTGTAAGTCTCATCGTTATTCTCATTGGAGGTATTGTTGAAATCATTCCAATGCTTACTATTAAGTCAAATATCCCTACGATTAGCTCTGTGAAGCCTTATACTCCTTTGGAACTTCAGGGTAGAGATATATATATAAAGGAAGGTTGTTATACCTGTCATAGTCAGATGATACGACCATTTAGATCTGAGACTGAACGATACGGGCAGTATTCAAAAGCCGGTGAGTTTGTCTATGATCATCCGTTTCAATGGGGTTCGAAACGGACCGGACCGGATTTGGCACGGATTGGAGGTAAGTACCCTAATTCGTGGCACTTCAATCACATGATAGATCCTTCTTCTATGTCACCCGGCTCCATCATGCCTCCTTATGATCACATGGCTGAAGCAGATCTTGATATATCAAGCACTCCTGCTAAGATTCGCGTCATGCAAAAATTAGGTGTTCCATATCCTGAAGGTTATGATCTTCGTGCAAATGAAGATCTCGCCAAACAATCTGAAGAAATAGCTGGTGATCTTAAGAAAGCAGGTATTTCAGTCGATTCCAAAAAGGAGATTATTGCAATGATAGCCTATCTCCAACGACTTGGTATTGACATAAAGGCCGGCAAAGATGAATTGTCTATTAAATGATTTCAGAAAAAAAAATTAGAACATGTTTAAAAATTATTTGAATGGTATAGATGGTATTGATACCTATCCGGTTTTATCTTTAGTTGCGTTCTTTGTTTTTTTTATGGCAATGACTATTTGGTTGTTCCGTGCCGACAAAAAACAACTGGAAAAGCTTTCGCAATTACCTTTTAATGAAAAAAATAAGAATAATTGAACAATGAATATTTCATACAGCTTATGAATAATCGTATCAACAAATTGAAGTACTTCGCTCTTGTAGCTTGCCTGAATGCATTTGCTGCCATTGCGTCTGCACAGGAAGCAACTCCGGTTAATCAACCTGGTCCGCTAACGAAAGTGCCTGATGCATTTTTTGAGTCGACCAATTACCTTTGGATATTTATTTTATTTATTGTGCTTGCGGTAATGATGACATTGTCCAGGGCCATCAAAGTTTTAGGACATGAGATCATTAAGAAAAATGATCAACCGGAATACAAGCAACATGAAGTAAAAGAACAAAAAGTTACATCAGCATGGACTCGACTCATGAAGATGATGACCAGATCAGTCCCTGTCGAGCAGGAAGCAGATGTAATGCTGGATCACAATTATGATGGCATTCGTGAATTAGATAATAAATTACCACCCTGGTGGGTTTGGGGTTTTTATCTAACGATTGTCTTTGCATTTGTATACCTTATACATTATCATGTAAGTGGAACAGGAAGTCTGCAGATCGAAGAGTATAATAATTCAATGCTTCTGGCTAAGGCAGAAAAGGAGAATAGAATTAAGAACGACGAAAATTTTGTAACTGAAGCAAATGTAAAAATTGTCTCAGATCAAATGGCCTTAAATGAAGCCCAAGGTATCTATGTGAAAAATTGTGTAGCCTGTCATGGAGATGCCGGGCAAGGTGGTGTTGGACCTAACCTTGCAGATCAGTTTTGGATTCATGGCGGAGGAGTAAAGAATATTTTTAAGGTCATTTCCGAGGGTGTTCCTTCTAAAGGTATGATATCATGGAAATCACAGCTCGCTCCAAAGCAAATTCAAGCTCTAAGCAGTTACATCCTTACCTTTCAAGGTACAAACCCGCATGACCCTAAAGAACCTCAAGGGGAAAAATGGGAGGAACCGGAAGTTGCCCAAACTTCCGATTCAACTCAACAAGCAAAACTTAATTAAACGTGAGTGAGAATATAGATTCAGTTAAAAGAGACGAATCATTCAGGGATAGTATTTCTACCATTAGCAAAGAAGGTAAAAGGAATTGGATATACCCCAAAATGCCGAAGGGGGTTCTCCACAATAAGCGGGTGATAGTTTCCATTTTTCTGCTGATCCTTCTTTTTAGCGGACCATTTTGGACATGGAATGGACATCCCATGTTCCTGTTCAACATCCTTGAACGAAAGTTTATTTTATTCGGCGTGCCATTTTGGCCTCAGGATTTTTTCTTGTTCGTTCTTGCCATGTTAACATTTTTTGTTTTTATTATCCTATTTACAGTGGTTTTTGGCAGAGTATGGTGTGGCTGGGCCTGTCCACAAACCATTTTCATGGAAATGGTATTCCGAAAGGTCGAATATGCAATTGAGGGGGATTATACCAGACAAAAAGCATTGAACAAAGGTCCGTGGAATGCTGATAAGATCAGGAAGAAGACACTGAAGCATTCAATCTTTTTTTTGATCTCATTCCTTATAGCAAATACCTTTCTGGCTTATATAATTGGTGTAAATGAGTTAGGGAAGTTGGTCATAGATGGACCCGGTTCACATCTGGGTGATTTTTTTTCACTGGTGTTTTTTACCGGCGTATTCTACGGTGTGTTTGCCCACTTTAGAGAACAGGTATGTTTAGTAGTTTGTCCTTATGGTCGCTTACAAGGTGTACTGCTCGATAGAAATTCAATCGTTATAGCCTATGATTATAACAGAGGAGAGCCAAGAGGAATCATCCATAAAAATCAGGAAAGAACTGAAGGTGATTGTATCGATTGTCATCAGTGTGTTCATGTGTGTCCTACCGGAATTGATATCAGAAATGGAACGCAACTGGAATGTGTCAACTGCACTGCCTGCATCGATGCCTGTGATGATGTTATGGATAAAGTAGGTTTTAAAAAGGGCTTGATTAGATTCGACAGTGAGAACGGGATAGCTTCAGGTGAAAAGTTTAAAATAACAACCAGAATTATCGGATACTCAACCATACTTGTTTTATTGATGTCGGTTCTGGTAGCTTTGCTGGCAACCAGAAGTAACATTGAGACCACAATCTTGCGAACACCCGGTCAGTTATTTCAGGAGATGGAAAATAATAAAATAAGCAACTTATATAATGTTCAGATAATAAATAAAACTTTCGAAGATCTCGACCTTGAATTAAAGCTGAAATCACCTGCCGGTGAGATAAAATATGTTGGAAATGAAATAAGCACTGTAAGGCAAGATTCATTGGCGGAAGCAGTATTTTTTGTGATCTTACCGAAAGATGAAATTTTAAAATTAAAGACAGAGATTGTTCTTAGTGTTATTTCAGATGGAAAAGAAATTGATGAAGTTAAAACAAATTTTTTAGGACCATATTGATATGAAAATGAACTGGGGTTGGGGTATATTATTGGTGTTGATCTTATTTGTATTTTTCATTGGTAATTTGGTGTACAAAAGTTCGAAGGTAAATGTCGATCTCGTCTCTGAAAACTACTATGAAAAGGAAGTCATGTATCAACAGCAGATCAACAAAGAAAAAAATAGTCTTGGCTTGGAGAAAGATGTACAACTAAGTATAAACAGAAACTTTATAGAGATCCATTTTCCGGAAACTTTTTCACCGGAAGAAATTTCCGGAAACATTCAGTTGTTTAAACCGGATGATTCTGATCTCGATTTATCACTCGAGGTCAGGGCCGATTCGAATGGGAAGCAGATTATAAATACAAGTGCATTGAAAACAGGTAGGTGGGAAGTGAAAATTAATTGGTCGTATAGAAACACAGATTATTACAAGTCTGAGAAAATTATGATATAAGGATGGGGATTTGGGTGTATTCAGCTTTTTTGGTTGGCTTTTTAGGAAGCTTCCACTGTGCCGGAATGTGTGGGCCTATTGCCCTGGCATTACCTTCGGGCAATGGTTCAGCCGGTCAGTTATTGATCGGTCGTCTCCTTTACAATACAGGCCGGATAATTACCTATGCATTTCTCGGTTTAATCGTCGGATTGCTTGGCCATACAATTTCACTCGCAGGATACCAGGGTCCACTTTCGGTGATTTCCGGAATTCTCGTCCTGGCTACTTTGTTTTTGCCATTCATCTTCAAAAGGTTTGATTTTTTAACCGGACTTTCAAGTCTCTATTCTTCTAAAATTAAGAGCTTGTTCCGTCAGTTATTTGGCAAAAAATCAAAATTGACATTGATGTCTATTGGTTTGGTGAATGGCTTTTTGCCTTGTGGATTTGTTTATTTAGCCTTGGCAGCTGCGGTTGCCGGAGGGACTGTCACCGGAAGTGTATCTTACATGATATTTTTTGGTATGGGAACTGTCCCAATGATGCTGGCAATATCGCTTGTAGGGAAGTTTGGTGGTCAAAGACTAAGTAAATTCGTAACTAAAGCCAGTCCGTTTGTGGCTTTGACAGTTGGTGTGTTACTTATTGTCCGAGGAATAATGATAGGGCCGCATGCTTGTTGCCATTGAGCGGATTTCTTACTCGAGAGCGCTTAATTGTAGTTTTTCTGTAGTTCATCAGCTTATTCGACTCTTTGCAGAATCATTGCAATGACTTTTACACTTTGCACTATTGTTTTCAATTCGTAGATTCGTGCTTAATATGGTCAACGTCGATTTTAACATAGCACTAGCACTTTTTTTATTACGTACTGTCACCGGGGTAATATTCTTCTTTCAAGGTTATGAAAAGATCTTTAACATCAAGATAAAAAATGTCGTTGCCACATTTCAGGAACCAATTGACAAAACTTATATTCCTAATTTACTGCTTAAGCCATTTGCCTGGATCACTTCATGGGCTGAAGTTATAGGTGGTTTGATGTTGATATTCGGTTTGATGGTTGACTTTGCTCTGTTGATCTTGAGCGTCGATATGCTACTTGTTGCTATTGCATTCAGTAGTATTAAACCAATGTGGGATATGCAGTATTATTTTCCACGCTTTATATTTCTGCTTTTGATAATGTTGCTTCCTGCTGAATGGGATCAATGGAAGCTTGATTCATTCCTGAACTGACCGGGACACCTGAAAAAAAACACTCATCTTTTAAAGCTTACGGGCTCTTGAAGATGAGTGTTTACTTCAAACACAGAGTTAATCTAAAAATTACTTATCAGGAAGATTTTAAGGGCTCATAGTTCAGGTCAACTGATATACGTGCTTCCTTGTTCAGTTTATCTTTCACTATACCTGGAACTTCAATATCGAAGTCAGACAGTTGAACAACAAACTCCGACTTACCGGAGACAACAGTTTTATCTTTTACAGTCAATGTACCTGTTGTTTCAATTTCTTTAGTGATTCCATGAAGTGTGAGTTTGCCCTTCACGTTCACATTATATACTCCATCTTTTTCAAGGTTGACATCTTTCATATTTGTGATCTGTCCTTTGAAATCCGATTTAGGAAACTTGTCGGATTCGACGTAGTTCTCATTGAAGTGTTCTTGCATTAAGGCTTTTTCGAATAGAAATGCTTTCATCAAAACTGCAAATTGAATAGCTCCACTTCCTAAATCAATCACGCTGGTTGCCTTGTCATTGTTTGCAGTAATTTGTTCAGGAGATGATGGGCTTGTAGCATCAAAGCTCACTTTCCCGTTTTTTGTAAAAACTCTTGTTTGTCCGATCGAAACCGTTGTAACAGTTACCAGAACTATAAGGAAGAATATTTTTTTCATGATGATTAGTTTTAAATTGTTAGAATATTTTGGTTTTTAGTTTTGGATTCGATGTTCATTCTCATTTCAGTTTTGAATCCATATACGCCTATGTATTCTGCAGGTTGAAATCCAACAACTGAGAAAAAGTAGGTCTGCGTATCTGTATCAATTTCGATTGTTCCATCGGCATCAAGATCAGTTAAGGAAGGGAATTTTGAAAGTATCTCCTGAGGAATTGCATTATTAGCATAGCAATTCCAAATTTTTAACACCGGAAAGCTGGCCTTGTTTGAGTAGATAATATGTCCCTTCTGATTTATCTTAAAAATTGGCAATGGAGAATTGTTATCAGATCCTGATCCCATGCTCTTCAAATCTTTTGCAGACAAACTAACTTCTTTTAAGCTTATGGAAGACATTTCAGTTTTTTTTGTTTCGATGTGTACCATGATGATGAATATTTATTCGGTGATTACGCAATCTACAAGTACTACGTCCATGAGTATTCCTGTGCATATTCCTTTTATAGTAACGGTTTCACCTACGATTAATTTTTTTTGACCGGAATTATTATTCTTTTCGAGTTGGCAGCCTACGCCTGCAAGATCTCCTCCAAGTAAAGTGATGTTTAAATTTCCTGACTCATCAAGCGACGAGCTGCCAATTATTCCTGTTACTTCAATAACCTTGCCGAGATATAATTCATTCGATTTTGCTTCATCCTCTTCAAATTCAGAAACTAGTGCGCTTGCGCTGAGTGAAGCCACGGCGGTAGCATTCATAATGCTTTGTCTGGGTTTATTGAATAAATAAACTCCTGTAGCAATTCCTGCCAGTATTAGTATCAAAATCGAAATCAGAATTTTACGTTTCATGGCATTTCGTTTTTGCCTGTTAGTTATTAATTGCACCTTCATTTATCCAGAACTGCATTTTTTTAATGTTGCAGTCACTTAATTTTGTCCCACCTTTTGGCATTGGGGAAAACTCAGAGTTGTGTTCAACAGATCCAATTAATGATCCGTCTGCAATATAGGGTTGTAAACTCCCATAGCCTTCCAATGTTACATTTCCCAGATTTATTCCGGCTCCATGGCAGGTATAACATGCGTTTCGTAGTAGGGGTTCGATATCTTTTGTATATCCAACGTTAGATGTATCGCAATCATTAGAATTATATGCCGGGTATAATTCTTCCTCAATATCATAGTAACATGATCCAAGCGTCATCAAAGATGCAAATGTTAGGGTTAAAGATATGAGCTTATTCATGATTTAATTATTTAATGCACCGTTTCTGATCCATGTTCTTACAGATGATATTTCGCAGTCAGACAGTTGCGTGCCTCCTTTGGGCATTGGGAAGTATCCATTAGCATGCATGATCGATCCGAGTAAACTTCCTGATTGTGCATATATAAGTACATTTGCATGCCCGCTGAGGTTCACCTGTCCGCTTTGTAAGGAATTGTTATGACATCCAACACACTTGGACTGCAAAATTGGACTGACTGTTCCTGAAAAGGAAATATTTGTTGTGTCACAATTTCCGTCTGTACAATCATTGTTCTGAGCCCCTTGATTGATCCATGCTGTTAGTAGGTTAATGTCGGCCTGACTCATAGGTGCCGCCGGAGGAGGAGGCATGATATCATCGGGGTCGGTTTCTGTGATAACTTCGATAAGTTCACTATTGCCCGGACGTCCCGGCCTGATTTCTCCATGGTTCATGATGTTAGCATAGGAATCTAATACAATTCCATCCTTATGACTGGCTGCATCATGGCATCCACTTTTGGCGCAATTTGATACTATTAATGGTAGAATACTTTTTTGAAAATAAACGGAGTCGGGACTGCATGTAGAGGCTTGATTTCCGTTACCATTGCCATTTCCGTTAGCATTGCCGGTACCGTTATTTTCACTGTTTGGATCTTGATTTGGAAGTATTTGTGGTTCATGCTTGCAGGAGCTCGTCAATAATAAAAACAAAGTGAGTATGAATATAAGGCTTGCCATTAGTAGGTCAATTTTATATGCCTTGTTTTCTGCTTTCATTGTGAATGGCTTTATGCTCATGAATTATAGGTGTAAATATATATGACTTGATAAGCCTCAACGAACAGGAGTTGCTGAACAGGATAAAAATGCAGTTGAATGGGAATTACAGCTTCTATAAGTTTAAAGGAATACTGTAAAATTGGAGTTCAGATGAACCGGGTTCTTTCGATTGCCTTGATCTTGCAACGATAAACCTGAAAAAGAAATTCGACTTTAGCTTGAAAAAAATTGAGGAATACAAATTGTCTTGAAATAAATTCCTTTTTTTCATACACTTTGTATCCATTTAGGATGAATGTTATTCTAAATCATCTCCAAGCCAGGCTTTGAAATGTGGCGAACGGTCTGTACTTACTATGGTTTCAATATCGGTGGCAGGTTTTAATTTCAGCTTCACCCGCGATTTGGAAAAGGCAAACATTTGTTCAATGGACTCAATGTTTACAATAAACTGTCTGTTGATCCTAAAATATTTTTGCGGGTCGATCGCTTTTTCAACAGAATCCAGATTCAGATCAATAGGATATGAATTGCCACTGAAAATCTTGAGATAGTTAATTTTGTCTTGAGTATAGAAATACGCAATATCTGAAACCTCTATTTTCTTGATCTGGTCGGCAAAGCGAATGAGAAATCTGCTTTTATATTTCTGTTCGGGGTTATGAATAGTCCGTAAAAGCTCTTCCAGATCAACAGGTACATTTGTTGTACCATGTAAGCTTTTGAATTTTAGCATTGCCTTTGACAGCTCCTCCTTTTTTAAGGGTTTCAGCAGGTAGTCAACACTATTGACTTTAAAAGCCTCTATTGCATATTCGTCAAAAGCTGTTGTGAATATAATTGGAGATTTCACTTCAACCTGTTTAAAGATCTCAAAGCTTATTCCATCAGCCAGTTGAATGTCTAAAAAAACCAGATCAGGTGCCTTATTATTTTTAAACCATTGCACAGCTGTTTTGATGCTAACAATTACATCAAGCACCTGTGTTTCATTGTCAACTTCTTTGATCATCGACTGAAGCCTATTTGCTGCCGGCTCCTCATCTTCTATGATTAAAATTTTCATGTTTTTATTTTTTTAGAATAGGAACAGAAACTATAAAGTATTGTTCAGTGTGTTCTATTAATACCGGCCTTTTGTCGAGAATTTTAAATCTATTCCTGATATTTACAAGGCCTAGTCCTGTTGAATCTTCAGTTTTGTATTTTATATTAATATTATTTTTCAAGACAAGGTAATCATCTTTGATCTCAAGTTCGATGTGCAATGGACTTTCATGAGAAATTGCATTATGCTTTATTGCATTTTCAGCCAAAAGTTGTAGCGTTAAAGGAGGGATATAGCCATCATCTTTTACTGAAAGAACAGAAGATTTCGTGAATAATAAGCTTGAACCATACCTTTTTGATTGAATAAAAATATATGTCTCCAGTAGTTTTAGTTCTTCATGAATAGGGATCAGTTCAACATCTTTGTAATTAATAATATTTCTGAAAAATTGAGAAAGATTTTCCACGTATTCAATGGCAATATTCGGGTCTCTTTCGATCTCAGAAATTAACGTGTTAAAACTATTAAATAGAAAATGGGGATTAACCTGACTTCTCAATGTCTCGAATCGAAATTCAATTTTTTCTTTTTCTGCTTGTTCTGCCTTCCTTAATCTATTTTCTCTGCGTTTTATAATTGATAATATCATTAAAAGGATCGTGATGGAGAGTAATATTCTGAACCATAGCTTTTGCCAAAATGGTGCTTGTATTTCAAAAGTCACAGTTGCTTCTTTTGCATGAAGAAACTGATTGTTAAGCGAAGCCTTTACCTTGAAGGTGTATTTTCCGGGAGGAAGTTTTGGATAACTCTCAGATTTGTCTTTTGTAATTTCCCATTTATCTGAATAGCCATCGAGTTTATAAGCATAGCTAATCCTGTTCGGATCAGTTAGCCATGATGAGTTGTATTCAATTGTGATATTATTTTGATCGTAATCAAAAATTAGATCTTGTTTACGTCCGATCGGCTGGAGAAATAATAGTATTTGTTCGATGTGCACTTCAGGTTGTTGCCATCTTTCATCCTCAGGAGGGTGATACGTAAAAATTCCTCTTTCAGATCCGATCCAAATTCTTCCGTCTTTGTCCTTGCTTATTGCATTGAGGTCAGGATTAAGTTCTCCAAGTCCATTTTCAGATGAGTAATATTGAAAACTCCTTGACTGGGGATTAAATATGTCGATGCCATTTGAATGTATAGCTAAAACATTATTATTATTGTCAATAATGACAGATGTAGGTGAAGGGTCACTCAGACCTTCATTAATTGAAAATTGTTCAAACTTTTTTCCATCATAACTAATAATTCCTTCGTCTTGTGTAGCAAGCCATATTCTTCCCGTAGAATCCGATGTAATTGACAGGATTGTTTTTGCCGGCAATTTGTCACTGTCGTTAAAGAAAATTAATTTGTCATTCTCCATTAAGACGAGTCCTTTTTCGTCTGTACCGATCCATGTTCTTTTTTCCTTATCGGTATGTATGGAATAGATGTAATTATTCATCAGGATTTTCGATAATTCATCTTCTTTCGGACTTAGTGAGTAGCTGCCTGTTAATTTGTCGTAATGGATAAGGAAAGATATAATCCCTCCAAATCCTCCAACCAAAAGTGTATTTTCATTTCCCTCAATGGCCATTACATTACCCTTCAGGAGCACCGGATGATTCCCCGGATGCTGTACACGACCGCTTTTAGGATTGAGAACAAAAACACCTTCACCTAATGTTCCTATCCATATATTATTATGGTTGTCCTGCCAAAGTGTAACAATATCTGTTAATTTATTTTGCTGTGTAATATTGTACTTAATAAACTTATAACTGCCATCGTCTTGTCTTTTTGCACAATACAATTGTTGATCCGGACTAAACCATATATTCCCTGCATTGTCTGCCAGAATGCAATGAATAAAATTGAATGGAGATGACTTCTCGTCTAAAATTCTGTTCCATCTTTCGGTTGATGAACGTATGAGAAAATATCCGGATGCTATCCAAACATGACCTTCGTTATCTTTAATCAGTGTCCTGACATTTTCGTTTTTTCCACCGGGAATCTTCAGGTCAACAGCTTTTAAATTTCCACCCAGGCTTTGACTTAATATTCCATGTGATTCGGTGGCAATCCAAATTTGTTCGGCAAGTGGCAGCACTGAGTTTACTTGTCCTTTCGACCAGTTGATCGAGGTTTCCGGAATATTTATATGGCCGGTTTTGAGATCAATTGAGCAAAATCCTTTTTCTTGAAAGCTCAACCAAAGTTGTTGTTCTTCATCAACGATAAGATTCCTGACTATGTTATCAGGGAGTCCGTTGTCAGTATTGACATAAATAATTTGGGTCTTCTTATTGCCATACGTAATAAAGTTGATCCCCTGATCTGTTGCTACACAAAATCTGTCATCAGGCAATCTTATTATCTTATAGCAATAATTGTCACTCAGCCCGTTCTGTGTTGTTAACCTGGACAATGAATTATTTTCATAGATAAAAATACCCTCTCCAAGGGTGCTGATGAAAAGCCTTTCGCCTCCTTTACTTTCTGTAAAGGAAGTAATAGGGGTGGAAGGACCTTTGTCATCTTTTAGAAGAGTATGATGCTCCCCATTTCTTAAGAAGTCTATGCGACCATTTTTGTATCCTATCCATAATGTGCCGTCTTCTGCGTTGAATAGACACATTACTGCATTTGTCATTTGGCTATCATTTTCTATGGTCGGTCTGAAAGATGCACCATCAAAAGAAAATAATCCATTGTCTGTGCCGCAAATAATATTTCCGCGGCTATCTAAGGTGAGTGATTGAATTTTGAACTTGTTGCCTGTGAGTTTAGTTTCGAAACTCCGTGTCAGGTGTTCTTGGGAATATCCTCTCAAAATAGTTGTAAGGGATAAAAAGATAAAAAGCAAAATTCTTCCTGATACCATCATTCAAGAACTTTCTTTTTAAGTATTCCTTTTATCTCAACATTAATCTCTGAAGCGATTTTTTCGTGGACTACCTTGGGTACTTTAATATTGTGTTCAGACAAAAGAACCGTGAAATTAGATTCAAAGTAAATTTCAGAGTTTTTTATTGTGAGGATTGTTTTGATGATGCGTTCTTGTTCTACTCCGTGAATTGAGAGTTTCCCTTTAGCTCGTATAGTGTAGGTTCCGGGAACATTGTAGTCGATGTCCTCTATAATTTTGCCGGTAAACTGTGCCTCCGGATAACTTTCTGACTCAAGAAATTTTTCATTAAAATGCTCCTTTTGCAAAGCGCTGTTAAAGCCCTCGAAAGTTCTGATGAGAACTTTGAATACAAAAGTCTTTTTTTCAATATCTATTAGTCCTCGAAGGTCGTTTGATTCAGCCTTGATTAGTTCCTGAGGGGCATCTGAACTAAACCAAACCTCTGCTTTGTTTGTGTAGTAATAAACAGTACCGTCAGCAGATGCCTGAAGCGATATAAAACACAATAGAAAAAATAGATGCCTGATCATGTTCTCTATTTACTGAAAGGTTCAATATAATATTTGTCTATCAAACCATTGTATAAATATAAATATTTTTTCAGGCACTTTTAATTGTTTTTCTGATTGATCAGGAAATTCATTATCTTTTGCGTTGCTCCGGTATTTTTTTGGACATATTCAGAAGCAGCTTTGCCGGCACCCTTGATGAAGTTTTTTTGTTTACTAAACGTGTCGAGTATAAGTGCAAGTTCGGTGTCTGTACGGACAACAAAAGCAGCTCCTTCGCGGATCAGTTCGTTTGCTTCACGAAACTTACTATGCTCCGGACCAAATATGAGGGGAAGGGCAAAGGCTGCCGGTTCAAGTGTGTTATGGATTCCTTTGTTGAAGCCGCCTCCTACGTATGCGAAGCTTCCATACCCATACACCGAAGCCAGTTGGCCCATTGTGTCAAGGATAAGAATTTTTGCATCCTCGATAGTGTCTGAGTCTTTGTTTGAATAAACCACAACCTTTATTTCAGGCAAGTATTTTGAAATTGTATTTATTATTTGTTGAACTCTTTGATCAGAAATTTCATGAGGCGCTATTATCAGCTTTAGGTTCTCTTTGTCCAGATGCATTAATGCCTCGCATATTATTTGTTCATCCGCCGGCCAGGTGCTGCCACAAACCAGTAGGTAAGAATTTCCTTTGAAGGATTC
>DAOQWA010000017.1:0-56899 GCA_035341855.1 Bacteroidia bacterium
AAGGTGGCGAGATGTATCAATCATCCTGCAAAGTTCCATCGAAGGGATATTGGTGTAAGCCTACCTTATTCACTAATGTTTCTCAATCTTCGAGAATTATACAGGAAGAAATATTCGGCCCTGTTCTTGGTATTCAGTCATTCCGCACAGTAGAGGAGGCTATTGAAAAAGCAAACAATATTCCTTACGGTCTGAGTGGTGGTGTCTGGACTGACAAGGGATCTAAAATTTTCAAGGTAACTTCTCAGATTCGTGCAGGTGTAATTTGGGCGAATACATATAACAAATTCGATCCGACTTCTCCTTTTGGTGGCTATAAAGAAAGTGGTATGGGAAGAGAAGGTGGTCTTCACGGGTTGATGCCTTATCTTGAGTTGGCAGAGTAGAAGGGAAATATTTTTTCAATTATTAAAAGAATAATAAGATGAATTCATCAGAAAAGGTAAAAACAAAAAATCTGAACGGAGTGGAAGCGAATGGTCACAGTGAAAAAGGAAAACGAATCGATGTATTGAAGACATATAAAATATATATCGATGGAAAATTTCCTCGTACTGAAAGCGGCAGATATTATGTTCTGAAGAATAAAGCGGGTACTGTGCTGGCTAATATTTGTCAGAGTTCAAGAAAGGATTTTCGTGAAGCTGTGGTAGCCGCACGAAAGGCTCAGCATGGCTGGGCTTCCCGTTCTGCATACAATAAAGGACAGATCTTGTATCGCATTGCAGAGATGCTTGAAGGACGACGTGCTCAGTTTATTTCAGAATTGGTCGAACAGGGGCTAAGTACCTCGAAAGCTGCAGCCGAAGTGGATCTTTCAGTTGATCGTTTAGTTTATTATGCAGGTTGGAGTGATAAGTACCAGCAAGTATATAGTTCTGTCAATCCGGTTGAGTCATCACATTTTAACTTTTCACTTCCGGAAGCAACCGGGGTAGTGTCAATTTTATCACCTGAAAATTATGGCCTGATAGGTTTGGTATCCGTCATTGCTCCTGCTATCGTTGGAGGCAACACAGTCGTTGTACTTGCTTCTTCAGAAAAACCTTTGTGTGCAGTCACTTTTGCGGAGGTCTTACATTCATCTGATGTTCCCGGAGGAGTAGTGAATATATTGACAGGCCACCGTGCAGAATTACTGCCATATTTCTCAAGTCACATGGATGTAAATGCATGTATTTATTGTGGTGATGAAGCGGCTGATATTAAGAAGATCCAGGAGAACGCATCGCTTAATGTTAAGCGGCCAATCTTTTATAAGAAGGATGACTGGATGGATGAGAATTCTCATAGTCCATACAGGATCATGGATTTGCAGGAGATCAAAACTACATGGCATCCTATCGGACAATAATTTATTGTGCTTGATAAAGACCGGATTTGCGGATTGGTTTAAGAGAATAAGATCATATTAATTTATATGGGAGGAGAAGCTAATTTATTTTCACCACATCATCGGATTCAAAAAGATGATCGTTGTAAGCTTCTTGGACAAAATCCTGTTGTCATTTGGTTTACCGGATTAAGTGGTTCAGGCAAAAGTACTCTGGCCGGATTGCTTGAAGAAGAGTTATTCAAGTCCGGTGTGAAGACTACCTTACTTGATGGGGACATATTAAGGCAAGGGCTGAATAAAGATCTTGGATTTGAGAAAACTGATAGAGAAGAAAACATTCGAAGAATTGGAGAGGTATGCAGGCTCATGAATCAATCAGGTTTGGTAACCATTGCCGCATTTATTTCGCCGTTCAAAAAAGAAAGAGAATGGCTAAGAAGTCTTTTTCCATCGGTTGAATTCGTAGAAGTTTTTGTTGATACATCGTTGGAAGTGTGTGAAGAGCGTGATCCAAATGGTTTGTATAGACTTGCAAGGGAAGGAAAGATCAAGAATTTCACGGGTATTGATTCGGTTTATGAGGTTCCTGAAAATCCTGACATAGTCATATCAACCGCAGGAAAGACCGCTGAGACTGCTGTTGAAGAGATTTTGAAACATGTTATCAAATTAATTCGAAGGGTATAATTTGATTTGTACATTGAATAACACAAAAGTAATTTGAAAGTATTATTTTATCTTGTCGAATGAAGAAAGTACTTCTTGTTTCTCTTCTGATAAATTGTATTTTTTTGATCTTACTGATCTCTCTTATTCAGAAACGGGGAGGACTTGAATACGTTAAGCAAAAAATTAATCCTCCGGAAATTACCACTGCTTCGTATGATAATGTATATTATAAGACACGAAACAGCGTGTTTGAAGTGATGCCAAAAGATAGTCAGGAAATCGTTTTTCTTGGCAATAGCATAACATCTAATTGTGATTGGTCCGAACTCTTTGCAAATTCTAAAATAAAGAACAGAGGAATTGGTGGTGATGTTCTCCCCGGAATGATTGACCGTGTTGATGAAATAATTTTTACAAAACCTTCAATGATCTTCATCATGGCAGGGGCAAATGACCTGGAATTAAAGACTCCCGTCCATCAGATCCTGGTTGATTATGAAAAATTAATCAAATTGATCAAGATCGGCACACCTGAAACTAAAGTCTTCGTACAAAGTGTATTGCCAACCTATAAGGATCAGTTCCGGAGTAATGCAGATATTCAAAATATAAATTCCGGATTACTAGACCTCAGTGAAAAGTATGGTGTAACTTATATAGATCTTTTCAGTGTTTTCAAGAATGAGAACAATGAACTTGATTCAACTTACTCTTACGATGGTTTGCATCTGAATGGAAAAGGATATTTAGTCTGGAAGAATGAGCTTGAACGTTTGGTGTTTTTTAGATGAAAAAATATTTTGGAGGCCTTGATACTTTACGTGCTATTGCTGCTATCGTTGTAGTGTTGAACCATATCGTTTTAATTAGTGAAGAACAAGGAAGGCCACTGATCAATACCTTAAGTAATTTTAAATTTCCCGATGCACATTTGGCTGTAGTTCTGTTCTTTGTTTTGAGTGGATTTCTGATCACTTATTTGCTCATAAAAGAGAAGGAAAGTAATGGAAAAATATCATTGAAAAAGTTTTACCTGAGACGGATACTCAGGATTTGGCCGCTTTATTATCTTATTATTTTTGCTTCTTTATTATTTTTTGAAGAAGACTATTCTGTAACGACGTTATTATTATGTCTTGGGATATTTCCCAACATTGCACATGCTTTGGAGATTGGCTGGACATCAAGCCCACAGATATGGTCGATAGGAGTTGAAGAACAATTTTATTTATTTTGGCCATTACTCGTCATCCTTATTCCTTCAAGAAAAATAATATTTTACTTATGTCTCTTTTTTGTTATTTATACCATTTTGCCGCATTTCATCAGGTATATAAATGGCATAACATTAGAGAGCGGCAGTCTCGATATTTTCACAGACAGATTTTTTTATCAGTCGAAATTCAATTCCATGAGCCTCGGTGCCATATTTGGTGCAATGTATGCCATGGGAGATAAGATGTTGAAGATATTTTACCGCAAAGAAATTGCCTATTCCGCAGTGATCTTAACCTTTATTCTTTGGTTTTCCGGATTTGTCATGAGCCAGTTCAATGATGTAATCTATTCAATCCTTTTTGCGATCATGATCTTGAATGTTGCTACCAATGAAAAGCTTAAACTGAACAACGACACTAAGATTTTTGGTTTTCTGGGTAGGATTTCATATGGGATCTATATGTATCACTGGATGATTATTTTGCTTGTATTAAAAGTACTACCAGGGGACTTATTTGGAGGTGGGATCCTATATACCGTTTCACTTTTTGCTACCGTGTTGATTTTAACGATCTTGATCTCATACATCTCTTTTATCAGTTTTGAGGCTTTCTTTTTACGGTTAAAAGCCCGACATGCCGGATCTGCAATGCACTCAGGTTCTCAGGTTTGATATGTTACTTACGGAATTACCTGTGGGTTTCAGGCTATGGCTATGCAATTTAAATTAATATCTTCGCATGGTTTGATCTCCTTCTGTTTCCGGTCTTTTATGTATTATTGAGAAAAGGATGGACAAGGACAGAGGATATGACCTGAAGGCCTGGATTTATTGATAATGCAAATGTTTAGTTACAACCTCGATCATTTAAAATCACTGGAAGCTGAGAGTATTTATATTCTCAGGGAGCTTGTGTCACTTTGTGAAAATCCGGTTTTATTGTTCAGTGGCGGGAAGGATTCGATCGTTAGCTCACATCTTGCGAGGAAAGCATTCTATCCTGCGTCAATCCCGTTTCCTTTTTTGCATATTGACACTGAGCATAATTTTCCTGAAACAATTTCCTTTAGAGATCAATGGGTTAAGAAACTAGGTGCAAAATTAATTGTCAGGTCAGTTCAACAATCTATAGATGAAGGCAGGGTAACAGAAGAGAAAGGAATTCATGCAAGTAGAAATACTTTACAAACTACTACTCTGTTAGATGCCATAAAAGAATTTCGTTTCGATGCTGCGATTGGCGGGGCGAGGCGTGATGAAGAAAAGGCACGGGCAAAGGAAAGGTTCTTTTCACATCGCGATGAGTTCGGACAATGGGATCCGAAGAATCAAAGACCGGAACTTTGGAATTTGTTCAATGCAAGAAAAAGTCCCGGAGAACATTTCCGTGTCTTTCCATTGAGCAACTGGACAGAATTGGATATTTGGAAATACATACTGCATGAAAAAATTGAGATTCCTTCTCTTTATTATTCGCATAAGAGAAAAGTTGTTCAACGAAACGGTCAGTACCTTGCTATGGCAGAATTCATTCAACTTTCTTCTGATGAGAAGCCGGAGGAGAAAATTGTCCGGTTTAGAACGATTGGCGATATGACATGTACCGGTGCCGTCGAATCGGTGGCCGGCACAATTGATGAGATCATTAAAGAAATTATAGAGTCCCCTATAACAGAAAGGGGTACGCGTCACGATGATCTTCGTTCTGATTCTGCTATGGAAGATAGAAAGAAGAAAGGCTATTTTTAACCTGCGATATTTTTATCCAAAAAATACAGGCAGAAAAAAATTAATTATAATGACCAGCGGATCAAATATAGAGTTGCTTCGATTCACAACTTGTGGAAGTGTGGATGACGGGAAGAGTACGCTTATAGGTCGGTTGTTGTTGGATACAAAGAATATTTTACGTGACCAATATGAATCCATAAAGGCCAGTAGTGAAAGGCGTGGGTCAGGAGAGTTAGATCTTTCTTTATTCACAGATGGCTTGAAGGCAGAAAGAGAACAGGGCATTACCATCGATGTTGCCTATCGATTTTTTTCGACTGCCAAGCGGAAGTTCATTATTGCAGATACACCAGGCCATATCCAATATACGCGTAATATGGTCACCGGTGCTTCGACCGCTAATCTTGCATTGATACTTATTGATGCCAGGAAAGGAATGGTGGAACAAACTTGTCGTCATGCTTTTATCGCTTCTCTGTTGCGTATTCCGCATATCGTTGTCTGCATTAATAAAATGGATCTGGTAGATTATAGCCAGGATGCCTATGATAAGATTGTTGAAGAGTTTAGCAATTTTGCTTCCAGGCTTGACGTGCAGGATGTTCAATTTATCCCTGTCAGTGCGAAATTCGGAGATAATGTTGTGACCAGATCCGACAAAATGAATTGGTATGAGGGCTCTACTTTGATGTTTCATCTGGAACATGTGCATATTAGTGGGGATCTGAATCATATTGATTGCCGTTTTCCGGTTCAGATGGCTATCAGACCTCGTACCGATGAATTTCATGACTATAGAAGTTTTGCCGGACAGATATCGGGAGGTGTTTTTAGAAAGGGTGATACAGTGATAGTTTTACCTTCCGGATATAAATCTGCGATCATGTCAATAGATACCGCTGATGGCGAGTTAGATGAGGCTTATGCACCGATGAGTGTTGCAATGAGACTTAGTGATGAGTTTGATATAAGCAGGGGTGATATGATCGTGCGGGAGAACAATAAGCCTCAGACCGGTCAGGAAATGGACCTGATGGTATGTTGGCTTAACGAGAAAGTACTTGAAGAAGGGAGAAATTTTATTTTACGTCATACCACCCGTGAAACCACTTGTCTTATCAAAGAGATACGCTACAAGATTGACATCAATACGCTACGACGAATAGAAACTGAAAAAGCCCTTTCCATGAATGATATAGGAAGGATCAATATACGCACAGCACAGCCATTGTATTATGATAGTTACCGAAGGAATAGAAATACAGGAAGTGTAATTTTTATTGATGAGTTTACCAATGAAACTGTTGGTGCCGGAATGATTATTTAAAAGTTTATGTGCAACGTAAATTTGAATAAAATATTTATGGATAAATAAATTCCTATTCCTGATTTCTTTCAATGCATATAACAGAACTTCTCTTATTGGCTATACAGGTTTCGCTTCAGGGAGGACAAGAAATTCTTGATGTTTATAAAACGAAGTTTGTAGTAGATCATAAGGAAGATAACTCACCTCTTACACTTGCTGATCAAAGATCACATGATGTAATTATGAAAGGGCTGTCTGTAAGTAAATACCCTATTATGAGTGAAGAAGGTGTTGAGTTGGATTATGCTTTGCGGAAAGATTGGAAAGAGTTTTGGTGTGTTGATCCACTTGATGGCACGAGAGAATTTGTAAAGCGGAATGGAGAATTTACCGTTAATGTTGCACTGGTAAGAAATGAATCGCCTGTCCTTGGTGTTATTTACGTACCAGTTCAGGATTTGTTGTACGCTGCAGCAGATGGTAAGGCATATATCATAAGACAAGCTAATAATAAATTCACTCAGGATAATTTTAGTTTGGATAATTTTACAATACGCAGATCAGATGAGTTAAAGAGTAGTTTTAAAGTTCTTATAAGTCGTTCACACCTCAGCAAGGAAACTGAAAATTATGTTGAGCAGCTTAAGAAAGATCATGCTAATCTGGAGTTTGTGTCTGCCGGAAGTGCATTGAAGTTCGGCTGGCTTGCTGAAGGCAAAGCAGATCTTTACCCAAGATTTAGTCCATGTATGGAATGGGATACAGCTGCCGGCCATGCTATACTTAAGACGGTAGGTAAAAATATTTACAGCTATCCTTCAGGAGATGAGCTGCGTTATAACAAAATCAACCTGGTGAATGATTGGTTTATTGCCCGATAAAGTCAAAAAGTTTTTGTCGAAGTACAGGTTAGATCCGGATTACAGGGAGCTGATCAGTACGAGCTTTTTTTCTTTGCTCGTAAGGATGATAGGCACAGGGACAGGTTTTCTGGTGACTCTTGTCACATCAAGATATTTTGGTGCGGGTGCCTTAGGTATTGTTTCTATCTGTCTTGCAATTCTGGTCTTTGCTGCAAATTTCGGTAAGCTTGGACTGGATGTTGCCTTGATGCGTTTTGTGGCAGAATTTGGTTTAAAGAAATCCTATGGTGCGATCAAGGGCACATATCTTACAGCATTGAAGATAATAGTACCGACAACTGTATTATTGTCTTTTGTTCTTTATTTCACTGCTGATTGGATGGCTGCTGAGATTTTCAATAAACCTTATCTGGGCCCGACTTTTCGAATTAATGCCTGGCTCACCATGCCCCTTGTTCTGTTGCTCATTCATTCAGAATGTGTGAGAGGTTTGAAAAAGGTTCGCAGTTATACTTTCTTTCAGACAGCTGCTGTATCTACTATTGCCCTGGTCTTTTTGGTGATGGCATTTTTTATGGGAAAAGTTCATATGTACATTCCTGTATATGTTCAGTTTATCAGCATAACATTAGCGGGCATTCTTAGTTTTTTTAACTGGAGTCGCTATAGCAAGTTCAGAGAATCAAAATCAGAGTCTGTTATCGATGCACCGGCATTGATGAAGGTATCTGCTCCAATGTTTACAACTACAATTATGCAATTGATAATGTCCTGGGCCGGGACTTTGATTCTTGCCTCATATAGTTCTGAAGCTGACGTGGGAGTTTTCAATGCACTTGTACGGATTTCTGTGTTCACCAATATTACTTTTCTAGCCATCAATAGCATCACAATGCCAAGGTTTGCAGAGGCCTTTGCTTCGAATGACATAGAGAGTTTAAAAAAATACGCCAAGGAAGCCGCCAGGTTGATTACCTTAACCTCATTGCCATTGTTTTTAGGTTTAGCATTTTTTCCAAAATTTATTCTGAGTGTATTCGGAAAGGAGTTTCCGGGTAATGAGATCTCACTCTATATTTTACTTGCCGGACAGTTAATCGTTATCTTTTCCGGCTTGCCCGGTCAAATACTGAACATGACCGGTAAACAGGGTGTGCTAAGAAATATTGCTATCTTTTCAGCAATTGTAAACGTTGTAGCCTGCTTCGTGCTGATCCCTCCATACGGGATTTTGGGAGTAAGCCTCGCTCAGGGTTTAGGTATACTTGTTTGGAATGCTTCCTGTGTACTCGCTGTAAAAAAACATTTCGGCTTCTATACATATATGTTAAATAGGAATTAGAAAATTAGCCTCGTAGTTTTTGAACTTACAAATATTTTTATCTATCTATTATCAGAAAATTGGTCAACGATTAGGATATTAGCATGAATCAACAACCTTCAGATAAATCCCGGTTGCATCCGGTATTGGTTCATACAATACTACTCTTGATCTTTACTTCAACTTTTCGCGTTTTTGCCACCCTTCCTCTTGCAACCTTGCATCAGAGTTTGTCAACTTTTGCAATCATAGCATTGACAGTATATTATGTCTTTAATTTATTCGTTCATTTCAAAGAACACCGGATCACAAGACTCGACTTGCTTATGTGGGTGTTTGTTCTTGTCAATTTTTTTGCTGCATATCAGGGTCATAAAGTCTTCAACCAGCCATATTATTATGGGATAATGGCCCAGCGCTCTGTGTTGCTTTCCCTTAGCGGAATACTTTTAATTTCATTTTTGAGAAATAATTGGATAAGTATTGAGCAGGTAGAGAAGTCCTTTGTTGTCCTAAGCCTAACTTTACTGATCATTTTCTATTTCTTTTTTTTATTTGTGAACCCTCAAAATTTTCAGGAGATGGAATTTGTGGCATACAGTCCGATACGAGGCTACCGATATCGTTTTCAGTTTGCACTTGTACTCATGTTGCTTTTCTATTCTCTTTTTAAAGTTTCACATGAGAAGAAGAACATGTACATGATCATCGTTTTGCTGATTCTTTTTTATTTGGTTTACTTCCAGCAATCAAGAACAACCTTGGTTGTGTTATCTTTTACGCTTTTGATTTATTTTTTCAGAAACTTTTCTTTAAAAGAAAAAATAAGGAACACAATACTCTACGGAGGTATGGGATTGTCAGCCATTTTAGTGCTTGTAGCCTTGGGTTATACTTCTCTGTTTGACAAATACCAGATATTATATCAGAATGTGTTTAATGTGTTCATGGGAGAATCTCCTGATGAAGCATCTTCGGCGGTGCGATTTATGGAGCTTAATATTGCACTTGAATATATTGCTAAGAACCCCATTCTTGGAAATGGATTTATAAGCAACCAATGGAATGGAGGATGGCAGGAAATTCTTGGATATTTCTATCCTGTTGATATAGGAATTTTAGGAAATATATTTGTGTTTGGAATTTTAGGTACTACGCTGATTTATTTACCCTATTATTTTTCCTTACGCATGTCAAGAGCAGTTCAATCTAATCATGTGTTTTTTAAAACTGTTGAATACATGTTATTGTTTTTCTTTATGAGTATGTTTTTTTCTGCTGTAAATATCAGAGATTCCAGTAGTATCATGTTTTTAGTTTGTCTTTTATATTATTTTAGGTATTATTACTTTCAGAGTGATATTATGAACAGGATCGATAAAGATGCACTAAGATGAAAGCGCCTCACTTTCTTGTGGTCGGTGCCGCAAGGTCGGGAACGACTGCCTTGCATTATTCACTGCGACAACATCCTTCACTATTTGTTCCGGCTATCAAGGAACCATGTTTTTTCTCCTTTGCTGAAAAGAAGCCGGAGTATAAGAACGGACGGTTTGCATTTACTATTCAGTCGCCTGAGAAATATTTTAAACTATTTGATGATGCAGGGAGTGAACAAGTATGTGGTGAAATATCAACTCCATATTTGTATTTGTATCAAAGGACGATAAAGAATATTATGCAGTATCATCCGGACCATAGAAAATTAAAAATTCTTATACTATTAAGGAATCCTGTCGAACGGGCATTCTCTCAGTACATGTGGAGGATCAGAGATGGAAGGGAAGAGCTGAGCTTTGAAGAAGCTTTAGCTGCAGAACCAAAACGAATGAAGGAAGATTATAGTTTTGATTATTTTTACATTGACAGGGGCATGTATTTCCGGCAGGTGAAAGCTTATTTGGAGAATTTTGATTCTGTAAAAATTATTTTGTTTGACGATATATTGAATGATCCCAGTGGAATGTTGAGGGTAATTTGTCGCTATCTGGGAGTTGACGAACACTTTGTTTTTCGTGGCGAGTCGGGTAGAAATGATTCCTATGAACCACGATGGAATTTTTTAGGACGCCTGGTAACCTCGGAAAATCGGATAAAGTTTCATGCGTTGAATCAATTGCCTGATTCCTGGCGCAGCGGTATCCGAAAACAATTTGACCGTTGGAATTCTAAATCAGGGAATCAGATCTCTCTTTTACCTGAAACGGCTACATACTTACGTGCTCTTTACAGAGAAGACATCCTTCGTTTACAAGACATGATAGGTCGTGACCTTTCATCATGGTTAGTTCAGGGAGGTAGAGGATGAAATCACAAAAGCTGGCAATCATCGATCCTATTGGTTCTAAAGCCGGGCTTGACAGTTACAACACGGACCTGCTCAATGCTCTTTGGGACGAAGGAATTGAAGGCTTATTGTACTCCGACTGTCATTGGTTGGAACATGCGGAGAATTCTTTTCCTTTTTTTTCGGATTCAATAGGACATAGCTTTTCTGAAATACTTTTAAGACCACTCAGAATCGTCAAAGTGTTTCGACATGTCAGATCAATGCATTGCAATTCTGTGTTATTCCATGTATTTCATTTTAATAAAATGGACGAATGGATGATCCGAAAAGCTAAAGCATTTGGATTACGCGTTATAATAATTGTGCATGATATTGAAAGTTTTATTCAAAAGACCAGCAAGTTGAGATTAAAGATTATTTGTGAACAACTTGCTGACATACTCGTAGTTCAGAATGAATTTACATCCGGTGAGTTAAAGCAAATAATATCTGAAGAAGCTTCTGCCAGGATCAGGGTAATACCACATGGCCATTTTCTTTCTCTTAATGTTGCAGGTCCCGACAAGAAGCAATGTCGGGCGATGTTACAACTTGACCCTGATAAGCCTATTGTTTTGTTTTTTGGAATGATTAAACCAACCAAGGGCCTTGATCTGCTTTTACATGCATGGAAAGATGTGCAAACGGATGCTACTTTAGTTGTAGCCGGAAAATTAAGGAAACTGTCTTTTGATTCATTTCAAAAAATTATTTCAAACGAATTGCAAAAGCAAGATCTGACAATGATGATTAGGAAGATTAGCAATACAGAACGTGACCTGCTTTTTCGTGCCGCGGATCTCATAGTCCTACCCTATACCCGAATATATCAAAGCGGAGTTTTACTGATGGCCATGAGTTATAAGCTGCCAGTGATTGCCACACGCTTAAGAGCATTTGAGGAGGTTATTAAGAATGAAAACAATGGTATACTTGTGGATGTAGGAAATACCGGGCTGCTTGCTCAGGCTATCGATAAACTTTGTGTGGATGCTGATCTAAGAAAGAGATTGTCGGAAGCCGGATTAGAAACTGTCAAGGTGCATCATGACTGGAGTCAAATTGCGTCTTTATATAAAACATTTTTAACCTGATATGCGAATCGCGATAATTGGTTCTCGAGGTATTCCTGCAAAGTATGGAGGCTTTGAAACTTTTTGTGAGAAGATTTCTGTGATACTTTCTAATGGAGGTCATGTGGTGACTGTCATAGGAGAAAAAGGGAATTCCTCCAATGCGAAAAAATTTGACGGTGTCAATATCTGTGAATCTGCATTTCGAAAAAGTAAAAATCCTGTATTGTTTTATTGGGATTCTCTATTCAAGACCCGAAAAAGATTCGATGTAGTTATAGTATGTGGTGTTGGAGCTGCTTTATTTTACCCTCTGTTGAAAAAAGGTAAAACTACCCTGATTACAAATGTCGATGGTCTTGAGCATCTACGTGGTAAGTTCACATTTTTGAAAAAATTGTATGTCCGATTAGCGCAAATTGCTGCCGGAAAATGGAGCGATTTTATTGTTGTGGATTCGGATGGGATAGGAGAGTACTGGAAGAAAAATTATAAGGGCATAGTTGAAAAGATAAGAATGTTAGCTTATGGTGCGGATCAGGTAACTTTTGTTCAGGTCGATGGTCTGCAATCTTTTGGGCTTATTGAAGGAACTTATTATTTAGTCATTGCAAGGCTTGTTCCGGAAAATCATATCAGGGAGATAATAGAAGGTTTTCTATTATCCGGTTCAAGCAAAAGCCTTGTGATTGTGGGAGGCTTAGAAGACAATTCTTATGTGAGAGCATTGAAAAGTCAGGTGAGCAAGGGAATTCTCTTTACCGATGCGATTTACGACAAGAATAAACTCGATTCATTGAGAAAAGGGGCATTTGCATACATTCACGGACATAGTGTAGGAGGTACAAACCCATCCCTGCTTGAAGCTATGGCATGTTCCTGTGTGTGTATTTGTCATGATAATATTTTCAATCGTGAAGTAACTAATCAGGAACAATTGTATTTTCGTAATAAGAAACACCTGAGCCTGCAACTTGCTCAGATGGAAAATATGGCGAGCTCCGATCTGAATAATTATAAGAATAAGTCTTTGGCAAGGGTTCAATCAGCTTATTCCTGGGAAAAGATCGGGAATCAGTATCTTCAATTTCTGAAGTTTATCAATGAAAGAAAGCATAGTTTATAGATTAGAAGAGTTTACTGATCCGGATTATTCGAGACTCATACGTCTGACTGAATCAACATATCCGGGACGGGAAATATCTAACCAAGATTATCTTCAATGGGAATATGAAAAAAACCCTCATGGAAATGCACTCATTCATGTTGCATCTGAAGGAGAAAAACTTGTAGCGCAATACCTCGTCATTCCACACGATTATATCGTAGAGGGAAAGATCCTGAAAGGTTCATTGTCTTTAAATACGCTCACTCATCCAATTCACAGAGGGAATGCTTTGTTCCCGAAGCTGGCTGAGCAAACCTATTTATCCTGTTTGCGCAACAATGTCATTTTTACCTTAGGCGTTCCGAATGCTAATTCTTTTCCGGTCTTCAAAGATCATCTGGATTTTGAGATCCTTGGAAGGGTGCCATTTTTAATAAAAAGTTTCAAGCCTAAATCTGTCCTTTGGCATTTATTTACCCGAAAAAGGCTTAAACATGGACTGGATATTGAGCTCAACACAGATTCTGTACGAGATGCCGGCGGGGACCTAATTTCCTGTTTTAACCCAAACACCGATGCAGAGTCCTATGAAGCCTTTTTGAAACGATTTACTGAAGAGAAAAGTGTGGCAACGTATAGGTCCATAGACTTCCTTAGATGGAGGTATCTTGACATTCCTATTCGTAAATATCATATTTTCAAGCAGATGAATGATGGCAAAATAACAGCCTTTGCCGTTATCCGATGCCGGGAGATATACGGGCTTCGCAGCGCTGTATTGATGGATTTCATTTTTACCGGGGATCAAAAATCAGCCAGAGCGTTTATTGATCAAATTTTTGAGCTACTTGAGAAAAACAACATTGAGTTGATAATCTGTGCTATGCAAGGGTCTTCAAATGAATTTAATCTCCTTAAGAAAGCTGGGTTTTATAAGGTACCTGAGCGTTTTCTGCCACAACAGTTAGATCTGATCATAAAGGTTCATAAGGAAGTGCCTGAATCTGAGCATATTCGCAATTTCAAGTCCTGGTTTTTCACATTTGGGGACTACGATATTTTTTAATCTTTGATCAGTACCGGGCATCATACTCATTATTTTAGTAGATAATGAGGGTAATGAAAAGCGTAAAAAAAATATTTAACTGATTAATAGTCTTTTCATTAGGTTCTAATCAGATAAGTATTACATTTGCACAAATTAATTATTTAATACTTGTAACAATGGAAAATGGAGTAGTAAAATTCTTTAACCAAACTAAAGGTTTTGGATTTATTAAAATGAACGGTTCTGACAAAGAAGTGTTCGTTCACGTAACTGGATTGAAAGAAGAAATTCGTGAAAATGACGAAGTAGTATTCGATCTTCAGGAAGGTAAAAAAGGCTTGAACGCCGTTAATGTAAGATTGGCATAACCTCTTCATTACAATATTTGCCTTAAAGCCCCTATCAAGGGGCTTTTTTTATGACAATACTACAGAGTCCAGATTTTTTGTGGCCTGATTTTAATTAATGTTACATGTATTAAAAGACGAACAAGGGTAAAAGAATATCAGAAATGAAATAAGTGCAAATTGGTATATTGCTCAGATCATTAATGAATCGACCATGTTGAACATTCTGAGTGTAGATCTGGAAGACTGGTTTCATATTCTTGATCACAAGGCCACAGCTCGTCCTGATCAGTGGGAAAAATTTGAACCAAGGATCGAAAGGAATACTGAAAGGCTATTGAATTTGTTTGAGGAGAAAGGGCAAAAAGCGACGTGGTTTTGTTTAGGATGGATGGCGAGGAAGCATCCTCAATTGATCAAAAAAATCTCCACCGTTCATCATATTGCCTGCCATTCTGATCTGCATGAGTTGGTATATCTTCAAGATGCCCGCAGGTTTAAGGAGGATACAATTCGTGCAAAGATTGAATTGGAGGACCTCATAGGAAAGGAGGTCGATGTTTATCGGGCACCCGGTTTCTCTGTCACCAAAGAAACAGCCTGGTTCTATGAGGTACTGTTGGAATGTGGGTTCAAAACAGATAGTTCCATATTTCCTACAAAGCGATCACATGGAGGATTCAGTGACTTCGGAACATCGGAACCTTGTCGGATACAATCTCAGGGAAGAATTTTAAAAGAGTTTCCGATGAACACAAGACGAGTTCTGGGCAAGGAAATAGTTTTTTCAGGAGGTGGTTATTTTCGTGCATTGCCCTATTCCTTTATTCATGATTCGTTCCTGAAGGCAGGTTACGTAATGTGCTATTTTCATCCGCGTGACTTCGATCCTGAGCAAAAGGTCATAAGTTCCCTTCCCTGGAAAAGAAAATTTATGTCATACATAGGTTTGAAAAGTTCTGAAAAAAAACTTCGCAGGCTTTTGGAGGATCATAACTTTGTAGATATTCCGACAGCAGAAGCAAATATCAACTGGGAGCAAACACCACTCATTCTGATCTGAGCATTCAAGAGCTACGGACTTTATTCCTCAAGAAAATGCGTCTTATCTTTCTCACAATTTCATTATTAATAACATTCAGTTCGAATGCGCAGGAGCGATTGTTCTCCCTGAACCGTGACATGAATACACGGATTGGATCATTTCTTGCGGCTGACACAAGTGGTTTTCATTCATCTATCAAACCTTATTCAGTATTGGAGTTGAAGGAGTTTGTTCCGTACGATTCCATCTTTGCCCCTCACACAGGAAAAGGAAAGTTTTTTTCTACATGGACAGGCAGGAAATTATTTAAGGAACATTTAATATGGATTGATAAAGATGATATCCTGTTGTCAATCGATCCTGTTTTCAATTTGCAATTAGGAAAGGATAATGAAAATGATCGCAATGTCTTCGTGAATACAAAAGGTGTTCTTGTTCAAGCCAACGTTAAGGATAAGTTTTATTTCTATTCCGGATTTCATGAGAATCAGGCAAAGTATCTTGGTTATGTTGATAGCCTCATCCGGAAAGATACGGTTGTACCGGGCCAGGGAAAAGTGAAGTTTCTAGAAAAGGAAGGGTTTGATTTCAGTCAGTCATTTGGAGGAGTAGGCTACAAGCTTGACAAGCATTTTGATTTTTTATTGGCGCATGATAAGAATTTCATTGGTGAAGGTTATCGCTCATTATTGCTTTCCGACAATACATATAACTACCCATTTCTAAGAATACAGATGTCATTCTGGAAATTTCGTTATGCTGTATATTATGCCGTCATGCAGGATCTGCGAACACCTCATGATGATAATATCGGGTACTTTAAAAAGTATTCTACCATGCATCATTTGGATATAAATATTGGTAAAACAAATTGGCTGAACATCGGGATTTTTGAAACCGTCTTATGGGCCCCGGCGGCTTCAAGAGGTTATGAACTTCACTACCTTAATCCAATTATTTTCTTAAGACCTGTAGAGAATTCAATAGACTCACCGGACAATGCTTTGTTAGGGTTAAATCTGAAATTAAGAATCACGAAGAAAAATATTTTCTATGGCCAGTTGATGTTAGATGAATTCCTGCTTGATGAAGTGAGAGCAGGAAATGGGTGGTGGGGCAATAAGCAAGCCTTTCAGTTAGGCTTAAAATCGTTTGATTTGTTCAGGATCAAAAATTTGAATATACAAACAGAGTTTAATCTTGTTCGACCTTATACTTATCAGCATCGAAGTAATGCACAAAACTATACACATTACAATCAGCCACTGGCACATCCTTTAGGAGCAAATTTTGCTGAGTCTGTTTCCTTCATTAATTACAGATGGAGAAATATTTTTATAGAGCTTAAGTTTCAGTATGCAAAATTAGGCAGAGACACAATGAACAGCAACTTAGGCAATGATATTTTTAAAAATTATGAAACCCGCACACAGGAATATGGTAACAGAATGTTTCAGGGTGTCGAAAGTACTTTGAATTCTGTAGATCTTCGGTTGAATTATCTTATCAACCCGAAAACAAATTTTAATTTGGAATTGGGAGTCAGCAGTCGTCGTTTTCAAAATGATCTTTCAGATGACAGATCTCTATTTATCTATGCAGGCTTTAGAATGGCTTTGGAGAATTATTATTTTGATTTTTAGACTCAATTACCGGAAAGTATTCGAAAGCTCTTGATCATTGCCAATCCATTGATCACCGGAGGAAAATTCCAGCTTATTATGAATCTTTAGTTATTACGACCTGCAAATTCGAATATGCGATGATCTGAATTTTTATTTTGTTATATGTTAATATTTGAAGTCTTTTACTGAGGGTCAATTCTATTGGGAGATGCCTGTTTTTATTTTTATCTTTGAAGATTAATACTTGAAAAATCTCCAATTAACTTAATTATACTAACTATGAAAAAATTATTACTGTCACCACTTACGTGTTTCGCCACTTTGTTCATCATTCTCTCAAGTATGGTGAATGCTCAACCTCTCAGTGGTAATTATACTATCAACTCGATGATGGTAACAGGAGGAACAAATTTTGCCTCGTTCAACGATTTTGCTTCTGCACTCACCGCAAATGGAATCTCAGCAGATGTCACGGCAACTGTTGAACCCGGCTCTGGCCCCTATCCGGAAAGTGTAATCTTCCAAAACATTTCCGGATTAAGTGCCACAGCGGGAATAACGATTGAAGGTAATGCTGAGATTATCACTGCTGTGACTAACTCTACAGATCGTCATGTTGTTCGACTGACAGATATGAGTTTTTTTACAATCAATAATTTGCACGTTGCCTGGGATCCAAGCTCTACAGGAGGTTTTTACGGTATCCATATATTTAATACCGGCAATAATATAACTATCAGTAATTGTGATATTGATATCAGTGGAACAATAAGTACACTTTATGGGTCTATAGTTGCATCAGGATCTGAGACTAGTATTTTAACAACAGGAGATTTTCATAATTTGAATATTTTTGGAAATACATGTACGGGTGGAGGTTATGGTGTCAGCGTGTTTGGATTGGTAAGCAATTTAGCCTCAGACATTATAATCAGTTCAAATTTTATTTATGATTTTCATAGTAATGGAATTTATCTGAGAGAAACAGATGGAGCTCAGATCAGCGACAATATCTTCGACAAAAGAACAACTCAGGTTACAGGTACTAATGCCATACAGATAGCGCAGAATGCAAACATCAATGCAAATATTTTCAATAATATAATCAATGTTTCTCAGACTTCTAATGGTACAATGACTATCAGAGGAATTTATCTGTTTAACGGAACAGGTCACAAAGTTTACAATAATGTAATTACTGATATCAGACTAACTAGTGGAAACTTTACTGCTATTGAAGTTCGTACGGCTTCCACATCACCGAAGATTTATTTCAATACGATCTCATTGGACTCGCCGGATACTACAGGAGGTAATCTGTATGGGATTAAGGAAGAGTTATCAAGTACAAATTCTGAATTGAGAAACAATATGATTAGCATATCGCAACCATGTACCAATGTTAAAAGTGGACTTGTGATAGGAACTACTAGCAGCGCGACTACTGCATTTGATACAGATTATAATAATATTTATGTTCCGGGAGGTAATGTTGCAATGAAAGGTACTACAAGCCCTACTTTTTACCCAACTCTTTTGGATTGGCAGAATGCGAGTACACAAGATGCCAATAGTTCAGATTCTGATCCTATGTTCACTAGTTTGTCACAGCCTATTCCTACAAATCTGGCACTGGACAATACAGGTCTGCCATTGGCAGGTTATTCAAACGATATTCTGGGTAATATCCGAAGCTCTTCGCCGGATATGGGAGCGTATGAATTTATTGCAAACGATATTAATTCAACTCCTTCAGGTTTCGTATTAAATGTTTTTCCAAACCCGGTTCTGGATAAATTAAACATTGAATTTCCAAATATGAATGAGCAGGTGAATGCTATAAAAATTTATAGGATGGATGGGAAACTTGTTCGAAGTCACTTAAATTCAGAATTGAATGGCCGGACTCAAATCAGTATGGACATTCATAACCTGAATGATGGTTTCTATTTCCTGAAGTTAAGCACTGCCAAAGAAACATATCAGTCGAAGTTTGTTAAAGTTTCAAGATAGATTTTTTTCTAAATTAAGTTTGTAAGTCAAAAAGGATGAAGCATAAATATGCTCCATGCTTTTTGATTTAAAAATGATATGCAGCTGCAAATGTGATTCTTGTCGAAACCTCCGGCTTTCGATCAGCTGCATAAAAGTTTTCATTCCTCGCGGCATGATAGTATGTTTGCATTGAGTACCCGATGTATGTGGAAATATCCATTTCCAGTTTACCGATGCAGATTAATCTAAAACCGCCTGCGATTCCATTCTCAAGAAGGTTTTCTTTGTAATGTTTTAATTTAGTGTCAGGCCATTCTTTGACAAGAAACGATTCTGAAAACTTGTAGAATGTAAATAAGCCGAAGTGAAAAAAATGCATTTCACCCGATTCAATATACCATCTGAGTTCAATGCCCGGTTCATAACTTCGGGAACTTTCATTTTTGGTCTTGTATCGATCATAATTAAAATTTCCCTGAATACTATAACATTTTTTAAAACAGGCTTCAAGTCCGAAATTAAACTGAGTAGAACTCTTTTCCAGAATGCTGTTGAATGCAGGTATTAGATCGGACTTTAGGATATAGCCTGAATGAGATTCTGTTCCCTTTCTGTTATTGAATTTGCTTTTAGAGTAGACTGTATCTACATTGAAAATGTTGAACACTATGATTAAATACAGAAATGGCAGGTACTGATGCATTAAGAATTCTTGATCTGTTGTGCAAACGAATAAGCTCTGTTTATATTTTAGTGTTCATGTTAATGAGGTCAATCTTGAATTTCGAATGGATGTAAGATTGTCAATTTTACCTCTTGTCAATCCAATTTTTCCACAAAGACACATTTATTCAACGGCAAAGAATAGAAAATTTAATATCAATATTATACACCCTGCCGGATCCGTTCAGGTTTTATTCATGGTCATTTGTATGATTGTAGAGGCCTTAAGCTTTACATTTGTATATTTACTTCCTCAAAGAAAGCCCTTGTTAACTCTATTGTTCGCCTTTTTAACGGCACTGTTGATCTCCTTGTTTTCAATCCCGTCAATCATAGGGGTTTCGAATAAATTGGAACTTTTTGATGAACCGGGAGAAAGAAAAATGCATACCTCAAAAATTCCCTTTCTTGGTGGCCTGGCGATATTTGCGGCAACATTAATTTCATTTATCATTTGGGCGATCCCTTACTTTGAACAGAATCAGCTGATCATTCTGGCTTCCCTTTGTATTTTATTCTTTATGGGACTTCGTGATGATATTCTTCCTATTAAACCGGTCATAAAAATACTTGGACAAATGGCAGCAGCATTTCTGGTAATTTCCTTCTGTGGTTTATACATAAGCGGGTTGCATGGATTGTTCGGGATTCATACTGTGAGTCCTGTTATTGCTTATGTGATCAGTACTCTTGTTATCTTATTTCTGATAAACTCATTTAACTTGATCGATGGTCTTGACGGACTGGCAGCAGGATTGGCATTTATTGCAGCTCTTAGTTTTACCTATTTGTTTTTTTGCTATGAAGAATATTTCATGGCAGTTTTATCCTGTAGCCTTGCAGGTGCGCTTTTAGGTTTTCTTGTTTATAATTTTTATCCGGCAAAAATATTTATGGGAGATACGGGGTCACTGACAGTCGGATTCATTTTGTCAATCCTTGCAATTCGTTTTGTTGAGTTAAATAAGGCAACTGTAGTTGAGGACCTTTTCAACCAAAGATCTGCACCGGTAATTGTTCTCGCTATATTGATTATTCCTGTTGTTGATGCGATCAGAGTTTTTTTTCTGCGGCTCTACAAAAAGAGATCACCATTTTCTGCAGATCGTTTGCATATTCACCACAAATTGCTGGACCTTGGTTTCAGCGAGAGACAAGTTGCTCTGGTCTTATATATAGTAAATTTGTTATATATTTTTCTGGCCTGGTTCTTTCGCTTCGAAGATTCAACTTTTATGTTTTATGTATTGATAATCAGTGCTTTGGTAATGACACAGTTGCCGCATCTGATCCTGAAGCTTCGAAATGCCCGTCAATTTAAATGAAACTGCAACCCATTACGATCCTTTGGGTATAACTAGAGTTGAGTAAAAATCTCGGTCCTTCAGATCTATGGCGCCCTCCGGTTCTACGCTTCTTTTTATTTTTGGTACAAGACCAGAAGCCATTAAGTTGGCTCCATTGATCCGTGAGTTTAGATCCCGGCCCGGTATGAATGTCTTGGTTTGCGTCACCGCTCAACATCGGGAAATGCTTGATCAGGTTCTCAATTTTTTTGAGATCAAACCTGATTATGACCTTAACATCATGCAAAGCAATCAAACTTTGTTTGACGTTACAGTCGTTGGTTTAAAAGCACTGGAGCAGGTGTTGGATGCCTCAAAGCCAGACCTGGTATTTGTTCAGGGAGATACCACAACTTCATTCATTGGAGCACTGGCTGCTTATTATAAGAAAATTAAAATTGCACATGTAGAAGCAGGTTTGCGGAGTGGTAACAAATATTCACCATTTCCGGAGGAGATGAACCGGGTTCTCGCAAGTCATCTGGCAGATTTTCATTTTACTCCTACACGTCAGTCGGTTGGTAATTTAGAGAGGGAGAATATTTCTTCTCACCTATACAAGGTTGGAAATACTGTCATCGACGCTTTGTTCCTTGGCCTGGATCTGATAAGAAAGCATGAGGAGTCGGTTTATGAAGATCATTTTCCTCAGGTGCAGTTGCAGAAAAGAATCGTTCTGATAACGGGGCATCGCCGGGAAAGTTTTGGAGGACCATTTGAAAATATTTGTAAAGCTATTCGTGAGGTAGCAGATAAGTTTGATGATGTAGAGTTTGTATATCCTGTTCATCTGAATCCCAACGTTCAGGAGCCTGTGAATAGAATTCTGAAAGGTCTTAATAATGTTCACCTGGTTGCACCGCTTGAATATCCACAGTTTATATGGTTAATGAATCGTTGTCATGTAGTATTGACAGATAGTGGAGGCCTGCAGGAAGAAGCACCGGCACTTGGAAAACCTGTGTTGGTGATGCGAGATGTCACAGAACGGAAGGAGGGTGTTGATGCAGGTACCGCTAAGTTGGTTGGAACAGATAGAGTTGTAATTGTAAGAGAGCTCACAAGTTTGTTATCAGATGAACGTGCATATCAAAAAATGGCGAAGGCTGTAAATCCATATGGGGATGGTACTTCATGTAAACAGATTGCCGATCTTGTTGTAAAAATCTTACCACGCAGCTAAACGAAATGAATGAAACGAATAAGATGAACGTTACAATAATGGGCCTTGGTTATATCGGGCTGCCTACTGCTGCTCTTATTGCCAGCAAAGGCATCAATGTATACGGAGTTGATATTAACAAGGAAGTTGTTGATACCATTAACATGGGTAAGATACACATTGTGGAACCTGATCTGGAAGGATTGGTTCACTATGCAGTACAAAAGAAGTTTCTCAAGGCCTCATTAACAGTAAAATCGTCTGATGTATTCTTAGTTGCAGTCCCGACTCCATTTAAAGCTAAGCACATCCCGGATCTTTCCTTTGTTGAAAAAGCTACAAAGATGATCATCCCCAGACTTAAAATCGGAAATCTCTTTATAATCGAGTCGACAAGTCCTGTTGGTACGACTGAGAAAATGGCAAAACTGATCTTCAAAGAGAGACCAGAACTAAGAGGCAAGATCTCTGTTGCGTATTGCCCGGAGAGGGTTCTGCCCGGTCATGTCATCTATGAGCTGCAACAGAACGACAGAGTGATTGGAGGAGTAGACGAGGCGAGCACCGAGGCTGCCATAAAATTTTATTCAAAGTTCGTGAACGGGGATCTTCACAGGACAAATTCCAGAACTGCGGAGATGTGTAAGTTGGTTGAGAATGCATATCGTGATGTGAACATAGCCTTTGCCAATGAATTGTCTATTATTTGTGATAAGGCAAATATTCAGGTTAACGAATTGATCGATTTGGCCAGTAAACATCCGCGGGTAAAAATATTAAACCCCGGTCCTGGTGTCGGTGGACATTGTATTGCTGTAGATCCATGGTTTATTGTATCGGAATTTCCGGAAGATGCAAAGATTATTAAACAGGCTAGATTGATCAATAATTATAAGCAGGAATGGGTTTTTAATAAGGTTAGATCTGTAGCCTCGAAATTTCAGAAGGACAAGGGACGCGTTCCTGTGATTGCCTGCATGGGACTTACGTACAAACCCGATATTGATGATCTGCGTGAATCTCCTGCACTTGAAATTTATAATGATCTAAAGAGAGAAAAGTTTAAACTTCTTGCAGTGGAACCAAATATCAGAAAAGATTCCAAGATCATGGTCTCGGATATGAATGATGCCGTGGTTCAGGCTGATATTCTTGTGTTCCTTGTTGCACACAAGGAATTCAGAACACTGAAGTTGTCAGAAGAAAAATTAATTTTGGATTTTTGCGGAGTCAGCCATCTGTAATAAACAGGATTAAGTTCCCGCGGATCAGCCATTAAGCATCCGGTTTTTGAATCACAAATAATTTAATGTTTAAGTTTATTTCTTCTGTTTTTCCCGGCTTGAGTACAGCCTTCGCGAGAAAGTCAGTGATCCATTCATTGGTTATTCGTGCATTCGGGCTGGTACTTATCTTTTGTAGTCAGGTTCTTTTAGCCAGATTAATGGGTGTTAAAGGATATGGAGAATATACAGTTATCATCACCGCCCTGAATTTTATAGTAGTATTCAGCTTGTTTGGAATGGACACAAGCGTATTGAGATTTCTTCCTTCATACCTGCAGAAAAAAGAATTTCAGTTTGCACATGGATTTATCAGGTTTAGCTACAGAATGATCTCTGCACTGGCAGTGATCGGTAGCATTGGCATCTTCATATTTTTATTGACTCATTCAAAAAAGTATCACATTGGTTTTTCTGAAGCAATATTTTGGTCTGTGCTGATCCTGCCTTTTCTGGTCTTTGTTAATCAGGCAAGTTCAGTCCTCAGAGCATTGCAAAGAATTAAAGCTTCACTCTTACCGGCTTATTTTCTTTTTCCGGTTGGAATGGGAATTGGTTGGTTTTACTATGATAATGCACATGGCAAGTTGCCCGTTGACGCTGCCATGATGATCAATTTGATCGTTACGATAATTGTATTTGCTATTATCTACAGAAAAGTAACTAAAAGCGCAAGGAAACAAATCCCGATAGCTGAACCTAAGCCCGAAAGGAAATTATGGTTAATGGTTTCTGCAACTGTTTTGCTTACATCATTTCTTAATATGTTATTGAAACAGTCTGATATTTTGTTTGTCAGCTACTTGCTCGGAAATACTATGGCGGGTAAATATGCAGCTGCAGCCAAAATGGCTATGATTGTTGCTCTTGGACTCTCAGTCATTGATTATGTATACATTCCGAAGATTGCAGCCATGTGGGAAAACAGAAGGCTTATTGGTCTGCAACAAATGATAAAAGAAGCATCGAGGCAAATACTGATAATTACAATTCCTATAGTTTTAATTTTAATTATTGCCGGTAAATGGATACTTGGTCTTTTCGGTGAGTCCTTCTCAGCATCATATGTTCCATTGGTGATACTTGTATGTGGACAACTATTTAATGCATTAACAGGAATGGTTGGTGGTTTGCTCATGATGACGGGACATCAAAAGGTGTTTTTGTTTTTATATTTTTTATCGTTTTGTCTTCAGGTTAGCCTGAATTTTTTACTTATCCCTGTATATGGAATAGCCGGGGCGTCAATTGCATCGGCATCGGCAATTATCCTGCTCAATGGGCTTGCTTACCTGTATGTCAAAAAGAAATTGAAGATTTCCGCTGCAGCTTTTTAGCAATAATTAAAAACACTCATTCCGCGTCGACTATTTTGTAAATTCGCCGTTGTGAATACATCGATCCGGCAGCCAATTCCAACAATTCAGTCCACCTTGTTTGAAAGAGTGTTACTGTTCTTGTTGGTATTCAGTATTTATTTTGAAGCAAACCTTCCATTTGTCGGTACAGCAAGTACACCTTTTTTAATTTTTGGTTTTACATTCATTTATCTTACTGCCACGAGAGCAAAAACGTTGCTGCGCTTATTTTCAGGAAAGTACTTTATCTCATCTGTTCTCTTTGCCATTGTCTGTATTTTCATGGAGACATTGCACCCATTTGCATCCTATGAGTTTATTGGCCGATATATCAATATGACGGTAGGAATTTTTTGTATAGCTGTTCTTTGCCGTGACTACGCAGCGCTTGATGTCGCCTTATTTACCTTTGTTCTGGCTAGTGCCATACAATCAATAATTCTAATTTCAGGGTCATTTCACTTATTACAAGGTTTAACGGCTTTTGGCTTTTATGATGCTTCACGCGCCAGGATCGAAGCATTCGATGAGATTTTTCTTAGAGGGAATTTGAATGAAATTTCCTATTTCTCATCTATCGGTGCATTGATCGGAATGATATGGGTTTACTATGAAAGAAAAAATTGGAGACGATGGATAATGATACTACTAACGGTTCCATCCATTTTGGGAGTTTTCTTTCCTGCATCGCGGACAGGTGCCTTCGTATTCTTTGCATCATCTCTGATATTTGTTTTTAAAACGAGGGTGAATCTAAAGAAATGGATCATGCCTGCAGCATTAATAGCATCATTGTTGGTTCTAGCTATTCCTGATGTAATTTGGGTCAGACTTGCATCGATCGTACATCTTTCGGAATTGCAGGAGTCAGACTCCCGTACCAAAGTGTTTTCAGCAATCGTATCTCATATTGATGATTATGCCCTTACAGGGGTAGGTGCCGGTAACTACTGGCATGGTTGGGCGGTCTCTGCCGGTATCACAAATCGATTTACAACTGACATTGCAATGGCTGCACATAATGCATTCTTTCAATTGTGGATGTATTGGGGAGTACCGGCTTTAGCGGGTTTTTTATTCTTGATATGGATTTTTTCAAGAGCCGTTGATCCGAACATTACAGGTGACAGAATAAAAACCAGTTTGTACATATTCGTATTCATGATCCCTATGATCTTTTTATTCTATCATTCATTTTATCATAAATCATTTTCAATTGGACTGGGTATGTTAATAGGTGCGCGCTTTTGGAATTTGTTTGAGCCTTATAACACCATTGAGAAGTGGTGAAATGAGTGCACAAATTTACCATATCGCACTTGTACTCGGTTCCATGCGAATGGGCGGTGCAGAACGTGCATCACTGAATTTAATTAATGAATTTGTTGCCAGAGGGGTACGTTGTGATCTGGTATTGGTGCAGGCAGAAGGAGAATTGCTTTCTGAACTTGATCCTGAAGTAAATATAGTTCCCTTGGGAAAAGGTCGCACGCTTTATTCAGTTTTTGCAATGAGAAGATACCTGAAAAAGATCAGACCACAGGTTGTTATCGCAGGACAAACACATGTGCAAATAATGACCCTGCTGGCCAGGAAACGATCACTATCCAATATTCCTGTTATCCTGAATGAACACAGTACCTTCTCTACTAATAATCCGGGCAGTACATTTAAAGGCAGACTCACAAGATTGTTTGCAAAATATATTTTTAATCATGCTGATGCAATCACAGCAGTATCGCAGGGTGTGAAAAAAGATCTTCTACAAGAGTTTCCTTTTCTTGGTCCGAAATTAGACGTCATCTATAATCCTGTTGTTGGAAGAACTCTTTTTGAAAAAAGTAGATTGGAAGTTCAAATGCCATGGGATAAAAGAGAATCTATTCCTGTGATTCTTGGCCTTGGTCGCCTTGTACCTGACAAAGATTTTGAAAATTTACTGCATGCCGTCGCAATTGCCAGGAAATCTCAACGTATACGTTTGTTAATTGCAGGTGATGGTCCTGATAAGGAAAAACTTGTGAAACTGGCTGAGAAATTATCATATGGGAATGATATTAATTTTATGGGGCTTTCTGATAATCCATATTCACTAATGAAACAAGCGGATCTTTTTGTGCTTTCATCAAGAAGAGAAGGGCTGCCGATGTCACTGATTGAAGCTCTGGCATGTGGCTGCAGAGTAGTAAGCACTGATTGTGAAAGCGGGCCTTCAGAAATATTAAATAAAGGAGAGTACGGTCGCCTGGTTCCTGTCGCAGATGCAGATTTACTTTCTAAAGCTATTTTAAGTTCATTGAAGGATAAGGTCCAAAAGGATTCAGGTAATGAGGCAATTCATCCTTTTTATGTTGAAACGGTTTGTGATAATTATTCAAGATTAATTATATCATTGTTAGGCCGGGGAGTAAAAGCATGAGCAAAACCAGAATCGTACTTATCGGGCCAATGCCGCCACCCAATGGCGGAGTCTCTACTCACTTGTCAAGATTGCTGAAAAGAAGCCAGTCAGAGAAAGACTTGCAACTGAGTGTGATCGATCTTAGACGATTTAGAGTACATAGAACCTCTGACTCAAGTCAAAATCCATTCACACTTATTCGTACTTTTTTATTGGCTGATGTTTTCCATTTTCATCTTAGTCGTAATCTAAAACTGTGGCTCATTAAAATTGCAAGATCTTTTGGTAAGAAAATAATATATACACATCACAATTCTCGCAACTTGAAGGATCCTGTTACATTAATGACTATGAGAATTTCGCATCAGGTGATACTTGTGCGTCCGCTACAAGATGCTTTACCGGAGGACATTCAAAATAGAATACATGTAATTCCGGCATATCTTCCTTCATCAACCAAGAGCACCATACCATCCGAATTGAAGGAAAGGATCGGTGACAGGAAAATTATTTTTGCTCATTGTTACCAGAAAAAAGGCGAAACTTTACTGGTCGATGGAAAAGATCTCTATGGCTTTGATATAATTTTGGATGCTTTTGAAATTATGCACAGGGATAAATTTCCCCCGGGCTACATTTTGATTCTTGCAGACCCCGCTGATGGGATGAAGGAAATGTACAAAGAGCGTATAGATGAGCTGGTTAAGAATTATAACATGTCTGTTATATATTGGAACAAAGAGCTTGATTTCTCTGCAGCTTTAGATCATTGCGCTCTAGTTATCCGTGCCACCCGTTCAGACGGGGATGCGGTGTCCATCAGAGAAGCATTGCAGGCAGGAGTGCCGGTAATTGCAAGCAACTGCGTTGAAAGGCCGCATGGAGTGATAAGTTTTGTTTCAGGCGATTCCTTTTCATTGTCATCTGCACTAGCAAAACATTTTGAAAGCCCCGGAAACAGAATTTTCTCTCAAACTGACTATGCACCTCAAATTTTCAGAATTTACCGATCGCTCAGTAATACTGTTGAGAAATAAATTTTGATTGAGGAAAATTATTCTGACTTTCTGTAGGATAAGCGGGCAATTTTTTTAACTTTGATTGATTGGCTTTTTTGATTCAGGGTTTCCATGAATATCATTCGTTTTCTGCATACTGTTCGTAATTTTCAAGCGGATCAGATCCGTCAGAAGATGGTGTATAGCCTGGCGAAGAGTAAAGCGGCACAAAGTCTTCATAAGAATTACACATTCAATTCTTCCGGTATTTTTCCATTACACTATACCAATACAGCCGTAGTTCCAAAGTATTACGAACAAGGCAAATTTACTTTTTTAAATAGTCAGTTAAGTTTCACCGGCAGTCCTCCCTGGAATGAAATGAAGCATGGAATATTATGGAACATGCGTTTGAATTCATTTGAATACCTGTTGCAGAATAATATTGAAAAGGATAAAGGAGTGGAGTTGATACGGGATTTTATCGTACATTCTTCTTCTAACAGAACTTTATATGATTCATACACTGTTTCGCAAAGGATTATAAACTGGACAAGTTTTATATCAAAACATTCCATCAAGGACAGTGAATTATTAGGTTTTCTCTATAGGCAGGCATGTTATCTTGCCAGTAACCCTGAATACCATCTTAGAAATAATCATTTACTTGAGAATGGTTTTGCTCTTATTAGAGCGGCTTTGTTTTTTCAGGATTCAAAGCTTCGAAAGAAAGCAGAACGAATACTTATAGATGAATTAGGACGTCAAATTCTTAGAGATGGAGCACATTTTGAGTTGAGCCCTATGTATCATTGTATAGTTTTACGTCATACTCTGGAGACAATCGAAATACTTAATTCAAATGACAACAAAGGAGATGGGGTTTTGCTTTCTAAGTTAAGGGATACAGCATCCAGTATGTGCGGATGGTTGAAGAACATTGCATTCGATAATGGTGATCTGCCTCAACTCAACGATTCCGGTGATGAAACTCATTCCTGGTTTGCATTGTTTAAATATGCCGATAGTCTGGGAATAAAATGTAAACCCAATGCACTTGGTCCTTGCGGTTACAGAAAATTCAGGAATAGTCATTTTGAAATGCTTGTAGACGTGAATGGTTTGACGCCATCGTTTGCACCAGGTCATAGTCATGCAGACACATTTCACTTTCTCCTGCATGTTTTTGGGTCTCCCTTTATCGTCGACACAGGCGTTTCAACATACTCTCCAGGTCCTGTGCGTGCCTACGAACGTTCGACACAGGCACACAATACTGTGATGATAGAAAACAGAGATCAAAGTGAAGTTTATGGAAGTTTTCGCGTTGGCAGGAAAGCCTCTGTGTATAATTTAAAAGAGGCCAGAAATTTCATCTCAGCCTCACACAATGGATATAAAATAATTGGTGCAATTCACCATCGAAGCTTCGATTTTGGTGATAGAGAGATAGTTATTCATGACAGGATAGATCCCGGTGCCGGGCTTAATGCTACAGCGTTTTTCCATGTTCATAAAAATTGTTTTTTGAGTCTCAGGGAAGGAAAATTATTTTCTAAGTTTGTTCAACTTAGTTTTGAGGGAGCCGAAAAGGTTCAGCTTTGTGATACATGGGTGGCTCCGGCATTTGGCGTGAGGCATCCTTCTAAAAAGATCAAAGTTGATTTTAAGGGTGAACTCACAACAAGGATTTCATTGCCTTGAGAATTCATTGAAAGTTATTAATGTCATAACCCCTCATTTTACGCCTGAGATAACGGCGGCTGCGCATCGCATAGATGCAGTAGTATCAACTCTTGCAGGTGAGTTTAAGGTGAATGTATTCACCCTTACTGAAAGGGGAAAAAAGGCCGGCGCTTCCCAGGTCCAGATTGCAGACAATGTGACTGTACACTCCATAAATTTGCCCGGTTATGCTAAGTCAATGTTTTTTATCCGGGCTTTATATGAATTATATTATTCGATCAAAATATGCAAGCTGGCTTCGGATCATGAGGCTGATATCACCTTTGTAACTTCACCTTACATGTTTTTACTTCCTGTTGCTACTTTTTTTTCGGGCAAGAGTAAGTTGATAGCGGATGTAAGGGATCTGGTTTGGTGTTATTTACCTAAAAATAATTTTATTCAGCATCTTATCAGAAGTCGGTTTGAAAAACTAATAAGTCATTATATCACCCTTTACGACCACGTTACGGTTACAAACAGATCGGAGAAAAAATGGCTTCTTGAGAATACAAGTTTGCCGAATGATAAAATTACCATTCTTAGCAATGGCATTTCTGCAGAAAGATTCGAACGATTATGTTCCCTGAAATACCACGGTAAGAAAGACCCCTTTGTAATTACTTACGTGGGTAATATTGGTAACGGGCAAGATCTGCAACCTTTGATCGATACAGTTAAAAACCTGAAAGGTGTAAGGTTGAATATAATCGGTGATGGTATCGAACAAAAGAAATTTGAACAGCAAATCAAGCATGATAAAATTTCTAATATTCAACTGCATGGCAAGTTGAAGTGGAATAGAATACTACCCTTTTACCAAAGCAGTTCTGTCTTATATGCACGTCTTGGGGAAAATTACAACAGTGCTATTCCTTCAAAACTTTTCGAATACCTGAGCACAGGTTTACCTGTTATTTTTCACGGTAGAGGAGAAGCGAAGGAATTATTGGCGCAATTTGAAAATACATTCATAGTTGAAGAAAGAGATAATGGAAGTCTTGAAGAGGTATTGTTGCAATTGAAGAAAACCGATCCGGACCATTCTGCGTTGAACAGAGAACTGATCGCTTCGCAATATTTGAGAGGAGATATTAATCAAAATCTTTTTCCGGTAATTGATAAGCTGCTTTCTATTTCGGCTGAAAATCCAATAAATCAAGAATCAGTCCCACTCATATTGCAGTAAGATGCGTTTTGATCTTTGCAATTTGAAGGATTTTACTAAACTTGCAGCGCATTTCAAGCATTAGAATGTCAGATAAATCCTTGACACTCACAGAACAAGTGTCTTTTTCAAGCAAGCTTCAAGATTATATACTCCTAACCAAATTCAGGTTGTCCGGTTTGGTGGTATTCTCTGCAGCTATGGGTTATATAATTGCCTCAGGTTCCGGATTTTCCTGGACTCGATTAGGTATACTCATGATAGGGGGATTTTTAGTGACAGGCGCATCCAATGGTTTTAATCAGGTGTTGGAAAAAGATCTTGATAAGCTGATGGATCGTACATCAAACAGGCCATTACCCTCGGGGAGGATGAGTATTTCTGAAGCACTTATGGCATCGATCTTTATGGGCATTTCCGGTGTAGGGATTTTATGGCTGGCAATCAATCCATTATGTGGGGTGCTAAGCTTACTTTCTCTACTTATTTATGTGTTCATTTACACACCTGCGAAAAAACTGACACCTTTTTCAGTGCTTATCGGAGCTATCCCGGGAGCATTTCCACCCTTGCTTGGCTGGATCGCTTATACCGGTGAAGTTGGTTTGGAAGGTCTGGCATTGTATGCCATTCAATTCATATGGCAATTCCCTCATTTTTGGGCAATTGCATGGGTGTTGCATGATGATTATGCCAAGGCGGGATTTAAAATGTTGCCATCCGGTGGAGGAAGAAATAAAAAATCAGCCTACCAAACACTGGTTTATGCTATCTGCTTAATCCCGATGGCACTCCTTCCGCAATTTTTCGGATTTACAGGTACTATCAGCACAATTCTTATGTTGATTTGTGGTTTGATGTTTACATTTCAGGCTGTCAATCTCTATATTACTTGCGAGACAAAAGCCGCACAAAAATTGATGTTTGGATCGTTTATATATTTGCCATTGGTGCAGATCGTTTGGATGATTGATAAATTATTTAATTAATAATATGGATATCGTGATGCAGGGGGACAATAGAAGTGGCAACCTAATGAGAGCTAAGAGAAGCCTTCTTTTATTAGGAATTGTCAGCATCGTTATGCTTTTTGCCGGATTAACATCAGGTTACATTGTCAGACAGGGTGAGGGCAAATGGCTGGAATTTGCATTGCCTAACATGTTTGTCATCAGTACAATCCTGATACTGATAAGCAGTATCCCAATGCAGTGGGCCTTATACTCTATCAAGAACGACCGACCAAAAAATCTCATGACAGGTTTGGTCTTGACAGCTATTCTTGGATCAGCATTCGTTCTTACTCAATATCTGGCCTGGTCGGAATTATTCAATCATGGTATTGCTTTTACCGGCCGTATTAAAGATGTCACAACAGATTTTACCTATATACCATCAGGTGTTGAAACGGTGGAACAGGCAGGCGAGGCCGGAAACGTTGCAGGATCATTTCTTTACGTCATCACCGGTTTACATGTCATCCACCTTCTTGCAGGAATCATTGTATTATTTGTTGTATTTTCACGCGCGACAAGAAATAAATACTCAGCCGCTAATTACAACGGCGTGAAAATGTGCACTATATATTGGCACTTCCTGGGAGGCTTGTGGCTGTATTTATTTTTCTTTTTACTTTACATCCGATAAGAACAAAGCATATTATTACACGTACATAAACAAGAATAAAAAGAATTTAATTCATGGCAAATCAATCAGCTGTAACACCTTCTTCAGGAAATATCTGGGACGGCGGTAGTTCTCCTTTTTCAGTTCGGTGGGGGAAGATGTATATGTGGATTTTCCTCGTTTCGGATGCTTTTACATTTTCAAGTCTATTGATTGCCTATGGTGCCATGCGCCATAGATTTCCAGAGATCTGGCCTAAGCCGGGAGATGTCTTCACCCATTTCCCGTTCATACATGCTCATGTACCTTTGATGTACGTAGGTCTGATGACCTTCATACTTATCATGTCATCGGTAACAATGGTGTTAGCAGTTGATGCCGGTCATAGAATGAAAAGGAAATCAGTGCTGACATGGTTAGGTTGGACCATTGTTGGCGGATTTGTCTTCCTGGGATCACAGGCCTGGGAATGGTATCACTTTATCAAAGGTTCTGAAAAAGGTGCTTATGTATTGGCTGATGGACGTTATGCCCGAACTGATGATCTTGAACCGGGTGTTTTAAAGTTTCACGATGGAACTGTTGTTGAAGGAGCAGAAGCTCAAGCCTTGATAGCTTCTTCGGTAAAAAATGTAAAAGGAGCTAACCTCACCGAAAATGAATATGGAAATGTTCCTTTGTTTGGAAATTTCTTCTTCTTTATAACAGGCTTTCACGGTTTCCACGTATTCAGCGGAGTTGTTATTAATATTATTGTATTTATACTGGTCTACCAAGGCTTCCTTGACAGGAAAAAAGACTACGAGTTGGTTGAGAAGGTCGGTTTGTACTGGCACTTCGTTGACCTTGTTTGGGTATTTGTATTCACCTTCTTCTATCTCGTTTAATTAAATTAATAAAAGAAATCTGCCATGTCAGACATGCACCACGAAGTAGTTTCGCATGCAAGCGAAGAAAAAGCACACAGTGCGTTAACAACTAAAATGATCTGGAAAGTATTCTGGATACTTTTAGGGATCACTTTATTTGAAGTGGGAATTTCCTTCACAGGCATTCCACATACAATATTGATCTGGACATTTGTCGCCCTTACTCTTGTTAAAGCATACTACATCGTAGGATACTTTATGCATATGAAATTTGAAGTGGTACCATTTCAGTGGGCCATTCTCTTGCCATTTATCCTCATAGTGTATTTGATATTCATTGCACTTTATGAAGGAACTGTGCTTGGCTATATACCCGGTTAATCTTTAAAAGAATAATGAGTTCACCTGTCTGGAAAAAGATAGCCATACCGTTTGCAATTCTTCTCTTCCCTGTTGTATTCTGGCTCGTCCTGATAACAGGGAAGAATCATTTTAAGGCGCTCCCAATCTATGGCCCTATACAAATCAGCGAACAGGGTGATACCACGTTCCACAGTGTTGGAAGTTTCAGGTTTCAAAATCAGGAAGGAACATGGGTTAGTGACACAGATATTGGCAGCAAATTAATTGTCGCCAATTTTTTCTTTGCAACCTGTAAAACTGTTTGTCCTGATATGAATGCTCAAATGTCGAGACTCCAAAGTAAACTTGATGGCGATAGAAACATTCAGTTGATCTCATTTACTGTAGACCCCGAGAGCGATAGCGTGCCTGTGTTATTTGATTATGCGAAAAAGATGGGAGCTGACAATTCCAGATGGTGGTTTCTTACCGGTGACAAAGATTCTATTTATGCAATTGCCAGAGAAGGATTTCTGGTATCCGCAGCTGCAGGTAAGACTGCAGATGATTTTTTTCACAGTCAGGACTTGATATTACTCGATTCCAAAAGAAGAATTCGTGCAATAGTTGACGGAACTAATTATGCAGAAGTTGACTCCCTTTTTGATCAGATAAAACTTCTGCACTTCGAAGAGGAGAGGGCCAAATAGTTCATAGGCAATTTTGCCATTTAGGTTATATTGTAATATAATTTCAGGACTTACAAATGAATTCGACAATAAAAAGCAACCGATTCTACCTGCGGTTGATATATTTTATTTCTGCTGTAGTTTTTTTGCTGGTTGTTTTTCTTGGACGCCTGCCAAAGTCCGACTCTATCCCTGACTGGGCTAGGTTACTTCCGGCATTCAATGCAATTTTGAATGGCATTACCACCGTAATTTTATTGGTTTCGTTTTATTTTATAAAGAACAAGAAAGTCGAAATCCACAAAAAACTCAACTTGTTAGCATGTATCCTTTCCACCATTTTTCTAATGTCTTACGTCACTTTTCATTCATTTGGCGTTGAAACCAGGTATCCTGAAGAAAACCCTTTGCGTCCAGTGTATCTATTTATCCTCATCAGCCATATAATTCTGGCCTCAGTCGTATTACCTTTAGTTTTGGTATCTTTGTACCGTGGTCTTACGAAGCAGGTTCAGGCTCACAGAAAAATTGTGAGATGGTCATTCCCGATTTGGATCTATGTTACGATCACAGGAGTTATAGTGTATCTTATGATTTCACCCTATTATCAATACTAAGCTTGAAAAAGTTCATCTGCCTTCTTTTACTAAGTTTGTTTTTAAGTCTTTCTGTTATTCCGGCACAGGCTCAGTGTTCAATGTGCAGAAGAGTAGCAGAAACAAATATTGAGAGCAAAACAAATAAGGCAGGAAAATCGCTAAATTCGGGTATTTTGTATCTAATGGCAGTTCCATATCTTTTAGGTGCAGTAGGAGTTGCGATCTGGTGGAAAAGCAGAAGCAAGGAATAATCAGGAAATTCTGCGAATTTGATTTTTTTTAGCTCCTTTAGATTTTTTATCTTTGGTGCGCTATGCAACTTTATAATAAATACGATAAAGAAACCCTGAGAAAGAAGTTAATGGCGGAAGAGTTCAGCCGTAAAACTGTCTCATTCTATCGTTACGTTATTTTAGATAATGTTAATGAGTTAAGAGACTCAATGTATAAGAGTCTTTTTGACCTGTCAGTCTTTGGTCGAATATACCTGGCACACGAAGGCATCAATGCGCAAATTTCAGTGCCAACGCATAACTGGGAACTATTTCTTGAATACCTGAATAGTCTGGAATATTTTAAAGGGGTTGATTTGAAAATAGCCATTGAGGATGATGGTAAATCATTTTATAAATTGATTGTTCGTCATAGAAATAAAATTGTAGCAGACGGTCTGGATGATAATAGCTTTGATGTGACCAACGTCGGGAAGCATTTATCAGCTAAAGAATTTAACGAGGCGATGAATTTGCCTGAGACAGTCGTTGTTGACATGCGCAATCATTATGAAAGTGAAGTAGGACATTTCAAGGGGGCTTTTCTTCCCGATGCCGATACCTTCAGACAAGAGCTTCCATTGGTTCTGAATGAATTGAAAGACAAGAAGGACAAGAAAATTCTTCTTTATTGTACCGGGGGAATTCGATGTGAAAAAGCCAGTGCTTATTTTCGTCACCACGGATTTGAGGATGTCAATCAGTTAAATGGTGGCATCATTCATTATGCCCGTCAGGTTAAAGCAGAAGGTCTTGAGACTAAATTTATAGGTAAAAATTTTGTGTTTGACGACAGATTAGGTGAGCGCATCACTGATGAAGTGATTAGCGTTTGTCACCAATGTGGCAAGTCATCTGACCGACACGTAAATTGTGCGAATGATGCTTGTCATCTTTTATTTATTCAATGCGAAAGTTGTGCACAAGAAATGGCTCACTGTTGTACACCTGCCTGCAAAGAGATCATAGCATTGCCCATTGAAGCACAAAGAAAATACAGAAAGATCGAACGTAATGACCCGGTTCGTAATGTTTTTAAAAGCAGATTGCGACCAAACTTACGTGATATTATTTCGCAATTATCTCCACCCTAGTTACACACTTAAACTCACTCCAATGCTAAAAAAACTACTCTTCTTATCGGCTTTGTTTAATTTCATGCTGATAGGCACAAGCACGCGCGCACAAGTATTGTTCAGCGAAAATTTTTCTTCAGGCACTCTGCCTGTAGGCTGGACAAATGACAGTCTCGGTCTGCCTGCCGGTCACCTCTGGGTTTTTAATAATCCTTTTTCCAGGGTTATCACCGGTGCCGGTTTCGATGCAAACTTTGCTCTTTTTGACAGCGATGAAAATTTGACAAATGATAACATCCCTGAACTTGCTTCTTTGACCACACCTTTAATTGACATCACCGGTGCCGGCTCAACTTTATTCCTCGAAGTGGATGAGCAATTCCGCTTTCTTGCCGGCACAACAGGAGAGGCTAAACGTACTATTGAGTATTCTATCGATGCAGGTTTAAACTGGGATACTCTTGTTTATGATTCTGTTGACTATGGTTATCCGGATCCTGCATTACATTCATCCTATAATATCAGCTCAGTTTTGGGTAGTGCTACAGATATTATGGTCCGCTTTACATGGACAGGTGACTGGGACTGGTGGTGGGCACTTGACAATGTGCAGATCACTTCCTATGCAGCATGTACAGCGCCACCTATACCCGGTGATGCTACCTCATCCGTTCCGGATGTTTGTCCGGATGAACTGTTTGACCTGATTTTGGTTGGCTCAGATGTTGGACCTGATATTACTTATCAATGGCAATCATCACCTGATAATTCTACATGGACTGATATCCCCGGAGCAACAACATTGAGTTACTCTGTTAGTCAGACAACAGCAACCTATTATCAATGCATCGTTACATGTACCGGTGTGGATGCCGCTTCTTCGTCTTTGCAGGTGACCATGAGCGCTGGAAATACTTGTTATTGCACTCCGGCGGGCTATTCATGTACAGGCCTTAGCGGTGTTATTACTAATGTTACTATCACAGGAACCACCCTGAACAATAATTCAGCTTGTGATGAGCTTACCGACGTAGCTTATTCAATTTGGCCAATCAATCCTACGACAACAGCAATCTTGGCAAGAGGTTCTGCTTATGATTTTTCAGTAACAACTGACGATGACAATATAATTTCTATTTGGATAGACTATGATCTTAATGGAGGTTTTGAAGCAAGTGAGTGGGTTCAGGTTTGTACAAGTTCAGTAGCTTTTGTTGCTAACACTGTAAATATAATGATCCCAACCACAGCTACCATGGGTCCTACAAGAATGAGAGTCAGAGCCAGATTGGTTGGAAACATAAACGATGCAAACAGTTCCTGTGTGAGCTTTGGTTCAGGTGAATCAGAAGATTATATTGTTGGTCTGGACTTCAATGCAGGTGTGAATAAAATTCCTTTGAAAGGAACGACATTATATCCAAATCCAACTTCAGGCCTGACCTATATCTTTTTTGAGAATACGATCGTAAGTGCGAAGATTAGCGTGTATGATTATCTCGGACAAGTAGTACAGGCTCAGGATATACAAAACACCTTTAGCACCAGCATCGATTTATCAAATGAATCTAATGGCATTTATTTCATTCGGATAGAAAGTGCCGAGGGGAATATCACCCATAAGTTAACTTTGAACAAGTAATAAGCTGATACAAAGAAAGCCTCCGGATGGGGGCTTTTTTTTGCCAAATATTTCATTCAGAGTCCAAATAACCGGCTTGCTCTTTGGAATTAAAATTTAATATTTGCGTTCAAACAGCTTTTTCGTATCTTTGCAGCAGTTCTTTACATTCCGTTTAACGGATTCGCTTATCCAGAAAGGTGGAGGGATTGCGCCCTATGAAACCTTGGCAACCCTTATCCCGGGTGTTTCTCCTATACAATATGATTTAGGGAAATGATCAGGATGAATTTCAAAGAAGGTGCCAATTCGCTCATTCAAATTGAATGATAGATAAGTCATTGTGTTTTCGATCATACCTAGCAGTATATACGATCTCCCTTGACTTGATCAGGGGAGATTTTTTTTTGTAATACTAATATTGATTAACGAAAACAGATAATACAACATAATGATTTTGGAAGATAAAAACACTTTGAATATTTCCGCTGCTATTCGCAGAGAATTGCAGGAACGTGTGTTAGTCATTGATGGTGCAATGGGAACCATGATACAACGCTATCAGCTGACAGAGGAGGACTATCGTGGTGCACGATTCAGGAATTTTTCTCATCCCTTAAAAGGGAATAATGATCTGCTTTCACTGACAAGGCCTGACATCATTGAAGCTATTCATCTTGAATACTTGGAAGCCGGAGCAGATATCATTGAAACAAATACATTTAATGCACAAAAAGTGTCGCTCGCTGATTACGCCATGGAAGATCTGGCATACGAGTTGAATTTTGAATCGGCACGTATCGCTAAACAAGCAATAAGGAAATTCCGGGAAAAGGGAGCAGATAGTGTGTCTTCAAAAGACAATACAGAAGAGTCTGCCGGCAAATGGGTCGCAGGTGCCCTGGGACCAACGAATCGTACTCTTTCTTTATCTCCCAATGTTAATGATCCCGGTTTCCGTGCCATAACTTTTGATCAACTGGCAGAAGCATATGCTGAACAAATTCGTGGCTTGATGGATGGTGGAGTTGATATACTGCTTATCGAGACTGTGTTTGACACACTAAATGCCAAAGCAGCATTATTCGCAATTGAAACTGTCTTCGAAGAAAAAAATACCAGGCTTCCTGTAATGATGTCGGGTACAATAACGGACGCCAGCGGCAGAACTCTTAGCGGACAAACGGTTGAGGCATTTTTGAATTCAGTCTCGCATGTAGATTTACTAAGTGTCGGACTGAATTGCGCTTTGGGAGCGAAGGAAATGCGACCGCACATTGAAGAACTAAGTGCTAAAGCGCCATTTTATGTTAGTGCATACCCTAATGCTGGTCTTCCGAATCAGTTTGGAGAGTATGATGAGAGTCCGCATGACATGGGACATCATATCGAAGACTTCTTGCAAAGCGGTTTTCTCAATATTGTCGGTGGATGTTGCGGTACAACACCGGAACATATTCGTCATATATCAAAACTTGCCAAAAAAATTAAACCACGTTCACTGCCTGAGATCAAGCCTTATCTCAAAGTAAGCGGTTTGGAAGCATTTACTCTTCTCCCGGAATCGAATTTTATGAATATCGGGGAGCGAACCAATGTCACAGGGTCGAGAAAATTTTTAAGACTGATCAAAGATGACAAGTATGAAGAGGCTCTTTCTATTGCGCGCGATCAGGTTGATGGTGGAGCCCAGGCTATTGATATAAATATGGATGAAGGCATGCTCGAATCTGCAGAAGCTATGACCAAATATCTCAATATGCTTGCAGTGGAACCTGATATTGCCAGACTTCCCATCATGATCGACTCCTCCAAGTTTTCGGTAATAGAAGCCGGGTTAAAGTGTACACAAGGGAAATCTATAGTTAATTCTATTTCATTAAAAGAAGGAGAAGAAGAATTTATTCGTCAGGCCGGTATCGTTAAAAAGTATGGTGCAGCGGTGATCGTGATGGCATTTGATGAAAAAGGTCAGGCAGATTCGTACGAGCGAAGAATACAAATTTGTGAAAGGGCATATAAGATCTTGACCGAACAGCTAAGCTTTCCTCCTCAGGATATAATTTTTGACCCTAATATATTTCCTGTTGCAACAGGGATGAGTGAGCACAGGAAGAATGCAATAGATTATTTTGAAGCAACACGATGGATCAAGAAGAATCTCCCTCATGCAAAAGTGAGCGGTGGTGTAAGTAATGTTTCCTTTTCTTTTCGTGGAAACGATATTGTGCGGGAAGCAATACACTCAGCCTTCCTGTACCATGGCATCAAGGCAGGAATGGATATGGGAATTGTCAACCCCGGTCAATTGCAGGTTTATGATGAGATTCCTCCTGAACTTTTAGAACTGGTTGAAGATGTTTTACTGGATAGAAAGGATGATGCAACAGACCGGCTTTTGCAGCATGCTGAATCTCTCAAAGGTATAGTGAGAACGAAGAGTGATGTGGATGCTGAATGGAGGAGTGAACCTGTTGAGAAACGATTGGCGCATGCATTGGTTAAGGGCATTACAGATTTTATTGAATTAGATCTTGAAGAGGCTCGGCCGAAATATCCGCAAACACTCCAGTTGATTGAAGGCCCATTAATGGATGGAATGAATATTGTCGGAGATCTTTTTGGCTCCGGAAAAATGTTCTTGCCCCAGGTAGTCAAGAGCGCCAGAGTCATGAAAAAAGCTGTTGCTTACCTGGAGCCTTATCTTAATGAAGAAAAATTACGTAATGCTGCTGCAGGAAACAGTACAGTTCGACAAACTGCCGGGAAGGTTTTGCTGGCAACAGTGAAAGGCGATGTTCATGATATTGGAAAGAATATAGTAGCTGTTGTGTTGGCATGTAATAACTATGAAATTATCGATCTGGGAGTTATGGTACCTGCAGATAAAATATTGGCTGCAGCCAGGGAGCATGATGTTGATATTATTGGCGTGAGTGGCTTGATCACACCTTCACTTGATGAAATGGTTCATGTAGCAAAGGAAATGGAAAGAGAGAAATTTACTATTCCTTTGCTCATTGGTGGTGCAACAACTTCAAAAGTGCATACAGCCGTAAAAATAGAGCCTCATTATTCACAACCGGTATTGCACGTAAACGATGCCTCACGTTGCGTTACCGTAGTAAGTAATTTGTTGTCTTCCGAAAACAAAGAGGATACAGTTTTAAAAAATAAAAGGGAGAATGAAAGAATACGTGCCCAGCATGCCAATGCAAAAGCATCAAACAAGTTTATTCCCTTAGAGCTGGCTCAGCGTTCAAAATTTAGAATCGATTGGAATTTGACCCAAATAGAAAAGCCGGTTCATTTGGGAAACAAGGTTTTTACAGATTTTCCGTTGGAAGAGATTGCAAAGTACATTGACTGGACACCGTTTTTTCATAGCTGGGAACTAAAAGGTTCTTATCCTAAAATATTTGATGATCCTGACAGAGGTGCAGAAGCCAAAAAATTGTTTGATGAAGCTCAACAAATGCTGAAGAAGATCATAAATGAGAAATGGCTTCAGGCAAATGCAGTTGTTGGGATTTATCCTGCTCTTTCGAATGGAGATGATATTGAAGTTTACAATGTGCCTGAGAATGGATCAGACTATTTAACGCAGATATGTACATTTCATTCATTACGTCAACAAACCCAAAAGCCGGAAGGTGATAATAATATTGCTCTTGCAGATTTTATCAGACCTAAAACTACGGTGAACAGTAAATTGTTTGACAGGGTTGCAGTAAAGTCTGTAGAAGCAGCTCAGGCCTCCGGATCTGATTACATAAATTCAGTTTTGCCTTCCGGGCCGGGTAGAGACATACCTGTGAATATGACTGATTACATAGGTGCTTTTGCTCTAACAACCGGAATTGGAATTGATAAGTGGATAATGAAGTTTGAAAAAGAACATGATGATTATTCGGCAATTCTTTTAAAAGCCATAGCGGATAGATTGGCAGAAGCCTTTGCAGAACTTCTGCATGAAAAAGTACGTAAAGAAATTTGGGGCTATGGAAAAAACGAAAATCTAAGTCCTGAGCAATTGATCAAAGAAGAATATCATGGCATCAGACCTGCTCCAGGTTATCCTGCCCAACCTGATCATACTGAAAAGCGTACAATATGGAACTTGTTAGACGTGGAAAAAACAACCGGCATCCAACTGACCGAAAGTCTTGCCATGTTCCCTACTGCGGCAGTCAGCGGGCTTTATTTCGCACATCCTCAGTCAAGATATTTCGGACTCGGAAAGATACAACGCGACCAGATAAGTGATTATGCAGGAAGAAAGGGTATGAGCATAGAGGAGGTTGAAAGATGGCTTTCCCCTGTATTAGCATATTAAAAAACGCAAAAATTATCTTATCAAACTAACTCTACCGGTATATCTATACTGTCGATCATCCATGTCTTTTGCAAGAATAATGTATAGATACACATCCATTTGACAAGGTTTTTCAGAGCCGTCTTTCTTGCCATTCCATGCCTGGATTTCATCGGATGAATGAAAGATCTCTAATCCCCATCGATCCAGAATTGTCATTTCAATTTCTTTTGCACTAATTGTAAGTGGAAAGAATGATTCATTTATTCCGTCACCGTTAGGTGTAAATGCATTAGGAATGAAAATTGCAAATTCACCCTTGACTCGCACCGGCTTATAAGTTGTATCCACACAGCCATGTATGCTCTCCGAGATAAGACGAACGATGTAGGTGCCTGTGTCTTTATATGTGTGCTGAGGGTCTTTGAGATAGGATTCCGGACTTTCATCTCCGAAGTCCCAGACATATTTTACAGTTTCGCTACTTGCATCGCTAAATGAAATATTAGGTTCTTGTAAAGAAGCAACATCCGGATTAGTGTAAAAATCGGCTACAGGTAAACTATATACTCTTACGGCCTGTGGAAACACCACAGATGAACTGCAATTTCTTGAATCAGTGACATGGTGACTTACCGTGTAATCGCCGGGTTTGAAGTAGGTGTGTTGTGGTTTTGATTCAAGTGAAGTATTTCCATCACCAAAATTCCATTGATGTGATACTATGCTTTGATTGGACATGCTCATTGAGAATGGAACCGTTAATGGAACACATCCACTCACCGGAACAGGAATAAATAATGGATCCGGATTAGGATTGACAACTACAGCATGAATTGCATGTTGTGGCGGGGTACCACAGTTATCATTAACTGTCACAGTATAGTTACTGGTTACTTCAGGCTGCACAGAGATTATTGACTGTGTTTCTCCTGTAGACCATATATAATTATACGGCTCGCCGTTTCCACCGACTGCATTGGCAGATAATGTCGCGGTCCCACCTTCGCATATTGAATCTGTACCGGTAAGGATTGCGATCAATGCAGGTTTAACCAACACATATATGGAATCAGACTTGCTGCTGCATCCTCTGTCATCTGTTACTCTTACAATATAGTATGCACTTTGCATCGGATTGACATATTGCGTTTGTGAGTATACTCCATTGCTCCAATGATAAGTATATGGAGCAATACCACCGGCACCTTGTGCAGATATTTGAGTACTTTGACCAATACATATTGTTGGATCAGGTGAAATCTGTAAGCGTAGTGGTGATGGTTCTCTGATGAATACGGAGTTGCTTTTCATGCAACCATTTTGATCACTGATAGAAACTGTATATAGTCCGGCTCCTACCTGATTAATAGTTGCGCCTGAGTGTCCATCGTTCCAAGTGTATGAGTATGGAGGAATTCCACCTGTACAGATTACATTTGCACTTCCGTCACTGCCGCCGAAACAACTCACATCGGTACTGTTTATGATAGTTTCAATTTCTGTTGGTTGGTTTATTTGAATCGTATGTTGCTTACTGCATCCATGTAGATCCCTAATCTCTACAACATAGCTTCCTGCAGATAAATTTGAGGCAATTGAATCAATTCCACCTGTCACCGGCCAACTGTAACCATATGGTGCGGTTCCACCGGATACATATATTGTTGCGTACCCATTATTACCACCATAACATGAAACATCTTGTTCGGTGGCAGTGATTGATAGATCGAGGGGTTCGCTTATGCTCGTAAGGTTCGTTTCTGAACATCCGTGAGCATCAGTAACTATTACGGAATAGTTTCCTGCACTTAATCCGTTTGCCTGATTAGATGTTGAACCGTTGGACCAATTATATGTATAGCCCGGCGTACCTCCTGAACACTGTGCAATACCCTGTCCGTCAGTTCCATTATAACAACTTACAGGAGTAGAAATTGTTCGAAGTATTAATGCATTGGGCTGTGTTATTGTTACTGATGAAGTAGTGATACAGCCATTATAGTCAGTTATAGTTGAAGAATAAGTTCCACTAAGTAGTTGAGTGAGGTTTTGTCCGGTCTGTCCGTTCGACCATTGGTATGTATACGGTGCAGTACCACCGCTGATGTTCAAACTTGCAGTTCCGTCATTTTTTCCATAGCAAGTGGCAGGTGAAGAAGTACTATGCGCTATGAGTGCCGGAGGTTCGTTGACTGTAAAAGAAAGGGCTGTAACGCAATTATTGGAATCTCTGATCGTGACAGAATAATTTCCTGCCGATAAATTTGAAACTCCGGCTCCTGAAGATCCTGAAGATGACCATTGGTATGTGAATGGAGGTACACCATTGCTGACCGCTACCGTTGCCTGACCATCATTTCCTCCTTTGCAACTGACAGGATCAAGTGAGCTGATGTTTGCATTTGGACCACTTGTATTTGATACGGCTACTGAAGATGATATTGTGCAATTTTTTGCATCTGTAACAATAACCTGATATGATCCTGAGCTGATATTATTCAAGGTTGCTGAACCTGAAGCACCGGTGCTCCAAACATAGTCTAAAGGACGTGTTCCACCGGAGACATTCACTGTTGCAGATCCATTTGAAAGACCGCAACCAGCAGGTGTACTTGTATTGTTTATTCCAAGAGGCGGTGGTTGTGAAATATTCACAGATATAGTTTCTTCACAGTTATTAGCGTCGTGTATCGTAATAGTGTAGATTCCTGTATCCAGGTTATGTGCAGAATCTCCGCTTCCTCCATATGGTGACCAGGAGAAGTGATAAGGGCTAATTCCCCCTGCAACAGATATTTTTGCTGTCCCGTCGTTTCCTCCATAACAACTAACCATTGAGGAACTTAAAATACTTCCATGTAATGCTGCTGGACTACCTACAGTATAATTAGTGTTAGAAGTACAAGAGTTTGCATCGGTGACTATGAGATTGTATGATCCTGCAGCTAAGTTGCTGACGTGACTGCTGCCGGGGCCGGTGCCTGTCCAGTTATAGGCGTATGGTGGTGTTCCTCCTGAAGTGACTACAGATATTTGTCCATCACTTCCTCCGAAGCAACTAACCGGTGTGCCGAATCCCAATACCGATAAAGCAGGAGCTTGTGTGATATTTATATTTAAAGTCACTTCGCAATTATTGGCATCCCTCACAAGAACAGTATAGTTGCCTGCAGAGAGTCCTGATACTGTTGGAGCATTAATGGAATTATGTGACCAGATATATGTGATTGGTGCAGTACCCCCTGAACTTGTGACTGTAGCAGAACCATCGCTCCCCCCAAAACAAGAAACGTTACGTACGTTTGAGATACTCGCTGAAGGACCTGAAGCATTTGAAACTATAATGGTATCTGTCAATGAGCAATTGTTTGCATCATAAACAGATACTCTGTAGACACCCGAAGGTATGTTCGATAGGTTTGATATTGATACTCCACCAGGATTCCATGAATAGGTATATGGTGTTGTTCCTCCACTGACTGTTACTGATGCCATTCCATTCGATAAACTACATGTGGAAGGAACTGAAGATGGAGTTAAGTTCAGAGCAGATGGCTGATTAATTATGACCGAACATGTACCGATACATCCGTTTGCATCTGTGATTTGAACTGAATATGATCCTGCCGACAAACCCGTTGCCGTTGACGAGTTAATGCCAATAGATGTCCAAAGATAAGTATAAGGAGATGTGCCTCCGCTGGCTGTTATTGTTGCACTCCCATCACTGCCTCCGTAGCAACTTACGTCTGATGAACTAAGCACTGTGCCAATAATTGATGCAGGTGACGAGATTGTGCCTGAAGAAAGAGAAGTACAACCATGCTGATCTGTGACAAGAACGGAATAGGTGCCATCTGCCAATCCTGACATAATGGAATTTGTCGAAACACCTGCTTGCCAATTATAAATATAAGGTGCCGTGCCGCCACTGACGTTTGCAGATACCTGACCACTGTTACCGCCTGAGCAAAGATTATTTATAGAAGAAATTTGTAAGTTTAAAGCTGTTGGTTGGAGGACGCTTAGTTGTAAACCGGTAGCGCAATTGTTCGCATCTGTAATTGTTACAGAGTAATTTCCTGCTAGTAGATTTGATGCTGTCGCTGAGCTTCCGGAAGTATGTGACCATTGATATGTGAACGGAGCTGTTCCGCCACTCACATTTACTGCAGCAGAACCATTGTTTCCGCCATTGCAAAGAACATGACTGATAGAGGATACTGCAGCCGAGGGTCCGCTACTATTTGAAACCGCAACGGAAGAATTGATCAAACAATTATTCGCGTCACGAACACTTACCTGGTATGATCCTGCGGGAATATTTGATAATGTAGATGTAGTAGATGTTCCTGAAGACCATGAGTAAGTGTATGGAGATACTCCTCCCGAAACATTAACACTTGCAGACCCATTGCTGAGTCCGCAACCGGCAGGCTGTGTACTATAACCAAGTGTTAATTCCGTTGGTTGATTTATATTTATATTTAGTACTTGATTGCAATTATTTGCATCACGAATTGTGACTTGATAAAATCCTGTATCCAGACCTGTAGCAGTTGAATTTGTTCCACCATAAGGTTGCCATAGATATGTATAAGGCGGCGTTCCGCCGGAAACAGATACGGATGCTGTTCCATCATTCCCATTATGACATTTTACTGCTGTTGTACTGAAGATACTTGCACTCAATGCACTTGCTGATGCAACTGCATTTGTACATAATGTGCTACAGCCATACTGATCCGTAACTCGTGCGGTATATGTTCCGGAACTAATCCCATTTATTGTTGCTGTGGTCGCTCCGCCCGGAAGCCAGGTATATGTATAAGGCGGAGTCCCGCCGCTGGCAAATACACTTGTCTGACCATCATTTCCACCGAAGCAGCTAATAGGCATTGAAGAACCGGAACTTGTCAGAGGTTGCGGCTGAGTAATCGTGAATGGTGAACTGTGGATACAGTTGTTTGCATCACGAATTTGGACGGAATAATTTCCTGCACTTAAATTATTTATTGTAGATGTTGTTGAGCCTGCGTTTGACCACAAATATGTGAAAGGAGCTGTGCCATTGTTAACAGTTATTGTAGCCGAACCATTGGATCCACCATAACAAGTGACATGATTGATTGAACTCAGCGTAGAAGTCGGACCGTTTATATTGCTGACAAGCACTTGAGCATTCGCAACACAGTTTTGTGCATCCAGGATATTAACCTGATATGTCCCTGCAGAGATGTTACTTATTGTGGAACCGGTTGCTCCACCAGGATTCCAGGAGTATCTATAGGGTTCTGTTCCGCCGCTAACACTAATACTTGCAGAACCATTACTGTTGCCACATGTTGAAGATGTTGCTGTGGTGAGCGGATTTATTGGAGGAGGTTCTGCTATGTTCAGGTTGATCGTTTGTGTACAATTTCTGGAATCTCTTACGGTAACCATGTATGCACCTGCAGAGAGACCTGTGGCTGTTGCAAGAGTTCCACCGGATGGGCTCCAAGTATATGTATAAGGGGCAGTTCCACCGGATGCACCAACAGTTGCAGACCCACTGCTACCACCATTGCACCTGACATCAGTAGTGCTGAGGATGGTTCCACTGACTGATGTTGGTGATCCAACCGTGCTACCGGATGTAACTGTACAGCCATACAGGTCTGTGACTCTTACACTGTAACTACCCGACATGATCCCTGTTATCGAAGATGTTGTTTGATTTCCCGGTGTCCACAAATATTGATATGGTCCGGTACCGTTGGCAACTACACTGGCACTTCCGCTTGCTGATCCTGCGCATTGAACCGGCATAGAGCTTGCAGTAGCAGATAAGGGCGGGACAATAATACTGTAGGAGTAAGTTTGTGATCCATAACTAGGACAGTTGTCATCAATCACGGTTACTGTAAATGTATATGGAGTACTTCGTGCCTCAGCCAATGTAGGAGTCCAGTTAAATGTGCCGACCGGTCTGGAACCGCCGGTTGTGTTCAATGTAGCTCCTGCAATTCCCCAGTTCCAGTCCATACTAACATTTTGATTGCTGTTTCCATCAGCTGAAAAAATATTAAAGCTGAGAGGTACTCCCGGGCAAGCTGCTATGGTATAATTGTTTGTTCCGTTTATTCCTGAAGCCGTTGGTAGCAAATTGGAACAGGCTTGTGTGTATACCTGCATATCCCGGACGACAGAACCTATGAGCACTCCATTACGGTACTCACGAACCAGGATGGCCATCACACCTACTTCAATACTTGTTGGATTAAGAACGATGTCTCCAGTCGGGGAAAGAGTTAGTGGAGGAGAAGAGCTGATCGGATTGGTTGCAGAATACGGTGGTGTAAATACAACATTTGTACCGGCTGCAGATCTCGGAGGAATGAATGAATAGACTATTGAATCACCATCAATATCGAAGGCTCCGTGATTATAATGAAAAGGTTGTCCGATGCAAAAAAATGCAACAGGAAGGTTGGAGAATAGAGGCGAGGAATTTCTTGGTGCATTCAGATTATTCAACGTCGCCTCGATATATGTTGCAGGTGCGCCCGAACAATTGGGAGGGCTAAAGGTGAGTGTTGTAATCGCACAGTTTCTGCAACAAATGGCATAACCGAAGACCCAATCAGTACATTGGGCTGGGAGTGTAACGTTTCCAATGTATTCATACTTTTGTATACCCGGACTGGTACCGCCGGTACAGGTGGTGGCAGAAGAATTGCAAGGTTGAGTTATTTCTTGTCCGGTTCCCGGTTTTTTATCTAAGGTCACATTCAAATTGTAACCACAGTTTACGGATCTGTAATTTATTGAAACATTGTTCGGGGCTGTGATACCGGAACAGTCTCTGTATAGGGTGAGTTCCAGTTCAAAGGTATTTCCACTTATCCAGGTATAGGTCAGGTCAGCTCCACTAATATGAGTTGCATAAAGTTGTTTCGGTGAAGCAGCAAATAGTATTACAATTCCAAGAACAAAAATGGTTCTTTGAGCTAAGGATCTTAGATTTGTGGAAGAGAATTTCATAGTATAAAATGCCTTGAAAATCAGCTTTTTCACAAATGGACAGGCTTGATCCCCAGGCTACTCTTTCAGACGAAATTGATTTCATCGAGTTGAATGAATTTCAAGTTCTTTCTTACAAAGGATTCAAGAATGTAGAATTGTATTAAAAGAGGCCGTTTCGGGAATTCTTGACCGTGATCTGTTCAGTAATTGTTTAAAAGTTGGATTCTTCAGCTTGAAATTCAAGTAATTTGGCAGAATCCGGATGTTCATTACATCTGTATTCTGATGGAAAAGCGTCAACTTATTAACCGGCTATTTTAATTCAATGAATTCTATTTCTAAAAAAAAATTAAGCTATAGGATCAAGGAAGAACTGTTCATTTACCTTGATGATTTTGGGCGTGTAGAAACATTGCCATTTCGTTATCAGGATTTGCTGCGATTTAACTTCAGCATTCCTCTGTTAGATAAAACAGGAAAAGATACTTTGTGGGAAACAGTTTTTTACCTGCCTGCGGAGACAGAAGAGTTGAACCAGCGTTTGGTACAAACTTATGCATTGATGAAAGTGGAAGGCGACATGCGACTGATGGAACACTTATATGTCGACAGAATAGATTTTTGTCCTTTTGGAAATTCAAAGCCATTCCGCATTAGGATTAAAAACCAATTTAATGATAATTACGATTATTACTATGTGAAGCTTGCTGATGCTTCACGGGTATATGGTTTGGAATTTGAGGATTTGCTTTCTCCTAACCGGATCAATTTTTTGGTAGATGCGGATACTCTGGTCGAAGAACATATCATCGGTATCCCGGGTGATCAGTTTGTGAAAAATAATTTGTATGAAGCAGGAATTAACGAAACCCGTTTGGCAAAGGAATTTATAAAGTTCAATGAGCGTTGTTTTGTAAGGCTTTTAGGTGATATGAGATCCTATAACTTTGTCATTGACATGACACTGGATTTTGATGATACGCAATTTCGTTTTCGTGCCATAGATTTTGATCAGCAAAGTTATGAGGGCAGAAAGGCTTTATATCTCCCACAATATTTTAAAGAGAATAATCCTTATGTCGACTTATGTGTGAAATACATAAATAAGGAAACGGCTAATCAGTACCAATTGGAAGAACGCTCCCTGATGGCTCGGAGACTTAAAATTGCACATTTCCGGATTGCTTCGCTTTTAGAAGTCATGGTGAAGGATACAGTATCCTTGATCGATAAAACCGACCAATTAAGGAATGAATTGGCAGATCACTATAAAAGGGATACATTTTTAAAGTGCCGTAACATGGGGGAGATCATGCGACTCAGTCTAAATTTGCTTTTGGAACATTCCGCATAAAGATCATTGGAGGCTTGTTATTCAATTGATATTGGAAGAATATGTATCAAATCCCTTATTTAAACTTGATTAAACCACCATTGAATTCATAAATTTGAAGTAATTTGCGCGGAATATAAATTTTATGAAAGTTAAGGCACTGGTATTTTTAGCTTCAATCTGCTTGCTGATCCCGGTTTTGGGATTTGCTCAGGAGCAATGGGATCTTCAGCGATGTATTGATCATGCCCTTGAGAATAATATTCAGATTCGTCAGACCGAACTGACGACAGAATTGAATCAGCATTATAAATCTCAAAGTATTGCAAACCTTTTTCCAAGCTTAAATGGTTCTGCGTCGCAGAATTATTACTATGGAAGAAGTATTGATCCATTCACCAATTCTTTCACAACAAGTCAGGTTAGATCAAATAATTTTGCAATAAGTAGTAGTATTTCCCTCTTCGAAGGATTCCAATTGCAGAATGCCTTGCGTCAAAGCCAGCTTAATTTTTTAAGTAGTCAGTTCGATCTTCAAAAGGTTCGAAATGATATTTCTTTAAATGTCGTGACGTACTACCTTCAGGTGTTGTATAATAAAGAATTACTTAAGAACACAAAAGCCCAGGTTGAAGCGACCCGTGTACAAAGAGATAAGATCAGCAGGATGTTCGAACTTGGATCTCTGTCAAAAGGAAATCTATTGGATATGGAAGCACAGCTTGCATCAGATGAACTTCGTGAGGTGCAAGCACAAAGCTCTTATGACCAATCATTACTTAACCTCAAGCAATTGTTGGAATTGAACCTTGACAACGAATTCGATATAAAAGAACCGGTGTTAAGTGACCCTGCTCTTCCGGCTGACCAGATGAATGTAAATGTTATTTATGCTGCTGCACTGACAACTCAACCTGACATCAGAAGCTATGAGCTAAGAGTGAAAAGTGCAGAAAAAGGATTGGCAATATCAAGGGGTGCCCGTTATCCGAGGCTGCAGTTATCTGGAAGCATTGGTACTAACTTCAGTACTTCCAGTCAGGATATAGTGGGTTACGAAATAAATCCTCCAACTACAATATTTTCAGGCTTTACAGGCACCGGTGATTCAGTCTTTACTTTTATAAATAATACTGACCCAAAGTTTGAACAAACACCTTTTAGAGATCAGCTGGATAATAACCTTGGAAAATCTGTCGGATTTAGTTTGCAGGTTCCTTTATTTAACGGTTGGGCTGCAAAAACAAATGTAGCAAGGTCAAAAATTAATCTAGAACAATCCCGGTTAAACCTCGATCAGACAAAAAAGAATATGATGAAAAGTGTACAGCAAGCCGTTTCGGATGCTTACTCTGCTTTTAAACGATTCGAAGCCGGAGAAAAAAGTCAGAGAGCACTTAGTGAGTCGTTTGCTTTCAATCAGCAAAGGTATGATCTTGGACTTATCAGTTCATACGACTACCTTCTTGTAAAAAATAATCTGGCAAATGCAGAAGCGGACTTGTTACAAGCCAAATACGATTTTATCTTTCGATTGAAAATATTAGATTTCTATCAGGGTAAACCTCTAAAATTCTAAGGTAATTTAGAGACTAAGCACTTATTATACACAGAATCAATTCTATCAACACAAGAATTATGGCAAAGAAAAATAAACCGATGAAATGGCTGATTATTGCAGTTGTCGTTTTTATCATTTTCGCAATTATCGGAAAGAAAGCCGGTTGGATAGGTGGTGATGAAGCCAGGAAAGTCACTGTTGAAAAAGTAATACTTAGAGATATTGTCGAGACAGTTTCTGCAAGTGGAAAGATCCAACCAGAAGTGGCCATTAAAATTAGTCCGGATGTGTCCGGTGAAATTGTGGAACTTCCGGTAAAAGAAGGAGATCGTGTCAGCAAAGGACAATTGCTTGCCAGAATTCTACCTGACATCTATCAAAGTTATGTTGATCGCTCTGTTGCTGCTTTGAACTCGAGTAAGGCAAATGTTGCTAATGCAAAATCCAGACTGACACAAGTTCAGTCACAGTTTGAGAAGGCAAAAATGGCTTATGAAAGAAATCAAAAGTTGTTCAATGAAAAACTAATTTCTGCAAGTGAATGGGAGGGTATTAAATCTGCATTTGAAGTGGCTAAAGCAGAAGTGTCCGCAGGAGAACAAAGTGTTGCTGCTGCAGATTTTGGAGTTCGCAGTGCAGAAGCCTCAGTAAAAGAAGCTCAGGATAATCTACGTAAGACATCTATTTTTTCACCTGTTGATGCGACTATTTCCAAACTTAATGTAGAAAAAGGAGAGAGAGTAGTTGGAACGTCCCAGTTTGCAGGAACGGAGATCATGACACTGGCAAATTTGAATGAAATGGAAGTAAATGTTGATGTTAATGAGAATGATATTGTCCGTGTTAATGTCGGTGATACTTCTACTGTAGAAGTGGATGCTTATCTTGGAAAAAAGTTCAAAGGAATTGTGACTGAAGTTGCAAATTCAGCGAACACAATTGGAGTGAGTGTAGATCAGGTCACCAATTTCACTGTGAAGATCCGGATCTTAAGAGAATCATACGAAGAAATCAGGGATCCGGAGCGACCTAACAGGGCTGTGTTTAATCCGGGAATGTCTGCAACCGTTGATATCATGACTAAAAGAGCAACTAATGTCACTTCGATTCCTATACAAAGTGTAACTACACGAGATACAACAAAAGGGAAAAATTCAGTAAAGAAGGATTCGGAGAAAATGCAGTTAGAGGATGAAGACAAAGTCAAAGTTGTTGAGAATGTGCGTGAAAACGACAAGCTGGAAGATAAGCTATCTGAATGTGTATTCGTGGTCGTTGATGGAGCAGTCAAATTAAGACCTGTAGAAATTGGAATCCAGGATAATAATTATATTGAAATTATTAAAGGACTAAAAGAAGGAGAAGTTGTCGTGACGGGACCATATAGTTCTATATCAAAGATATTAAAGGATAATGATAAGGTAGAAGTTGTGAAGAAAGAAGAGCTTTATAATAAAGAAAAGTAGGATACACCTTGTTTGACATTATCTTTTTTCAGCAATTCTTGATCAGCTCTCCAATTAATTCATGGCTACAATAATTTGTATTGAGACTTCTACTAAAGTGTGTTCTGTTGCACTTTCCATAGGTGGAAGTTTACAAGCCTTACGCGAGATTGGTGATGAATATGTTCATGCAGAGAAACTACTGCCATTTATTTCTGAATTGATCTCAGAAGCAGGTATTTCTAAAAGTGATATCAATGCCATAGCAGTCAGTAGCGGACCGGGATCTTATACCGGACTTCGGATAGGTGTGAGTGCTGCGAAAGGATTATGTTATGCCCTTGACATCCCTCTAATTTCTATTTCAAGTTTAGAATCATTAGCACAACAGGCAAAAGACGATTTAGCAAAAGTTGACAATCCTGTACATCCAATATTGTTTTGTCCAATGATCGATGCCAGAAGGATGGAAGTATACATGGCATTGTATGATGTAAATTTGAAGAGAATTAATGAAGTAGCATCAATTGTTTTGAATCCCAATAGTCTGTCAGATTATTTAGCAGGACATACGATATATTTTACCGGTGATGGCGCAGAGAAAAGCAAAGTGATTTTTTCTCCTCAAAAGAATGCTAATTATACTCTGATTGCTAATGCAAGTGCAGGGCCTATGTGTACAATCGCAGAAAGAAAATATGTTTCAAATCAATTTGAAAATTTGGCATTGTTTGAACCTTTTTATTTGAAAGAATACAAGGCGGCTCTATCAACTTCTAATACGAAGAACTGAATTAAGTTCAAGTTTATTTTCACAAACTCTGAGTAGTTCGAAAAAATTATTGCATTCAAAACGACGATACAGGTCTCCAAATATTTTATCAATAGTTTTTTTACTCAGAAAGAGAATATCAGCAATTTCTTTTGAAGTCTTTCCTGAATAGCGTAGTTCAATTACCTTTTTTTCCCTGAGGTCTAATGAATGGTTTAAGTTTTCACTTCGATTGCTAAGAATTTTGTTTCGTAAGCAAACATGATGTAATGCTTTATTAACAATTTCATTATAGTATATTCCTTTATCCAAAACCTCTTCAACAGCACGAAGAATTTCATGCAAATCTTGTTTGGAGCTGACTATAGCGTTGGCACCATAGTTCAACAGATCAATTATATCCTCATCATTTAAATAATTTCCACTCCACCAGATGATTTTGTGATGAGATGTTGTCATTTTATTTAACTCTTTTAGAATTGAAAATTCGTTTTTGCTTTGAATTTGTTGTAGAATAATTATTTGCCTGAATGGACCGGACTCATCTAAAGTTCTATGCATTTCATTCCACAAACAGCAAGGAACTTTCTGTTCAAGATTTAACTTTTCCTGAAGCCATTGTCCAAATAGGTTGTGAAAGTCTTTTAGCAGAATCATATTGATTTATATTAATTAATAACACCACTAAGTAATGCTCAATTCAATTGTTGAACATTTACTTTATGATGTTTAATGATGTGTGTATCAACAAGCAATTGGCAGTGAATGTGGATAAATCGTTTCTTAAATGCGGAGAATCTTTTTTGAATATTTAGTACATGTTCCCCTCCGAATTAGTATTGCTCCCATTGTTTCTGCTCTTGTCCGGTTCTACGTTTGTGGCGATCAAAGACCATCAGCCATATGTTGAGCTATATTGTTCCTAACACAACAAAGTTATTTCTGAGGTGGAGAAAGTACCGCTTTCGATTTAGGTGGAAGAGCGAATAAATCAATTCATAAACTATTAGTTCATTTAAAAATAAAATTTATCACACCATGAAAAAGTATTACAAAGTTGTTATCATTCTGATGCTGGGCTTTATGACTTTTGAGCCGATGATTCAGTCCTGCAAAGCAGAAACTGCCGGCACAAAAATTACTCTGATTTTTGATATTGAATGGGGGAGAAGGTCACGCGATTGCAGAGGATTCGGAATTTGCAGGTTCCATGTTGACGGGCAAATAGAGTTGGAGCGTCCGGTAAAAGTTTCTTTGGAGAATAATATTATGGAGTTGGAAGTTCCTTTAGATATTGCGAAGAAGAATCCAAATCAATTTGATAATGACATGTTTATTATGGAAGAAGATTTTGAGGTAGATAGAGAAATTTCTAAAGAATTCGGATCCCAGAAATCTTTGATCCTTCCTGCAGGAAAGTACCGAATGAAGCGTTTGGAAGATGCTGTGTACATCAGGATTCCGGTTAAATAAATTGGTGGGGTTGTGCCTGGTCACAACCCCGTTTTTTAAATTATAAATCATTAGACATGAAAAATTACGTAAATTCATTCAGACTAATATTGATTTTATTGTTGACTCAGCTATTCTTATCCTCAGATTCTTTTGCTCGCGGTAAAAGATTTGTTGGAGTAAAATATGGAGTCGAGAAGTATAACTGCCTAGGCTTTGGACTTTGTTTAATATTTGAGCAAAAATTTGGTGAGGCAGGGGAGTTCTCAAGCATGAACCTGGAAGGTGATATTTTATTGTTAGAAATTCCCTATGCAAAAGCTGCTGAGCAGCCTGATGCATTCGCAGGCAAGAGTTTTCTTATGAGTGAACCCTATGAGATCCCGATGGAATTATGCAGGGATTTAGGAACTGAGAACAGAATAGTTTTGGCAAAAGGGGAGCATCCAATGATTCGGAAAGATCATGGATACGAGATAAGCTTTAAAATACCAAAGTAGTTGTTCGCATAAATTAAACTTTTATTCGATTTATGGACACTTGCCTTTTGATGTTTAATATTTAATTTGATATTGTACCTGTTCAGGCTTATTAAAGTCTGAAGATTACCGTTTGAATATTTATTCTATTGAAGTTATAAATAAAATATATCAGATGAATCGAATATATTTATTGCCTCTGGTGGTCATATTGTTCTTTAGCCTTAGTTCATGCCATCCCTTGACCAGATTGAT